>CALWBG010000008.1 GCA_944375975.1 uncultured Roseburia sp.
AAAGTAGGTTTCGATAAATCTTTTTTTATAATTTACAATCATAGTAATATCAGAACAGCCTGTCTCCAGAAAACGATCCATGATATGCTCAGTAATCGTCTTATTCCCTATCGGTATGAGCGGCTTCGGCAATATTTGAGTATATGGATAAAGGCGTGTTCCTTTCCCTCCTGCCATAATTACCACCGGAACATGGATTCTGTTTGTATTATAAACTTCTTCCCCATCCTTAAAACAGATTTTCACAATACAATCTTCTTTATCAATCACCGGTACCGCAGTAATCCGATTATCCTTTATATATTTTTTTACATCCAGCGTCTTTCCTACTTTTATCATCCTGGGACTGTAATTAGCGACATGACTTACTTTTTCCATCATGTTTCCTTTACTCATAATATAACGCCTGATATCGCCGTCGCTTAAAACAGCTTTCAGTTTATCGTCCACACATACAAAAGCAATTCCCCTTCCGTTACGGTCAATCGCCTTTACAGCATCCATAATTGTCATATTTTCATCTATCACAAAATCAGAAATCTGCATCATTCTTTTCAACCTACTTTACCTTTTACACAGTCAGACCAACATCCTGCCACGTTTTATAAAACAACAGCCTTCCTAGCTTACATGCAATCTCCTTTTTATCACTTCCATAATTATCCAGACCAAAGCGTACACAATGACACTGATGCCCCCCATCAAAATCAAGCACCAAAACACTTTACCCGTACTACCGATGATTCCCTGGTAGAATATGTCCTTAACTTTCAATAACACAGCCAGCATAACGGCCGCAGAAATTATCGTCTGTATAAGAGAAAGTAAAAACTTCCGATCAAACAGACCCGGCATTTTGTTTTTACTCAGCCAGAATATATAACAGAAAGTAGTGACAAAACAAGAGCATGTCGTCGCAAAAGCCAGTCCAATATGTCTCCAAGTAGTTAACAGCAAAATATCCAATACGATATTTACAATAATACCCAGCGCAGAAAATATTACGGTCTTTTTCGTTTCCCTCATTGCATAATATGCCTTTTCCAGAACCGTTCTATAACCAATCGGTATCGCGCTGATGACATAAACCGCCAGGGCCTGCGCTGTAATATTTACGGATTCCTCGGTGAACGCCCCCCGATAAAAAAATAATTCAATAATCGGTTTTGCCAAAACCGCTACAATCAGTGTAACCGGAATAATAATAACTCCAATCAACTCCATACTTTTTCGAACCGTGGCTTTTGCTTCGTCTCCCTTACCCTCCGACAGATACGCCGATAATTTTGGATATATCATCGTGGCTATCGGCCATGCCAAAATTCCATAAACCATAGCAGCAACCTTAAACCCATAATCTAAAGCGGTTACATACCCGCTGGGCAGGCGTGACGCCATATTTTTGTCGACGATATTATTTATCTCAGCCAGCATCTGTCCTGCAAATATCGGCAAAACTGCAAGAATTGTTTTTTGCAGATAAGTATCTTTCACATTCAGATATGGAACATAACGAAATCCGCTCTTTCTTGACTGCTGCCAAAAAGCCGGAATTACCAGCGCATACGCTGCCACAATGGCTCCTGCCATCAAAAGCTTATTGCTGTAATAATATGACATTCCAATTCCAATAGCAATTATTAAATTAACAGGCACCATAAAAACAGCAACCAGATAAAAACGATTGTTTGCCTGCAAAAATCCCTGTAATACATACAGCACGGACATGAACAAAATCGCAAAAATACTAATACTGCTCAGAGTTACCGTCAAATTAAAAGTTTCGTCCTCGAAGCCGGCCGCAAACAGATATACAACCTCATTGCGAAAAAGCAAAAATATAACCACAACCAGTGCCGCCAAAACCATTACGGCATTTAGGACATTACTGGTATATTTATTAATCTTTTCTTTATCTTCTACTCTTATTTCATGGTACATCGGAATATATGATGTATAAATAGCAGTAAGTATTCCTGTAAATAAAACGGTCGGAATAGAGACTGCCACCAAATATGCATCGCTCGTGCTCCCAGCGCCATACGCAAAGGAAAGCACAATATCTCTCGCAAAGGATGACAGTTTTGCCAAAATCGTACACAGTCCTAAAATAACTGCCGTACTGGCTATTTTACTCTTCCAGCTTCCTTTGGTTTCCACTCTCATAAATCCTCCGCAGTTCTGCCGCTATCTCTGCCAAGTCGCTCTTGTCGATATCTCGTCCCGCCGTGGAGCTGCCCTGAAACATTCCCGATAACAGACAATGCATAAATTTTTCATTATCATGCTCCAGTTTTTCTCCAATAAGCTCATTTTCCCTGATTTGATCTACTTTTATAATATTACTGCTAATTCCGGAATAATAATTTTCTGAAACTGTAAAAACCTTTTTCCCACGCAAAAGCGCTTCAACACCAACTGACCCCGTATAAACCAACACGTTCCAAAGCTCCCGCAGCAGTTGATTGCTATTTTCATAAGGATGGATAATCTGCACGTTCGGCATGGCAGACAATGCCTTATAAAAATTTATATTTCGTTTTCCATACATAGCCGGATGCTCTTTTACAATGAACTGAACATTCCTATCTGACTTTCTTATGACATCAATGACTGACTCCTCATAGAACGCCCACTTTTTATCATCACACCAATAATCGACCGTAGCCTCAGGAGAATAGTGAAGCGGGACATAAACGCTCGTTCTGTAAATCTGAATTTCAGAAATTTTTTTATAATATTTAGACGCATTTTTAACGGAATAATCCCTGTAGCTTCCCTCCTGGAAGGATAGTGTGTTATAATGATAATTCCATATGTCCCTTTCTTTCCGCTTCATAAACGGAAAATACAGAGTGTCAACAAGCCTGCGTCTCACAAAATATTTTAGTGTCTCAAAGTTCTTTTTTTCCTGATTTAAGCTGAACGTAACCTTATACTGGTCGTTTAACAGCATGTCCAAAACTTGATTAACTTCTTCCTGCGAAACATTCCTGTCGGCGAGATATAATTCTCCCCTCTTTGTAAAACGGCTGTACCCCCGCACAAAACTTGTGACTAACGAAAAATACTTCGATCCGTTTTTCTCGGCTATACGCTCAATAATATCCATCGTATAGCAGTCAATAATCGCCGAAAGCACCACGTCAAACTGCTGCTGACAAAACAGTTCTTCCATGCCGTTCCAAAACCGACGCGACAGTTCCTCCGCTTTTTGCTCCGGCAGACTCCTTAAGAATCTGCATCTCGCGATAATATCTTCTTTTTCCTGTTCAAATGTTGCATTTGGGGCATCATAAGAGTCATGATAAAGATATTCGCCGCTCCAGATATCAGAGAGTCCACGAAAATCAGAAACAGTTGTAATCTCAGGATTATCAAATGCCTGCTCCGCCAATCGACAATAAAAATTCTTATTCCATTTTCTGACGTGTATTAATATCTTCATCATTATCTCCTATCTCAAATAATTCCGAAACATATCTGCATATTGCCGAACAACCACGTTTCTGGCGTATTTATTTCTAACCACATGCAATGCGTTTTTCCGGTATTTTTCTAATAACTCCCTGTTCTGATAAACATGAAGCAACACATCTGCCAGCATATCCGAGTCAGGTCTGTCTATTACCTCTCCACAACAGCTTGTAGAAATTAACTGCTGCAAGTCATCATGACCACTGCAGATTCCTACTATCGCCATTCCACATGCCATCATGCTATATGTTTTACTCGGCATAAACAACTGAGCCATTGATGACTCCTGAGAAACAATTCCTACATCGCCGCACGCCATGGAAAACGGAAATACATCTTCTGGCTGAAGTGGAAATAACATTGTATTGTTCAGCCCATGTACTTTTATAAATTGCTCAGCCAGTGCATACTTAGGTCCTTCTCCGATAAATACAAATCGAATTTTTGAATGTTCTTTCAGTTTTTCGGCCGCCTCTAAAATCAATTCTATGTTATGACCGTACCCCATTTTTCCTGAATAAAGTACAACAAAGTCCTCTGTCAGCCCATGCTCCCTGCAAAATGGATTTTCTTCCTTACGAATTGGCTTTAGCCGTTTTGTATCCACAGCAATCGGAATTACTTCAATATCAACTTTTTGTTTCAGGTCTTTATTTATTGATTCTGCAATTATATTTCCTATCGTCAGTATTTTATCAATTTTCGGATAATTTCTGCTGTTCCAACTATGCCACAATCTGCAAATAAACTGCGCAATTGGATTTTTTATCATGTACTCAATGCACTGCGGGTATAAATCCCAGTTCATATATAATACCGGAGCGTGAAACTGTTTTTTTAATTTCAGTCCGATATAAGAATTAATGGGCGGATTAGATACCATAAAAATAAGGTCATATTTTTTTTGACGGTTCTTCCTCTTCCATCTGTTTACAAATCTATAATGCCGGAACCAACATACGAAGCGTGTCCGCAAGCTCCTTGGGTCATGCTTTGGTGAACAAATCACATTTCCGGATATCTTGCTTCCAGTCATCACATCCACATGGATTCCGCTGCCCAACGCCGCTGTCAGCACATCTAAATAATCCTGTGTAATTGCCTGCGCTACAATCAAAACATTCTTCATCGCGGCTTTACTCCTTTGTCCCGGTAAATGCTTCCATCGTAGCCGATGTATCGCTTGATATTCCTTCACGTGCGAGCACAACCTTCACCGTTTTTAAAATAATCCTGCAATCCTCCAAAAAGGTGACGTGCTCTACATACCGGACGTCCCACTCAAATTTTTCTTCCCAGCTAATGCTGTTCCTTCCATTCACCTGTGCCAATCCCGTAAAACCGGGTCTTACGTCATGGCGGTGCTTCTGTCTCTCATTGTACAGAGGCAGATACGCAACCAGAAGCGGCCTTGGACCGACAATACTCATATCTCCCTTTAATATATTAAAAAGCTCCGGAAGTTCATCCAAACTGGTGCTCCGCAGCAATTTTCCAAATCTCGTAAGCCTCCTTTCGTCCGGCAGCAGCCTGCCTTCCGCATCCTTCTCGTCCGTCATTGTTCGGAACTTATACATCCGGAATATCTTTTCATCTTTCCCCGGCCGCTGCTGCTTAAACAGTACCGGACTTCCCAGCTTTACGCGTACGAGTACCGCCACGACCAGCATCACGGGGCTTAAGACAATAATCGCAATGAATGATAATATAAAATCCAAAATTCTTTTTATACCGTTTCGATACATTTTTTATTTCAAATTTCCCTTTCAAGATTATGGCAACCGAACCAATGCCTCTCCTTCTATAGCAATTTCTCCATTTTCCTTTATAACATCGGTTTGCAAAACTGCCTTGTTCCCCTTGATATCTTTGATACGCACCAAAATCTCCACCGTCTCTCCAATATATACAGGCTTTAGAAACTTTGTATGCTGTTCCATGTAGATTGTACCTACACCCGGAAACTCATTTCCCAAAACCGCAGAAATATAAGATACCGATAATATCCCGTGAGCAATTCTTTTACCAAAAATACTTTTTTGGGCATATTCTTCATTTATATGGAGAGGGTTGCAATCACCGGAAACTTCTGCAAATTGATTCACTGCCTCCTCATCTATTACTTTTCGGATACGTTTCTCCTGTCCTATAGAAAATTCCACCTTTATTCCTCCATATGTTCTCTAAACTTTTTCTCTATCTCCAATAAATTTCTTTTCCTACCCGCAATCTTTTTGCCCGGTATACCTACATTAATGCTCCAGGGCTCCGTACTTTTATTCACAAGTGTCATTGCTCCGCATGAACTTCCCTCGCTCACTGTCACACCTGGTAAAACAACACATGATGCACCAATTATCGCATGTTTTTCAATTTTTACCGGTTTTTCAACAACCTTTGTAAACTCTGCCGGAACGGTGGGATTTGTCAATGCCTCTCCTGAATAATCATCCGACACAGCATAGACGCTAACTCTTGACGATACACCAGAAAAATCCTGCATTTCAATTCCCGCATTTCCCGCAACCAAATTGGAATACGGTGCAATATGCACATAATTACCTATTTTGATTTTCCCCATCAAAAAACAGAAGTCATCAATTCGTACATGGCTTCCTATTTCCATTTTTTCTGCACCGTATATACTCGCTTTTCTACTAATCAGTACATTCTCACCCAGGCTCTTAAAACCTATCTGCTGCAATTCTTCAATACTATAAAAACTAGACATCTTCTCTCTCCCACAATTTTCTGACTACACCGCAAACTCGCTCCATATCCTCTTTGGTCATTTTCGTATCGCTCGGCATGCATACGCCTCTCCGAAACAGCGTCCCGGCAATACTGTTGTCTGCCCCCATTTCCTCATCTACGATATGCAGGTTCTCAATTTCTGACACAAAATCGCAGTCATGAAATACCGGCTGTAAATGCATCGGTTTCCAGACGGGCCTGCTCTCAATATCATCCGCCTCCAGGGCCTTCATAATGTCAAGCGGCTTCACACCTGCTTCATCCGCGACCTGAATCGCGGTAAGCCAGCAGTTGCTGCGGCTTTCCTCACGCAGAGGCATCAGTGAGATGCCCGGCAGATTTCCGATATGTTCTCTGTAATATTTGTAAATCTCCCGCTTCTTTTCAACGCGGCGCTCCAGTACCCTAAGCTGTCCCCGTCCGATTCCTGCCACAATATTACTCATACGGTAATTATAGCCTATTTCTTTATGTTGATACCATCTTGCCTGCTCTCTTGCCTGCGTGGCCCAAAAAAGCACCTTTGCCGCCTTCTCCGCGGCATCCTCCGTGTTAAAAAGCAGCATGCCGCCGCCCGAAGAGGTAATAATCTTATTGCCGTTGAAGCTGATGATTCCGTAGTCGCCAAAGGTTCCCGTATATTTTCCTTTATAAGTCGTGCCGAGGCTCTCCGCCGCATCCTCAATCAAGACGGCCCCATGCTTTTTGCAAACAGACGCAATTTCTTCGATTTTCGCGCACAGACCGTACAAATGCACCACCAGAACCGCCTTCGGCTTTTTCCCAAGACCCTCGTATTTTTCAAATGCCTGCTCCAGTGCGGCAGGGCTCATATTCCAGGTTTCCTCCTCGCTGTCGATAAACACCGGAACAGCGCCCTCATATGTAATCGGATTCGCTGTCGCAGAAAATGTCAACGACTGGCAGAATACGATATCATCGCGACCCACACCGCAGGCCTTTAAAGCCATATGAATCGCTGCCGTGCCCGCGGACAGTGCAACCGCTTTTTTCGCTCCTAATTTTTCGCACATCTCATTTTCAAACTCAGTGACATTTTTCCCGAGCGGAGCAATCCAGTTCGTATCAAACGCCTCTTTGATATACTGCTGCTCATATCCCTCCTCACTCATATGAGGAGACGCCAAAAAAATATGCTGCTTCATGCTCTTTCCCTCTTTCATCCACACACTTTTTTCAGTATAGCACACTGCCGTTTCCACTGCAACAGGCGCAATTTACCTGCTTTCCACCTGTCCCGGCGTATAGGTGGGAACGATTTCCTGCACCACGCGCCTGATATCCTCGGGTTCCTGCACGACGTAATCCTTAAGATACTCCAACTGTTTCATAAACTTTTCCTCATCCATCTTAATCGGCTTTCCGATATGGATCAGCTTATTGGCGGTATCCTGCATTCCTTCCTCCGCCATGAGCATTTCCTCATACAATTTTTCGCCGGGCCGCAGTCCGGTAAATTCAATCTTAATATCCTCGTCCGGCTTGTGTCCCGACAATAAAATCAGGTTTCTCGCCAAATCCACAATCTTTACCGGCTCTCCCATATCCAGGATAAAAATTTCGCCGCCCTTTGCGTAGGCCCCGGCCTGAAGCACCAGCGAAACCGCCTCGGGAATCGTCATAAAATACCGGATAATCTCCGGATGCGTCACGGTCACAGGCCCTCCCGCCTCAATCTGTTTTTTAAACAGCGGAATAACGCTGCCGTTGCTGCCGAGTACGTTTCCGAAGCGCACCGCGACAAATTCCGTGTCGGAATGGTTATTATAGGTCTGGATAATCATTTCACAAATGCGCTTGGTGGCCCCCATTATATTGGTGGGATTGACCGCCTTATCCGTGGAAATCATCACGAAACGCTTTACCTTCCATTTATCGGCCGCCTGCACTACCTTCCAGGTACCGAGCACATTATTCTTAACCGCCTCATTCGGGCTGTCCTCCATCAGCGGGACATGCTTGTGCGCCGCAGCATGGTATACAATATCGGGACGATATGTCTCAAAAATAATATCCATGCGTTTCGTATTGCGCACAGAGGCAATCAGCACCACCAAATCTAAATTAGGATATTTGCGCCGCAGCTCATTTTGAATGTCATAGGTTGTGTTTTCGTAAATATCCACGATCACAAGACGTTTGGGATTATGTCCCGCGATCTGACGGCAAAGCTCACTTCCGATGCTGCCGCCCCCTCCGGTAACAAGCACGGTCTTTCCCGACACATATCCAAGAATAGAGGACAAATCAACCTGAATCGGCTCCCGCCCCAGCAGGTCATTGACATCCACATCCTTGAGCTTTGCGACACTGACGTCACCGTTTACAAGCTGATAGATGCCCGGCAGGCGCTTTAACTCACAGCCTGTCTCCTTACAGATATCAAGAATCCCCTTGATTTCCTTCTGGGAAACAGTCGGCATGGCAATGATAATCTCATCCACCGCAAGCTCTCTCGCAAGACGCGGAATTTCATAGCGGTTGCCCATAATTTTGACACCGTGGATATAACTGCCGATTTTATTCTGAGCGTCATCTATCACGCAAACAACCTTTTTCCTGATATGGCTGCTGTTTCGAATTTCCTTAATCAGTACATTTCCCGCGGCGCCGCCGCCCACAACCATGACACGATGCACGCCTCCTCCGACCTCACCGCGCACGTGCTCAATCAGGCTTCGAAGCCCCCGGTAGGAATACCGGCTGGCAAAAACGAGTATAATTAATATAATCGTAAATAAAAGATAGTAGCTACGCGGCATCCGTATGTCCGCAAACGCGTAAAACACCACCTGAAGAATCCCGACAAGGCTTCCGGCCACCACGATATTTAACAGTTCTACCGCGCCAGCATAGGTCCAGAGGCTGGTATATAAGCGGAATGCATAAAATACCAGAACCGTCAGGATCATCATAATCCAACTGTGCCTCATACATGGACCGAGAAACTGCTCCGGTATCTGGGAAAAGTCCAGTTCAAAACGAATGAGCAGCGCCAGTATGCCAGAGACGGCAACGGCGGCTATATCATAAAGAATCAGCAATATTTTTTTCAATAACAGTTGATTGTCATGTATTATATTTTTCATTTTACCAAACCCTGATATTTTATCTTGGCCTCATAACGCCTGTGTTACTGCAATAATATTTTTTTCCAGAAATTGTTATATTTTTATCTCGGTACATTGCACCGTTTTTGCCAAAATAATACCGTTTTTTACCGATTTTTACCGATTGATTGCGAATCATTTTCCCGGTGCGTCCAAAATAGTAAAAACTTTTTCCGATTCTTACCCTGTAGTTTTTCTGCATATTTCCCGTTTTGCCGAAATAATACTTATCATTTCCAACCGTCGCCCAGTTGCGGACAACCAACGCTCCACTAATGCCTACACAATATGTATATTTCCCTGACCTCACCAGTTTCTTTCCTTTTGATGCCCTTACCATCTTACCGTTGCTTCCAAAATAATAATAATTATTTCCTATTTTAGCCTTATAATTCGTTAGCATAATGCCACTTTTACCGAAATAATATTTACTGCCTCCGACAGTGGCCCAATTATGTGTTACAAGTGCACCGCTGATTCCCACACAATATTTTTTCCCGGCAACTGTCACAATTTTCTTTCCGGCTGAAGCACGCTGCATTCTGCCATCACTTCCAAAAATATAATAATTCCGACCAATTTTGACCTTATAATTTTTTTTCATGACTCCGTTGGAATCAAAATAATATTTACTACTCCCTATTGTAGCCCAATTTTTACGAGTAATTGCTCCACTCTTTCCCACAGCGTAATAATTGTTTCCTATTTTAATCCTCTCTGTCTTACCGCTGCCCTCTATTTTAAAACCATCTTTATCAAAATAATATAGCGTATTCCCAATTTCACGGAATCCCACTGTCATATAAGCATATTTCCGATCTGATAAATATGTAAAATACCTCCTCCTGTCACCATAGCTTTTCCAGTACTGGTAGGTACCATCTGCACTGTAATTGCCATATTCCATGCATCCTCCTTCCCCAAAATACATATAATGTCCATCAATATATTGTACCCCTGTCAACGGCTTTCCATTCTGATCGAGATAATACACATCTGTCTTCCGGAATTTACCGTCGGCCCCGATGATCTGCTGCCATCCTGTCAGGAACTTACCCGAGGCGCATGTCTCCCCTTCATACATTCTTATTGCTCCATTTTGTACCTGATAAATCAGAGTTTTTTTCTGACTTCCCACCAGATAGCACATTCCATATCGGGAAGCATTTTCAACCGCCACATTCGTTTTCCATTTCCCGGTCTGCGGATTCACCGAAGTCTGTCCTGTATTAGAGGCAAACGAATACCTCGGAGACACTGCCTCAAGCAGCGCAGCGGTATTTCCAGAACCTGTACCGTGGTGTGACAATTTCATAATATCACATTTCAGAGTGCTGCCATACTTCTCTACAAGAAATTCAGCTTCATCCTCCAGACAATCTCCCGCTGTAAAAAATCTGGTATCACCGCAGGTAAAAATAGCAGCCAGAGAACAATTATTCTCATAATATGTATATTCGGGACCCGCTTCTGATTCTCCATCCCCGCTGTCAGCCAGTCCCCGGTACATCTCGGGACTAAGACGGTCCACGTTCAGCGGTCCTATAATTTTACCTGTCACATCGCCGACTGACAATGTATCACCAACCTGTAAATAGCGGATATTTCCCTTCCCCTTCATAAACTCTTCCAAATGTTGATACTTTGCTGCATAGTCGACAGACAATGGCGCAAGACTTCTGTCAGGCAGATACATAGTCTCAATCTGGATTCCTGCATTTGCCAACTTCTTTAGCCCTGCAAGGAAGTCTCCGCTTCCTCCCCCTGCATGATCCAAATGCAAATGACTCAAATATACATCTATCTTTTGGGCATTTACCGCCTGCAGCTGTCTGATAATTGCGTCTGCATGACTTGCAACCCCCAGATCCATCAAGAGATACTCCCCTTTTGATTCGAGCAGAACAGAATCTCCCTTATCATCATTTCCAAGATACATCGCATATAAATTCATTTCCGTACCGGCTGCCTGTACAGATGAACCCTGCACCAAAAATAACAGCATCAGAATAATAAAGAATCCTATCCCCCACTTTTTTTTCATATCAACCATCCTCCCCGTATAATCCATATCTGTTTCTTAACATTAAAATACACACATTTCATTGTTTTGTCAATTTTCTTCCGTTTCCAAAAAATGCCCCCATCGGAAGGTACAGGCAATACCAGCTGATGTAATAGAAAGGGAACTCCAGATTTTCCATACTAAGCAAAATCAAAGCAGCTGACACAAACATCAAAAGCATGGAATATGATGCCATATCGGGGCGATATTGCCGGAATCGCCATACCTCCCGCACATAACTGGCAATGAGCAGAACATATGGCAATACACTGCAAATCCCGTAGCGATACATAATTGCCAACAGACCATTATGCGCAGAAACACCTTTATCCCAAAGTTTTGGTGCAAACTCATGCCCCCACAAATTTGTTTCCCGCAAGTAAGCCTTCCAATAGTAATTTCTTCCGGAGGTAAACTGCGTAAACGACATACTGTGAAATATCTTTTGAAAAACACGATTTTCTGTCAACGTACTGGATTCTGCAGCCAATACCCTTTCTGAAAACAGATGGATAGGTTGCATTTTTCCTGCATCTGAAGTCTCCACAAGCAGCGGTTCTTTTTTTAACAAATTGCTTCGAAGCAGGCTGTCTCCTGCATATACAGACAATGTAAAAATCAGCATGCCCATAGCTAAAAACGCAACTGTACGTGCTCTTTTTTTGGTACGTGCAAGAATTTTTATCCCCTGAACCGAAAAAATTACCAGACAGACCATCGCAGGAATCAACCCACAAGAACTGCCCGTTTTCACAATCATATCCAAAATGATGCCTAACACACACACGTCAACAACAATTTTTACAAGTGACCTTTTTCTGCCACATGCATCCAACAGGCTACTTAAAAAAGCTGCAAATACAAATACCAAATACATGGCCCATATATTTGCATTTTTGGATAATCCGGCATAGCGGATTTCTGACTGATAAGGGCTTAGCAAAATACAAAGCGGCAGATTAACCCACATCCATATTTTCAACGCACTTCTCAGGTCATAAAGTATTTGCATTCTATCCCTTTGATTAGAAATCATAAAATAGAAAAAGCCCATGACAAAAATCATGATGATTCCCTGAAACAAAAATCTCTTAGAAACAATAAAATCGGACACCGCAGCAATGCTCCAGAGAAGAAACCAGTATCTTGCCAGCCCATTGCTCCAACTCTTTTTTTTAAGTTTCTGTTCCCAGCACAGCATCCCCAGCAACAACATCATTACAATGCAAAAATACATATGATATTTAAAATATCGGCTGGAAGTATATAGACTAAAAAAACTGATGACCTGCATATAAAAAAATAAACCGCAAATAATCGCTATCCTGCATCTCTGCATCGACTTTCTCCCTATTCGGCCATAAAAGTATTCTCCTACGCTACCTACGCATATGAAAATACCCTGTAACAAATCAACAGCTTCCCTTCCTGTATTTCTCTTTTTTTTATTTTTAAGAGCCACAAAAATAATTGCGGATATCGCTATATATATAAGAAAACACAGCAAAAAAATTGCTGTGGTTCTGACCGCCGGAAACTCAATCCGGCGTTCCCGCAGCTGAATATTGCTGACATTAATGCTATATCCGAGTTTCCCTTCTACCTGCACAGACACCTTGGAGCATTCGGTTCCTTCAATTCCAATCCAGTTGGCACCATTCACAAGCAGCTCCTCAAACTGTACCTTTTGTTCTCTGTTACTGTTCCAAAGCCCAATACGCACATTTACACCGTCTTCGGAAATGCCAGAAGCCCTGATATACAACCATGAATATTCCATATCTTTAATTCTTGGAGCCTCAAACAGTTTTATTTCGTTCTCCTGCGTTCCCTCATAAATACCGTTATTTACTATCAGTTCATTCACTGTCCCGGCATCATAAAAGCAGGCAAGATTCCAGGTACCGCTCACGGCCATTACAGTGCACGAGGCACTGACAATCATGCCAAACAGAATTAAAATTATCCAGCCTCTCCGTTTATACATCCCTGCCACTACTGTCCTCCTCTAAGAACAAAACCCCGTTTCCAATCCAAAACAGAAACCATAAAGGCTGCCCCCAGTCCTGTTCTGGATTACCTGTCAATACAAAACATAGATACATTATGGCCGTAATCGCTCCTATCAAGCGCGCATTCGTACCCTTCCGATTCATCGCTCCTCTTTTGATTACACCAACAGCAAAACAGAATACATATATCAGTATTCCAAGATACGGGGCTAACACGATCAATCCATAGCGGTAAATAATTTGCATAAAAGCATTACAGGGTGCCGCAGGAGACATAAATAAATTTAATTCTTCCCCATGACCAAATAAATTCAACTCCCATATATAATGCTTCCATACAACTACCATCTGACGAAAATCCGGGCATGCTATCCGAACTACTCCCGCAAGTACCACTCCTGCGCATATAATGCCAATTAAAATTACCAACTTCTTTCTGTGCTTTCCCACTGTTCCGAAAATACTATGCCTGTTGTACAATCCAAATAGTATCCACCCTACAAGCATTGCAAAAATTGCGGTTCCATTGTGTATAAACAACACAAAATATGCGGATAAAATAAAGCCCGCGACAGCTGTCAGCCCACGGTTCTTTAAAGCTTTATTCTGAAACGCTCGCCATATCTGATTTAAAAATATAACATTTAACAGCGTACAATACATCACAAACATTTCCACCTGCGATGCCTGTATATCATTTTCATGCGCAAACCCAATCCACAACGCATATATCACCGCAGGTAAAAAGGTAAGTCTGAGAGCTTTCACCATATATAAATACATTCTGTAGGGATTTTTCATATGTCTCCATACAAAAAGAAAAAGATTTCCGGCCGTCAGCATAACAAAGCCACTTAAATGTATTCTGCTTGTAACAAGCAAATTGGACAAAACAGCGACAATCCAATACGCATTCCATAAACGAAAATACCTGTGATTCCAACCATATAATCCAGTCGATGGATTCCAGCTATTTCCGCAAACAAGAATCACCAACACTGTGCATGCGAGTAAATAATATCGATAACACGCTGAATTCAGATTCCAGCCTCTGCTGCCGCCAACTATCATAAGTAAAAACAACACTGTATACGCCATTACTTGACGTTGAGTCTCCATTGTCTGTACGGCATGCAGCTTCTTCCCCAAAAAATCCGCAGTCATTTCCGCAATTTCCCCAAAACCACTCCAGCTTTTTTGGGGCATAGCCATACCCTTTGTTTTCATCCAAATATTCTGCAGGAAAAAAAGGCAAGAAAAAAGCGCAAGAAACCCGACGAATCGTTTTACAAATTCTTTCAACGTAAATAATGTTTCTCCGCTCCTAAACTGAATCGCCGTAATATCTGCGTAACCTCCGTCAGCATGCAAAAACTGCAGACTGACAGCATAAACAGAAAGACTCTCATCCACTTTTATGTGATTCTCTCCGGCCACCCATGTCATCGGCTGTTCCTGTAAGACATTCCTGTCTCTATCATAAAAAATCAGATATCCCTCTATATTGGCAGAAGACATATCGCCGATTGTAACACATGCATACCGCCAAGACTGCTGCTTTCCATTTATAACGAATTTTTTCTTTGCCACATCTCCATGAAACTCATATCTTTGCTGCTGTTTACTGTAGGACATGGTATCGGATGATTCTCTCAAAAAAACCAAGGGTACTTCACAGACCTCTCCCGTAAAGAAAAAATCTCCGGTTCGAAGCTGACCGCCAGTCGTCATTAACGCCCCTATGGCACTTGTACAAAGCAAAATAAGGCCTGTCAGAAAAATAGCAAATAAAGATATCTTTTGTTTGTTTTTCTCTGATTTTTTCATTTATTATACATCATTCTTTCTTCCATTGTCTGTATCGAACGACGCACACCTTCCATCAAGTCAACCCTGCCTTCCCAACCAAGTCCATGAAGCCGTGTAGAATCCAGAATCTCGAGTGTTTTATCTCCAGGCAGAATCGCAGATTCTTTTTCATCGACTTTGTTTTGAAAAACGAGGCGGATTCTACGTTCCGGAAATGCCTCAGCCACTGTCTTTGCAAAATTACGAATGGTCGTATTTGATTTCTCATAAGCAATATTATACGGAACACCGGCTTCTCCATACAATAAAATATACAACAAAGCAGCTACTGTATCCGTCACATAACAAAAAGAACGATATTGCGCTCCATTGCTCTTTAGTAAAATATTCTCTTTTTGAATAACATTTTTAAAAAACTGGGCCCAGACGCGATCATCATGCAGTGTACTGGCTCCATAAATATAACTCGGTCTTGCAATTTTCACCTGAAGTCCATATTGCTTTACATAGCAATTGCAAAGAGTCTCCGCAACACGTTTTCCCTGAGCGTAACAATTTTGGTAGTTATCAATTTCAAGCGAGCCAATATCTTCCTCCCTTATGGAACCCAGACCGTTTTTTACCTCTCCATACACCTTCAGGCTTGAAACCACCAGTACCTGACATTGTTTTTTGCCGACAGCATATTTTAAAAGGTTGGATGTACCGATTGTATTAGCCTCAAGCGTTCCCACCGGATCGTTTTCAAAATAATACGGACTTGCCTGACTTGCTGCGTGGATAATATAATCCACATCGCCACAATTTTCAAGACTCTCACAGACATCCTGCTGCAATAACGTAAAATCAGTTCTTTTAAGAATACTTCCATATTTTTGTTCTGCCTTGCCCGAATTCCGTACCATACCAATAATTTTTATATTGTTTCCATAAAAATCATTTCTTATCAGCAAGGCTAAAATCAAATAGTACGCGATAAATCCATTGGCCCCGGTAACCAACACTGTTTTTCCACGCAACTGCTCCCAAGGAATCGCCGTATCAGCAATGTCTCTTACATCGTCAAATTCCTGCTTTGTGAGATAATCCCTTAATTCATGTTTCATGCTCCAATGCCTCCCAGCCTCGCTGCTGCAATTATGCACTATGCGCATCCGTTATAAAAATCTGCTTTATGCTCTTTCCTTTTATTTTCCAAAAATGCTTTAACCCTATGGAAACGTACATAATGACAAGTCCGGTCACTATAGAGATCACCATATACAGAAAAAGTCTCATCGGATACGTTCCCCAGCCATCCGGCAAAATCTCAGTCAATTTCTGGCTCCAATAGCCATGACCCAAAAACAGACTGTAACTGTAAATTCCCAACCAGTTAAATATATCGGCAGAAAATAATGTTTCATCCAAACTGCTCTGCGACAAAGTAATAGTGATTCCAATCATCAGCAAAAGCACAAGAATCCAATCCATTTTTCCTCCGCCGTGATTAAAGCTAAATGCGATCACAAAAATATAAGCGCCCCACTCTGCTATGGTAAACAGGATTCTTGTAAAGACTGTCCAAGAAACCGCCCTCATACTCTGAGCTATGCGAAAGCAAAGACAACCACCAAGTATTTCCATAATTGCGCGGTAAAATCCTTTTAATATCCATCCATTCCAAGCAGAGGGCAGACGAAGGTTAGAATAATTCTGATATGACATACCCATCATCAAAATAAATCCAATGGGTGCAATGATATAGAAAAAATTATCCCCAAATTTTCTCAGAAGCGGATATAATATCAGCATCGCAAGCAGCATAGCAGACAAATACCATGTAACTGAATTGGCT
The DNA here is from genome assembly GCA_944375975.1 of uncultured Roseburia sp. Classification (GTDB taxonomy): domain Bacteria; phylum Bacillota; class Clostridia; order Lachnospirales; family Lachnospiraceae; genus Roseburia. Next base: position 17,086 of record CALWBG010000008.1, read on the forward strand.
CTCCAAGCGAGCAGGCCACCTTGGCTTAAAAACAGCAGTTCCCACACAGAATCCGCTCCATGCTGTAATATCGTAAAAAAGGATTTCACATTGATATTTCGCACCACAAAAGCAATAACCCACGCCACATAAATATTGGGGCATAACCCCAATATCTTATGCTTCATAAAGTGCATAGTATCTTTTCCCACTGAAGTCTGCTCTGTTTGTTTTTGCGCAGACAAAGCCATCATAGCCCCAGAAACCAAAAAGAAAAATTCTACACCAATGCTTCCTCCCCGAAACCAGAAATCGCTATCAGAAACATTCTTTCCATGAAATATGACTACCAATACTGCAAACAAAAACTTCTGGAAATCCAATGCCCCATTTCTTTTTTTTGCCATGCTCTTTTCCTCCGTTATTCGTATTGCAATAATTCTTTTGCAAATTCTTTAAAATGACCATAATACTGATTTGCACGAAGCGCATGAAGATCCTCCGGCGTTGTTACCTTTATATTTTCCCTTATTCCCTGAAAAATATGAATTTCCTCTCCCAACTCCAAAAGCAGTTCACCGGAAGAAACAGGGTCCAGCTTTTTTTTCTCTGCCTGTTCGTGCGCCCACAATATTTTATCCATAGTGTACCCCTGCGGCGCCTGCGTAATAAACATATTTCTGCGCTCGTAACTTTTTGAACAATGGATACCGTCTTCACTGTAAAGAACTGAGTCTATACTCGGAGTCACAGGAACCGCAGTCTCATATTTCGTCGCTTCCCGAATACAGTTGGTAATTAAATCATTACTCAACATAGGACGGACGCCGTCACATATTAAAACAATATCTTTACCGCCTGCCCGTTCAGCCGCCTTCATCAATCCATTATGAATAGACTGATATCCGGTTGCTCCTCCCGGGACAATAGCTGTCACTTTTTTTATTCCCTCTTCGTCAAGTTCACGCCTTAATTCTTCAATCCATGACTCTATGCATGCAACAACAATAAAGTCCACTTCAGGATGCTTTTCAAAATGGTTAATCGTGCGGGTAATAATCGTCTTCCCCTCTATTTTCAAAAATTGTTTGGGTATGTCATTTGACTTCATGCGCTGTCCTATTCCACCCGCAAAAATAACTGCTGCTACCATAATCTCACCCTGATGTTTATGGAACTTTAAACATCCTTCTTCCTTTCTCAATATTTTTAATGCACTACATCATTCCCGTCCACGCGTGTCCATTATTTAGCCTCTATCTGTAAGACCGAGTGTATGCACCAATCGCTCCAGTGCCTTTCCATCGCATGCTTCCATATACTTCATGCGAAAATTTCTGATATCTTCCTTTGTATCAGAAGTATATACTTCGCGAACGAACTTTGCAAGAGTTTCTTCCTCCTGAACGACATATCCCGGCAAATCATAGTAATCAATATAAAGTTCATTATTTCTCTCATATTCTTGCAGATCCGGCGCATATAATACAATCGGTTTTTCCAAAATCAAAAAATCAAATATTACAGAGGAATAATCCGATATTAAAACATCAGCAACCGGAAGAAGCTGTTCTGTTGGCAGCTTGCAGGATTGCTTCTGATTATAACGTTCCACATGGGGATGAAGCTTAAGCAACACGCACCATTCCTTCCCGAGCCCTTTCTGCAACCTCTCAGCGGAACCAAAATCAAAACTTTTCGGATTAGCTGCATTCCCGCGAAACGTAGGAGCCCATAAAACAATTTTTTTGTTTGCATATTCCGGATATAATTCCTGAAACTGTCTAACGCAATTTTCCAGATACTGCTTCTTCCAAAATCTATCTGTCCGGCTTAATCCTAAAGCCTTTACGCATTTCCTGTCCGCATGCATTCCACTGACATACGCCCGTTTACAGGCTTCCCCGCTGGTTATGATAAGGGAATAATTTCGATACACTTCCCCATGATAATATGCGGGAATATCTCTCGTGGTATCATAACCAAATTTCTTAAGCATCCCTGCCGCATGCCACATCTGTACAACGGTCGTCTCTTTTCTTTTTCTACAGGAAGAAACAGGCAAAAAGGTATCGCATATAAAAACATACTCTGCCCTCGCATAAAGCAGCATAAAACGTAACATAAAAATAAGGCCAGAGGCATAACTACCGCCGTCGCAATCTCTTACCATGGATATCACTTTATAATTCTTACCCTTAAACCATTCATATAAATCCTCCATACTATACGGTATGGAATTATGGTGAGAATCAGCAAATATTACCAACCCCGACTCAATTTTATTTTTCTTTCCAATCATATAAAAAAAGGGAAAGACCACATTTTGCATCAGCATTTTTATATATTGCTTAAATTTCAAAGATTTCATTGATTTTCCATTAATTCTTTCATCTTCCCAACAATACGCTCGCAGGCATGTCCATCTTCCATGCATCCTCTTTCCTGCAAGAACCGTTCAGAATCATTTTTATATTTTTCCTCATTAAAACTTCGTATATTGGAAGCCAATTCCCTACTGTCTTTCGCAATCGGAAACGGTGTCGTCTCAATGGGATAATAAAATCCTCTCTGCTCCGCAAAAGTGTCCAGACCTATTTCTATGATAAACGCCGGTTTGCCAGTTAAAAGATAATCAAAAATCCAACTCGAATAATCCGTCACCCCCGCTTCGACGGCAACCAAAAGTTCCTGCATATCTTCATACATCGTCCCGTTCGAAACATATGATGGCAAAGCCTTCAGCCACTGTTCACTTTGCTTCTTCAAACGGTTATGCAGTCTTACCACAATCTGCCATTCTCCGCCAAAACGTTCTTCCAACGCTGCCTTTATCAAACTATAATCCAAACCATAGTATGATTCTTCCACATTATCCCTGTGCGTTGGAGCAAAAAGGAAGAGTCTTTTTTCTGCAGAGACACCCATATGCCGATAGACTTTTTTACGAATTCTTTCCCTCTCTTCCGCATTCGCAAAAAACACGTCATTTCTGGCATGCCCGGTAAGAAGGACCGGGACATCCTTCCAATAACTTCCATGATAAACCTCTGTTTCAAAACTGCTGTTCGACAAAAGAAAATCCACTTTTTTCTGACATGCTCTTGCAATAAGCTTCCAACGAAGGCCCATAACCACATCACCATCAAGCCGCTTGATCCCAAGAGAACCATGCCATGTCTGAAACAAATACTGATTTTTCTTTTTGTGTATATGCAGTCTCTCTACGATATTTGTATTCTCCACTATAATTTTAGCCGACGCAATACTTTTATAAAACTCAAGTGTCCCATGCTTTACAAATTTCAGTTCCAAAGGATACTCACTCGTAGGAATATTGGTTTTCACATCCCATATCATATCCCATCCCAAATCTTCGGCGATAATTCTTTCTGCTATACTCTTGGGATTGCAGGTATAATCTCCCTGAAAAGTTAGAAACATAATTTTATTTGCCTGAACCGGAGTCGTTTTGACAATCAACCAACGAATAAATAATCCGATTGGAAAATCCAGTAAAAACAGAATTTTTTTTGCAATATTAACAATAATCTTTATGACTACTATTAAGACCTTGTAAACTATTTGAACAATTTTAACCACTATCCACTGAAAGCATTGAAGTAAAAAACAAAAGAAACCTTGTTCAACAATATTTTTCAACAGCCCTGCTCCAATTCTCCTGAACATTTCCGTCTCCTTTCATTTCTATCAGCAATCTATTATCGTAAAAAACTGTTCCAGATACTTTCTGGTGAGCTGTTTTAATTCATTGCGGATATCTGTGTCATATTTATCTTCAAAACTGTTTTCGATTGCTCTGAGAATATCATCAATACACAGTTCATCTTCTGAGAAAAAATTTTGGGGTTTCCCAATTACCTCTGAAAAAATCTGAAGCTTTTCACTCCAAATGAGTCCGACCACCGGCACATCCAACGCATAGGAAGTAATACATGCATGGAGCCTTGCCCCAAAAACACATTTAAACCTTCTTAGCATTTTCAAAAATTCCATGGTATTGCGCGGTGCAGGAAGAAGACGTCTCTGTTCCGTGCATCCAAGAGCATTCAACAGTTTTTTGCCAAAAACCTGATCCGATTTCATGCCGTTGGAAAAAAGTACCCATTTCCATCCCTTTTCTTCGATTCCTTCTATTAATCTTTTATAGAAATTTAAAAGCTGAAATTCCGACAAAGTATTCCCATATGCCTGATAGACCTTGCCCCTGATGATATTAACTCCAATTACTTCTTCAGGATTCCGCGAACGCACCATGGAATAGCATTCCGGCACCCATAAAGCAGGGTCACCAACGCGTGCTGTAACAATATTCAAATTTTCAATATATTTTGTTTGCAGGGTATCAATATCATCCCTAGTAGTTATTACTTTCACACAAGATTTGTTAATTGCTTTCTTCAATCGTTGACATCTGATATCTTTCTCATCATAGCCTTCAATTCCCACCCCATTCATCATAATTGGAATATTATTTTTCTCAGCAATTTTTACAATCTGTTCTACATAATAATTTAAGCCCTGGGTACGAAATTTTAAAAAACCTCCTCCCGCAAATACAATCGCATCTACCCCCCGAAATCCCTGACGAAATTTTTTATTTATTTTTAACCACCACATAAAATATTCATAAACATACCGAAATTTACTTGCATCTTTATATTGAAAAAGATACGATGACAGTTTAATCAGAATTTTTGAAATCAGAAACGGAATCCTTTCCCAGCCTCTATACATTTTCATTCTGGGGTTCACATCTACCTCCACTATATTGACCTGTGGACAAATCTGGCGTATTAAATATTGAGTGGTTTCACATAAAATATTATCTCCAGCATTATCAATCGCATATAAACCTACTACAGCAACCTTTTTCATTTCCATTTCCTCCATCGACACAATGAATTTACGTTTCCGAATCCATATAAGCCTGATATTTATCCAAGACCTCGCCTGCATCACCAAGCATCATAATCTCTCCACCTTCCAGCCACATAACTTTCTGGCAGAGCTTACGAAGAGTTCCTATGCTATGAGAAACTATGATAACGGTCCGTTCTTCATTATTAATCAATTCCTTCATCTTTCGGTAGCTTTTCTTTTTAAATCGTTGATCCCCGACGCTCAATACCTCATCAATCAAAATAATGTCTGTTTCCAACACGGCAGTAATAGAAAATGCAAGCTTTGAATACATACCGCTGGAATACGTTCTTACCGGCATATCGATAAATTTGCCTAATCCAGCAAATTTAATAATATCCGGCATCTTCTCTATAATTTCCGTTTCCGAAAATCCAAGCAACATGCCTGAAAGAATGATATTTTCCCTTCCGGACAACTCTTTTTGAAATCCCACACCAATTGCCAGCAGCGATATAGTATTTCCAAACCTATCAATTTTACCCTCATCTGCCGAAAAAATTCCTGCCAACGCTCTCAAAAGGGTGGATTTTCCGCTTCCGTTCTTACCAATAATGCCCAATATCTGGCCTTTAGGCACCTCAAAAGAAACTCCATGCAGGGCTTCAAATATATCCTTCTTATTCCTGTGAAGTCTCAAAAAATTTTTTTTGATTGAATATGGTTTTAAACTTTTATAGCATACCGTTAGGTTTTCCACTTTAATTGCGATTTCTTCCATTCTAAATTACCTTTACATAATTGTTTTCATTTTTATAAATAATATAAATTCCAAGCACAGAAAGCACTGTTCCAATCGCCAGCCAGATTAAAATCCCTATTATCTCTGGTGTTTTTCCATATAACAGGCAATCCCGAAATGAAGTTATCAAAAATGCCATCGGATTAAATTTTCCGAGTATCAGCGCAAGCTGCGGATTTTCTCTTCCAATCCGCGTTTCAATTGAAAACATAATTCCTGTAAGATAAAACACAAGGCGCATGCCGATATTTACAACATTTCCCAAATCTTCTACAAATACGCCAAAATGCATCAGCAATGTCATAAAGCCAAATGTAAGAACAATGAGACAAATCATTAACGGAATAATATACAAAACATTCCAAGTAAGGGGAATTTTATAGTATATCAACAAAACCAAAACAATCCCAAATGAAATCATCATTTTAAATAAATTTTCAAAAATTTTTGACTCTATTAATATAAATTTGGGAAGATAGACCTTGCCAATAATGGCACGGTTCCTTTTTATCATCTTGACACTGCTTTTTATATTCAAATTAAAAAATGTCCAAAGCGTCAATCCAATATAAATAAATGCGGTAAAATATTTTTCTCTTGCCTCGAATACAAAGCCAAAAATAAACGCGTAAATCAACATCAGACATACCGGTTCCAGAACCCACCAAATCCAGTTCAAATACGAACCGGCAACCTCTGACTTCAATTCCGCCTTCGCCGAATATTTTGCATATTTATAATATTTTTTCATATCACTGACAAAACGTTTCATAAATAACATACTCCACCTTACTGCCGTCTATTTTTTTTCATTCTTCGTTTCACTGCCGCCCACGTATTAACCAGCACATAATATGCCGCCTTAGGCGCTGCAAAGCCTTCTACCTCATGGTATATCTGCCATTTCCCTAAAACAGCTCTTAATTTGTTGCCGGAATAAGCTCCTCTATGGCGACAATAAACCGTTAAAACTTCATCCAACCCATATGCACAAAAGCCGTTTTTTAAAATTTTTAACCATGTCGCAGCATCTTCACGTGCTATTCCTTCCGGCATTTTCAAAAGGTCATCTGATATATACTGTCTATCAAACATCGTAGTACTTGGTGCAATTGTCGAACTTTTCAGTATGTCACTATACTCCACTTTTGCCGGTGCATGCACAGGAATATCTTTGGGTCTTCCATTCTCATCCGCAAATTCATATCCTGTAAACGTAAACGCATAACTGTTCTGTTGCATAAAAGCCACCTGTTTTTCAAGCTTGTCCACCTTCCAGAAGTCATCCGCGTCCAAAAATGCCAGATATCTTCCCTCAGCCATTTTAATCCCAATATTTCTGGCATGCGCCGGCCCCTTATTTTCTTCACACCGAAAACACCTAATCTTCTTTCCCTCATTCTGGTGCATAATTTTCCAGCTTTCATCTATCGAGCAATCATCTATCAACAACAATTCCCAATCATTTAACGTCTGATTCTCCACGCTTTGAATCATACGTTCCAAAAATTTTTCCGCATTATATACAGGAACTACAACGCTGATGAGAACGCTCATTTTCTCTCCTCCCTTATTGCAGTCTTTTGGCCTCGTTTGATTCCTTCAGACTTCTCTTTTTTAAAAAATATCCGTACCGTCAGCAAAATCAACTTTAAATCCAGCCATATTGAATAATTTTCAATATATTTAATATCCAGCTTCACTTTATCGTATGGTGTCGTCGAATATTTTCCATATACTTGTGCATACCCTGTCAGCCCGGCCTTCACCTTTGTCCGTAGTGCAAACTCCGGCACTATTTCTATATACTTATCCACTACATTTTTCCACTCTGGGCGCGGACCGACGACAGACATGTCCCCAAGAAAGATATTAAACAGTTGAGGGAGTTCATCTATATGAAGCAAACGTATCACTCTCCCTACTGGTGTAATTCTGTCATCTCCAACCTTCGTAATCTCTGTGTTATCATCTGTCTGAACTTTCATACTCCTGAATTTCAGAATCATAAATACTCTGTTATTCAGCGTATATCTGGGTTGGCGATAAAAAATCGGTCCCCCATCATATAGCTTCACACATAACGCAATAAGCAACATAATCGGCGATGTTATTATAATTCCCAAAATGGATATCACAATATCCTCCAGCCTTTTAAAAAAGCGCTGGTTAATGGAAAGTCCCTGATTACGCATTAACAGCAGCGGCGTATCGAATAAATTAATATCATCCGCTGCTGCCAGAAGAATATCCGATATTTTAGGCGTCACATAGGTCCTGATAGATTCCTGATAACAATATTTCATTATCTGATTTCTTGCATGCGCCGGCAAATCACAAAGAACAACAGCTTCATACTTCTTGATCATCGTATAAAGCTGTATATAACCGACCTTGTAACTCGCTGAAGCACATATATTATATTTATCCTTTCTGGAATTAATCTTCTCTATAAATTCATCCGGGGAATGTTCCCCATAGATGACCAGCAATTGCCTTGGAGGGTACATTTTCTTGTAAATCCTACGTACAATACTACTCCAGAGACACGCAAATAAAATCTCGACCAACGCCATAATCAACAGCGGCTGTACCGCTACATATTTTCGACAGGCCAATACAACAATAAAATATTCCACAAAATCAGCAAAACAAATGGATAATATCTGTGCAAGACAAATATCTGCCATTTGTAAATAACCAATTTGAAATCCACCGAATATATGGGTAAAAAGGAAAACTAATAATAAATATAAACTTATGATTGCCCAATGTCCCCTGACATGGAAATCAATTCGCATCTGTGTACTGTAAAAAAAATGCCAAAGATAAGAGAAACAAGCAGTTTCAAACAGCAGCAGAATAAAATTTGCACTATAATTTAACAGATGTTTGTATTGTTCTTTCTTTTTCATACAATCTCGATTTCCCAAAACATTAATGTATGTATTATATCAAACATTCCCAGTATTTGCAAGAATACCAAAAAAGAACAGATACATGAGTTGTATCCGTTCTCTTTCAATCTTTTACAAAGAATTCATAATTCTTATTAACTTATTTCCATAATCTGCATCTGCTGCCCAGCCTTTACCATACGGATTTTGAGGAATTGCCAGCCATTCCACATAAGGAGCACAGCCTCTTGTCACATATTGAAAACGCGTATCTACACAGCCCTGATTCAGTGCTTTCGTACTTGCGTATGCTTTCAGATGCTGCACTTGGGCTCTAAGTCCAATCCTCACATTTGCAAAAGTCTCACCGGCGGCTCCGCCTCCGGTTGCCCCTAGACCGCCGAAATTGCACTGGGAAGCCGAAACATCTCCACCAAACTGAAGTCCACCTGTCTCAAGCATTACCTGTGCAAATACAACCTCCGTTTTTACCCCTTCCGCTTCTGCTTCTTCTTTTAAGATAGTAAAAAACTGTTTTGATGTACTTGCTCCTTTATTCTTGTAAACGCTGGCCGGGAACGTATATCTGGCATCATAATATGCCGTCATCTGCGCTACAGTAACATTGCTGCTTCCCATAATCTCATGCGCTGCAGCCCTGGATTTAATCACTGACCAGTTTCCGTAGATAATAGAATTATCACTCAGTCTTGTATACGCCCTGACCTTATAGTAATATGTATTTCCATCCTTTATATTCTCATGAATATATCTTGTACCGGAAACCCTTTTCAACATCCGGAATCCACTGTTTTTATTCAAGCTGTATGCCACCTGATATCCATCCGCATTTGCGACCTCTTTCCAGGCAAGACTGAACTCTCCCTGCGTATGAAAACCGACAGAATACATACGGGCCCTTGCAAGCGGGGCAATCCGAACCGGATCACTGTAATCGCTCCTTCCGGTTGCGCTACCAAGAATCTTACCATTCGCTACTATACGATATAAATATACCTCATCCACATCTGCAGTCGTATCTTTATAAGACAGTTTATTTGGAGATGATATTGTGGCAATCTTTTTATAACTTTTGTCTGTTGATTTTTTCCGGTAAACAGTATACCCCTCCGCATTCGATACCTTATTCCACTGAATGGTTATCTGCCTTCCCACTCCTGACACACTGGAAATAGAAGCTTTCTTTAAGGTCCATGTTTTAACTACTTTGGAATAAGAGCCTACTCCTGTCTTAACCCTTCCTTTTTTTATTGCACGAACCTTATAATAATAGGTTTTCCCTGCCGTCAGTCCTTTATCTCTGTATGCGGTAATCCCACCGCTTGTTACTGTACCAACCATGCTGTATGTACCATTTTTAGAGGTACTACGGTATACCTGATACCCCGTCGCCCCACTTACTTTTTTCCATGCCAGACGCATCGTAGAACTGTTTAATGCTGTCGCCGTCGTAATAGTTGTATCCTTCAACGTAGTAGCATATGCAAGCGTTGAATCTCCACTGTAACCCAAACGGCTGTTTACGCGGTTAATCGTCTCAATCCTGTAATAATAGGTTTTTCCCGCTTTTAGTCCGGTATCTCTATAGGTAGTATTTGCAGCTCCCTTTACCGTTGCAATATGTTTGTAAGTCCCCCCCTTTGTGGTGCTCCGCTTTACACGGTAACCGTATGAACCGGCTACCTCTTCCCACCCTATACTCATTGCCGTACTACCGCTTGATACCACATAATTAATCTTTGTCTTTGGTGCTGTCTTTCCTGCCATAGGTTCAGAATCGCCACTATATTCAAATTTGCTGCCTACCCTGGCAATCGTCTCTATTTTATAATAATACGTTTTCCCGGTTTCTACTCCCTCATCAATATAAGTTGCAGTATTACCGTTTCTAATTGTCTGTATTTTTTTATATGTCCCATCTTTCGAAGTACTTCGTTTGATATAATATCCATAAACACCGTTAATTTTCTCCCACGTAATTTTGAGTGCCGTAGAATTATAGGAAACCACCGATGTCAAAGATGTCCCAACCAAGGGTTCCGCGCTTTTCTTCTGCAAACCATAATATTCTGCAATTGCCGTCGCATCTGCAACACCGAGCATCTTTAATTTTTCATCGGAACTTAAAAAATTATTAAAGTCCGAGGTGCCGCTTAAAAAAGCATGCTCAATTAAAACAGCCGGGATTCCCGCCAGCTTACTGTTACGGATCACACTGAGATAATCCGCTGCCGAACCATCCGGATACTTGTCATAGTTCGCATTCCAAACGATTACTCCGTCTGACCACTTTTTCAGGCCCAGTGCAGTAAGCTTATTATAGATAGCGGTCGCCAGTCCTTTTCCTTCCTCACCAATCTGTGCATTATAATTACCGTTCGGATAATAAACACCCACACCATTTGCGCTACTGCTTGTACTTGCATTCAGATGAAAGCTCACATACACATCGGCCCCTACGCTTTTCGCATATGCCACCCTTGCTTCATTACAAGCACCGGATGTTACGCTGCTTCCGCCATAAGGACAGTCATTGCTCTCCCTGACCATATAAACGTTAACGCCGTCGTAGGTATTGAGTTCCTCGCGACAGAACTGTGCAATTTTAAGTACCAGTTCCTGTTCTTGCGCTCCATAATAGGACGCTCCCGCATGTGTATTGTCATGTCCCGGGTCCAGCACAACCACAAGATTACCACTCGTGCCCTTTAACATGCTGCTCTTAGTCAACGCCTGGCTGTCAATTCCGTTATTTAACACATCCTCAATGGTATTCTCCGATATAATCTCACCGTTTTCATCCATCGTAACCACATCCGCATCCACATCGGCGAGCGCAGCTTCCTCAACAAGCACCTGGTCTGGCTCCGTATCGACAGATGTATTCACGCCAAACCGGACATCCATCTCCAATCCGGCCATTTCTATCCGGTGCTCTCTGCCGTTCTTCTGATAAGAAATCCCCACAAGCTGATACTCGCCGCTGTCCGCCGTCTCCAAAAATTCAATGGCAAACAGCATCATATCCTGCGCTCTGGCAGTGGCCTGCGCCCGGTATTCTTTCCCGGTTGTGAGATTTTTGTATATGAGCACCGGATTTTCCAGTTTCATCTCCTCAGTTCCCACGCTGGCCACGATATTCTGCGTACCCGGTGTCGTGACCTCGGAAGATTCAACCATGACAAAATTCAATGCCGCTTCTTCCGTCTCACTCTTCTCTGTTACGTCTTCGGTGGACTGCTCCGGTATCTCCGTGTCCTCTGTTACGGTCTCGGTTCCCTCCGTATTTGTGACTTCCGGCTGCTGCTCGGTACTTTCTGTCACAACAGTCTCCGTTTCGGTGCTTTCCGTAACAACAGTCTCCGTTTCGGTTGATTCTATGACCTCTGTCTCTATTTCGGTACTCTCTGTCCCTTCTGTTTCGCCCGACTCTGTGATTTCAGTCCCTTCCATCTGTGTTTGAGACTCTTCAGACGTACCTTCCTCTTCCGTTGACTCCACAACCACTTCCGTGGTATCCGCTGCACCCGCGTACACCGCCGCATCCGAAGGCAGCGACGTAAATGCCACGCAAAGCGCCATCATCATTGTCAATATCCGTTTCTTCATATTCCCTTCCATTCCTTGTGTAAAACTTACTTTTCCACCGTGTATCTTAGCATACTTACCACTCCGTTACAAGCTGTAAATAACAGGAAAACAGGGCTTTGGGAGTCTCTTTACGACTGCCCTGTAAAAACACTCTCGTCCGCCTCCACCGGAGCCGCCTGGTACTCCGTACTCCAGCAATCGCCGATACAACGCACTATTTTTCCCGCTTCCGTCTCAAAAACCGTCTCCTGCGAATCAAAGTACACCTGATTCTGAAGATAAAACGCATCCTCATAAAACAGCAGCACATAGCGGATTCCAAGCTCGTTTAAGTTCTCCAGGTTCTCCTTGGGATTAAAATTCCAGGTATAGCAATCCGTAGATTTCTGCCCGGTGCGCCTGCGGTAAATGACATAATCGACACAGGCATCCTTCGACGCCATCATCGGCACGCGCTCGTCTTCCAGATTCTTTCTTACATAATTGTACAGCTTAAGCTTCTCTTTGCTGTAGCCCTCCACAGAATCCAAAATCTTAGTCCAGCTTTCACCCGGACAGGTCAGAATTGCCGCCTGCTCATTTTCATAGACCACCTCGCACAGGGAAAAATAACTCTCATATTCCTGGTAAAAGCCGTCTTCCTTGTCCACCAGAATTTTGGTAATATCATTTCTATCCATTTTCACCAGAATATCCATCAGTTCCCGCCCAAAAGGCTTGTAGCCCCTGGTGTTCTGCGCGCGCATCCCATCAAACCAGTAGAAATAATTGTCATCCTCCACCAGTCCGGGAATGAGCTCATCGTCCAGCTCCTCAGTTGCATAGGTAAATACATCCATCATTTCCACCGGTATCGTATACTCTTCGTAATCCTTTTGAAGCGTATCCAGGTTATACCAGTACAGCGAAAACAAATGCTTCGGCGCATAGTCACCGTTGTAATTCGCGTCGAACTTCCACATATTCATATCATAGTTCGTGAACGTGAGGACCGCAATCACTCCAATCATGCCCATGTAGGAGTATGCACCAGCCATCTGGCGCTTGTCCGCCAGAATATCCAGCGCCATCGCTGCCAGAATCCAGCCGAACATCCACAGATTATAATAAATTTTATAGTAGTAGTAAAACGACATCATATGATTGTATACAAAGGCATACATCACGCAGGCACAGATAACCATGCAGAGCGCCATAAGACTGACTGTCTTCGAATATTCCCGTTTCACGAGCGCAAAGTAGAATACCACAAACGCCGCCGGCAGAAAAAATACCAAATCCGAATACATGGAGCGATACATCCCGCCGGGTTTGCTTACATATGCAATCACACGCTCAAAGGAGCCTCCCCATTTATCCCAGGCCAGAAACGCAAATGCCAGCACTGCCAGCAGGAGCACTGCCACAAATCCGAGTACAATTTTCCAATTCAGCTTTTTTCTCCACTTTGTCAGCCCCAGTCCAAGCAATGCCAGAAACAGAGCGGCATAGTTTACCGGGACAAACAGCGCATTACAGCAGCTATTCGCGTACGCCGCCAGCAAAAGCAGAGGAACCGTATACCGCCAAAGCTTAGGATGGCGTTCCAGTAAAATGAGCGCATATACCATCAAAATGAGTATCATACCGCCGATACCCCAATAGACAAACCCGCCCGTCATATAGCTGTACGCCGGATACCCGAAAAAATATCCGAGTGCGAACACCGGAGCAAACACGCGCAGCACCTTCTTATCGCTGACAGTCAGTACAAGCACATAAAACATCCAGATTTCCAGCACGTGCATAAAAATATCCGCGGCGATAAATGCTTTATAATATTTTGCCAGCGAAAGCAGGGGCGCAAACAGCTCAATAAACATGGCATCCACAAACGCGGAGAAATAGATGCTGTCCTCTATTGTGCCGTTTTTCACGATAACCATAGCCATGTTGAAATGATTCGCCGGATCCGTGTTTATATAGCTGAGCCGCAGATTGGGCGTAAACATATGCAGCGAAATGGCGAGAACAACCACTGCAAGCAGCACAAGCGCCGCGATGTCCGTAATACGGAAGAACAGCCTTTGTACCTTTCTTTTCTTTAAAATAATACCCCACAGCACAAGCACCGCCACAGCCATCGAGACACAGGTCGATTCTATGCCGACGTCGATTCCGATTTTATCATAAATAAACGCAAGCAGAGCCTGATAGCAGAATACCGCCATCGTGCCCATGACCAGCGCCTTGGTTCCGTTTATTTTTGCCTCTGTCTTTGGCAGCAGCACCGCCCCCCATAAACAAAGCAAAAAAAGTATTATAAACAGGACTGAAATTATCATATGTTTTCCTCTCCTTCTTCAGCTCCTTCATAAGCGCTTTCAGCGTCGCAAAATGGACAGCATGCTCCTTACATAGTCCCTGGTTCCCGGATAAAGCCTGTACACGCAGTAATACAATCCATTCGGCAGCAAAATGCAGCAAAACAGCCTGGCAAACAATCCATACCAGCCCGGAAACGCCGCCCACCCGGCCGCCAGGGAGGTCAACCTCCATGCGAGAAGGGTGACGGCCGCGTAAAATCCGTGGGAAAGGTAAAAGCCTTTCATGGAAATCCCCACAAAGTAATGCCGGAATAAAATCTGCGAGCCACCGACAAAATTTATCAAAAACAGTGTCAACAGTGTTGCCAGAATAATCCCGTAGATTCCCCACAGCCTCACCAGCAGGATATTTAAAACCAGGTTTGCAGCGGCCTCAAACACAGCGCGGTATTTATTTTCCCACCAAAGGCCTGCCGCATCGGAATACATACCACGGATGTCTCCCATTTTCAGCACATAAAAATAAATACAGAGCAGAAATGCCACGGAATCGGGAAACAGATATTCGGTCCCGACCCAAAGCTCCATAAACGGCTGATACAATACAGCCATGCAAATGGTACACCATCCGCCAATCCACATGTATACAAAATTAATCTTTTTAAAATCCCTGTAATTTTCCTCCACGGACTTCAATACGATATTGTTTCCGATTCCCGAAAGCATGGAGGTGGTCAAAATCCCGATAAAGGTGACAACCGCCGTCAGTATATAATAATAATTTCCATAAATCGTCGTCATTGTCAAGCCAAGAAATGCAGAAATACAAATCTGATCCAGGGAATTGCGGCTTGTCTGACACAACTTATTCACCATCAGACCCACAAGCTGTTTTTTCATTCCTCCCAGGATTTTGCTATCCACGCGCCCGACGCACACATATTGGGGAAACATTTTTTTTGATATGATATAATTGAGCACATTCACGAGGATAGTCGAAATCGGAAGCACAATCAGATACGCATAATAATTCTTTGTCCCGATAATCAGCAGAATCTGCACCGTGTAGGCGGCAATCTGTATGACCGTGCTGACGTTGGAGCTGACATCCGTACGCTGGAATGCCGTCAGGATGACCGTGCGGTAACCGAAAAAGCAATAGCTGGCTACGGTATTGAACAGATAAATCAGATAAACGGCATAAATGTTCACTCCGATAGTCGACACATCATCTTCGATAAACAAGGGCAGCCAGGGTATAATGATCAGCCCCGCCGCAAGAATGAGCCCGGCAATCACATAGTAGGCTTTTCGGAAGAGCCGCAGCAACGCGCATATCTGTTCTTCATTGTTTTTGGCAATCGGCTCGTACATACTGTATACAATCGCGCTGCTTAAGCCAAGCTCCGTCAGATTGAGTACCTGCAATACCGACGTAAACAGGCCGTTTAAGCCAAGATACTTATCCCCCAGCACCTCCAGCGTGACAGTACGTATCAGGAACGGGAATAAAATCATCACGGCCTTATTGATAAAGCCCCAAAGCACATTTCTTTTTGTATTCTTTATAAAATCTATTTTCATGTTTCCCTCTGCGGAATGCCAAACATCTTTTCCACGTTGTCGTGCAGCAGCCGCTTCTGCTCCCTTGCCTTTTCCCGGTAACCGTCAAAATCCCCCCGCTCCCGCTCATAATCCCGAAGCATCGTAAGAATCCGCCCGGCCGCCGTATCCACATTTTTTTCGACGGCATCCAGCTTATACTTTTCGGGAATCGGCACGTCGACGGAATTTCCCGCACTGCCGGTTTTTGAGGTAATGATGTTGCAGCAACAGCAGACCGCCTCCCGCGGCATGCGTTCCGGCCCCGGAAAGAGCCCGAAATCCATGTACAGTTTCGAGCGGCAGTACAAATCGCGGAGCTCATATTTGTTCATCCCCTTCAACGGAATAATCTGAACATCACGGTTCTTCTCCCGGATGCGCTCAATCACACGATAGGTAAAGGCATCAGCCTTCGATGGGTTGAATAGTACAATATCTTCTTTTTCCGCAGGCTCCGCATCCAGAAAAATATCATCCACCGGCCCGCACAGATAGAGCATATGCTCCGCCGGCACGCCGAGCTTTTCCAGATACGCCCGCTCGTATTCGCAGTTATAAAAATGAAAATCCACACCCGCCAGCTCCCCCGGCCGGTAATTCCGCCAGGACGCCTGTGTTTTAAACGGCGTCAAAAGCAGCACCGCAGGATAAAATATTGCGGGAAGCTTCCGCTTTTTTAAAATCCTCTTTGCCGTGTCCGCCGGAAGAGACTGAAAATAGTATTCCAGCGACAGCCACCATATCATTTTCTTTATGTGATGATAAGGCCTCATCACGCGCGTGTAAAGCTCCGGGACAATCAGGATATTTTCCGGCGCATCCTCAATTCTGCTCGCCACCCGGATATGATAATGCCGCAGTTCTTCCACCGGCTCCGACCGTTTTGTGTTGTCAAAATAATAAATATAAGCCTCCCGCCCCATGTCGTTTAACATGGAGGCAAGCTGGTGCATACTCTCGCCCCCGCCTGTTTTTGCTTTTTCTGTCACGGCGATAAATATCTTCATCCTGACCGCATCCTCCTTACCGCACGATTTAGTCCTATGCCCCCCGGTTCTGCTTCATCAGCTTTAAAAACAGCCGGTACGACTTCGTGATATTCGAAAAGTAAAAAATCTTTGCGTCACAGACATCCTTCAAAACATAATTGGTGGAAACCGCCTCCTTGTGCACGCAGGTCACCTCCGGGGCGTACAAAAGCGTCATCCCGCATTTCATGGCGAGATAATAAAGAATCTCCACCGCGGCATAGATAAAGGTTTTATCATAAAACCCGTCAAATTCCCGCAAAAAATCCTTCGACAATACCAGACAGCAGCCGTGTATCAGCACCCCGGTCATTTCCTCGTCGATACGGCTGTCCGCAGTGACTGACCTCCCCGATACCTCCCGGGTGGCTTTGTGTGTCTTCATTCCGTGTTCCTTCTCCACGGCCCCGGAAGAACCCGCAGCCAGTTTCTGCAAATGCAGGTATTTCATCAGACGAAATACCGCCGACTTTGCCCAGGAAATGAACACCTACTTTCTCATATAATTCACCGTGTACCGCCGCTCCATCGCCACCGGGTTAAAATGCTGCGTC
>CALWBG010000009.1 GCA_944375975.1 uncultured Roseburia sp.
CGACAGCGGGTATGTCCTTGCAACCTGGGATCAGAACAGTTCCTGGGCCGTAGGTGATACCATCCTTGTAGGGAACGGGCAGCTCACGATTGCCGGGCTGTTGAAATATGACCCATTCAGCGGGGATGGACTCACCGGTGGGAAGATCACGCTGATTACATCTGGCGAGACATTCACCCGGTTGACTGGTATCACCGACTATTCGCTCATTATGATTCAGGCAACTTCCGGCGCGACGGATGAAGACGTAGCCGCGATTCGCCAAATTGCGGAGGAAAACGGTTATACCATGAGCGATAAGCGGGACGGGCGCACATCCGGCACTTATTTTGCCTTTGTCGCCTGCGTCTATGCCTTCCTTGGCATTATCACGCTGGTTACTGTGCTGAACATCGTAAACAGCATCTCCATGAGCGTATCGGCCCGCATCAAGCAGTATGGTTCCATGCGGGCGGTGGGTATGGATGGCCACCAGCTTTCCAAAATGATTCTGGCAGAAGCTTTTACCTACGCTTTTTGGGGCTGTATCATCGGCTGTGCGATTGGCCTGCCCTTCAGCAAAATGATATACGATTTCCTTATCACGGAGCACTTCCCATATGCGTCCTGGAGCCTGCCTGTCGGGTCGCTGGCCGTCATCGTCCTGTTTGTGATTGCTGCGGCGGTGCTTGCCGCTTATTCTCCGGCCAAGCGAATGCGGACAATCTCGGTGACGGAAACCATCAACGAACTTTAACGGCAATTATAAGCCGATACAAAAAAAGAGAAAAGCCTGCCATGAGGACATTGTCAAACTTCATCCAAAAACAAAAGATTATCCAAAACAGAAACGACAAACTTAAAAGTCTGACATCTGTTGGATAATCCCGCCTAAATCCGACCAGCTTTTTTGATGCTCAAAAAATGAAAAACCCGCATAAAATGCGGGTTAAATCGGGGTAACAGGATTTGAACCTGCGACCTCACGGCCCCCAGCCGTGCGCGCTACCAAACTACGCCATACCCCGTAGGTCATTAGTATAACACATCCTTTTGCATTTTTGAAGAGAAATTTTTATTTTATTGCATTTTTTATTTATTACCTTGCAAAATGCACAAAATATGGTATACTTAACAAGTATTTTGTGGAGACGTATCGAAGTGGTCATAACGGGGCGCACTCGAAATGCGTTAGCCCTCCGGGGCACGCGGGTTCGAATCCCGCCGTCTCCGCTAAAAGTCCTGGTCTTTGCCAGGACTTTTTTGTGTATCATAATCTTTTGATCAGAGTCCGCAAACTCTGTCTCATGCGGCGCCAGGAACCCGCCGCCTTCGTACATCGTTCCCTTTTCCTGAGCAAAAGCTTCGTCAGGATATATTTTTTCATTGTACTGAGGCAAGACGCCGTGCTATACTAAAGTATTCCATTATCACAAAAGACGCGCACAGAAAAGAGGTTCCCATGTCTCATCCGATAAAATACGACAAAATTCTCGACGCATTGCAAAAACTGCTGGAGCAGAAAAACCTGCAAACCATTTCCGTTAGTGAAATCGCCCAGACTGCCGGAATCGGCAAGGGAAGTGTCTATTATTATTTTTCATCCAAAAACGCTATTTTCGAGGCTTTGGTGGAGCGAAACTATAAAAAACCGCTGCAAATCGCAAAAACGCTTTCAAAACAGACAGAGGTCGCTCCCTTTACGCGCCTGGCAATGATTTTTCAGGCCTGTAGAAGCTCCTCCTCCGCTTTCTTAAGCCGGGAATCCTCTGCGTCAGAGTCCTCTACGCCTGCCAGCGCCCAGGAAAAAGCTCTGCTGCACCAGAAATATATCAATCATCTGATTACCGAGCTGAAACCGGAGCTTACAGAAATCATCCGCCAGGGAATCGAAAACGGCGAGATTCATTTTGAACATCCCGCCGCGCTTGCAGAAATTGTATTGATTGTGCTGACCGTAAAGCTGGATAATACCCTGATTCCCTCATCAAAGGAAAATATCGAGGAAACCATACGCGGACTGATTTGCCTGTTGGAAAAGGGAACCGGAAATTCCCCGGGCTCCCTTAACTTTCTGATATCGTAAGGTAAACCTCACGCGCAATGACCTCGTTCCCCTGCCGGTTCGGATGCACCCCGTCCGTAAAGTACTCGGGGTGCCCCTCCGTAGGCGTATATAAGTCAATCAATCCCGCCCCGGTCTTTTCGGCAATCCGGGGAATAATCTTCGTTAGCTGCTCCCGAATCACCTGTGGGTCGATGTTGTAGACTGCCAGGCCATCCTCCCCCGGAAATGCGGCAGGCGGTATCATCACATAGACCTTCGGGCTGTTCGGCAGCGCCATAATTCTTTGAACCAGTGCTTCATACTGCGCCTCATACTCTGCGGCGTCCCAGTTACGGGGCTTGGAATCATTTGTTCCAAGCATCACCAGCAGAATATCCGGCCCCTCCGCCTCAATCTTTTCAAGATAGCCTGTCTTACTGTACGATTTTTTGTTTCCCTCCAAAAGGGTCCTTCCTCCGGCTCCGTAATTCTCCGCCAGATAACGCCCATCTGACAGCGCTTGCAGCAGCGCCGGGTAGGAATCGGCGTCCCTTGTCTGCGAAACCCCGGTTCCATAGGTAATGCTGTCGCCGATGCAGGCTACCCGGTACGTTTTTGCAGCGTTTCTCTGCACAAAGCCCGCAATCAGGAAAAACGCGGCGGCCGCGCAAAGAACCGTGCCCAACAAATATATTTTTTTCCGCTTTTTACCAGACATTTCCGCCCCCTGTGCTTTTTCTTAATAGTACCATATTTTCCCGGTATTCATGCGCTTTTTCACATTTCTTTATATTTCTTAAGATTCTGCACATAATCCCGCCTAAACTGCACATGCTGGCTATAAAGAAACGATTGTAAAATTGAAATGGAGGAATTTTATGGCATCTTACGTAGCACCCGCAATCAAGGATAAATTCGAAACGCTTTCTGTCGATTTGAAAAATCTCATTCTGGAGCGCGATGTTAAACTGAACAATATGCTGGACCTGATTCAGGTGCTGGAGCAGATTGTAGCAGAAGGGGAAGCCGAATAAACGGCTTCCCCTTTCCGAATAATGAGTTCTTTATTTCACCGCGGTAACCTCATAACCCGCATCCGCAACCGCCGCCTTTAATGCTTCCGCCGTTACGCTGTCCTCTGCCGTCACAACGGCATTTTTTTCCTCCAGGCTGACCGTAACCTCCGTCACGCCCGGTACCTCCTTTAACGCTTTTTCCACCCTGCCCTGGCAGTGTGCGCACATCATTCCCTCAATGCTCAATGTTGTTGTCATTTTCTTTTCCTCGCTTTCTTTATTCTTTCTGATCTCCGGATTCCCGCCCCGGCACTGTTCCCCGCAGGCGGTAATCTCCGAAGCCGTCTGCACCTGCTGCCCCGCTTCCTTTGCGGCAGTTTTGCCGCCCAGCTTAAGCCCCCGCAGCCGCAGCGCATTCCCGACCACGCAGATACTGCTTAAGCTCATGGCCGCGGCACCGAACATCGGATTTAATTTTAATCCCCAGAGGGGGTAAAGCAGTCCCGCCGCAAGCGGTATGCCGATGCTGTTATAAAAGAACGCCCAGAACAGGTTTTCCTTTATGTTGCGAATCACCGCCTTGCTTAAACGGATGGCACCGACCGCGTCCAGCAGATCGTTTTTCATCAGGACAATATCCGCGCTTTCGATAGCGACATCGGTTCCCGCCCCGATGGCGATTCCCACATCCGCGGATGCAAGCGCCGGGGCGTCGTTGATGCCGTCTCCAATCATCGCAACCGTATGGCCGCCACGCTTCAGTGCGGAAATCTTTTCCTCCTTCTGCGTCGGAAGCACACCGGCAATCACCTCGTCGATGCCAACCTGCTCCTTGATGGCGCGCGCGGTCACCTCGTTATCCCCGGTCAGCATAATCACATGGATTCCGTATTCCTTAAACCGGCGTACCGCCTCACGGCTGGTAGGCTTGACGACATCGGCCACGGCAATCATACCGATGATTTCGTTCTCGTCGGCGAATAAAAGCGGAGTTTTTCCGTCTGACGAAAATGCATCCATCTGACGTTTTACCGCCTCCGGAATCGGAATATGAAGCTCCTCCATCAGCGCTTTGTTTCCGGCAAAATAAAGCTTTGCTCCGTCCTCCGGAGAGGTTTGCCCTGCGGAGGACGCGTTTTCAAGCACAATCCGCCCACGGATGCCCTTTCCGAACAGGGCTTCAAAATCCGCAACCTTCGCAAGCGGTACGCCCTCTTTTTCACAATAGGAAACTACGGCGTCCGCCAGCGGATGCTCGCTGCCCTTTTCCAGGCTTCCGGCAATGGCAAGAAGCTGCTTCTTCGAAAGCGCACCGTAAACCTCCGTATCCGTCACTACCGGAGTTCCGTTCGTAATCGTACCGGTTTTATCCATGACAACCGTATCGACCAGATGCGCCGTCTCAAGTGCCTCGCCGGATTTAATCAAAATGCCGTTCTCGGCGCCCTTACCGGTTCCGACCATAATTGCGACCGGTGTCGCAAGTCCCAGCGCGCACGGGCAGGAAATCACGAGCACCGCAATCGCGCAGGACATCGCAAATTCAAATTCCGCACCGCTAAGCAGCCACACGACAAATGTGACGATGGCAATTCCGATGACCGTCGGCACAAAAATCCCGGCAATTTTATCCGCCAGCCGGGCAATCGGCGCTTTGCTCGAGGAGGCTTCCTCCACCAGCCGGATAATCTGTGCGATCGTGGTGTCTCCTCCTACCCTGGTTGCCTTAGCCCGCACCAGCCCCGCCTTGTTGATAGACGCGGAAATCACCTTATCTCCCTCCTGTTTGAGCACCGGAATACTCTCTCCGGTAATCGCAGACTCGTCAAAGGAAGATTTTCCCTCAAGAATGACCCCATCCACCGCCACGGACTCTCCGGGCTTTATCAGAAAAATATCACCTTCCAGCACGTCCGCCGCGTCAATGACCTGTTCCCTTTCGTCCCGGACCACCGTCACGGTCTTCGGCGCAAGATTCATCAGCTTTGTAATGGCCTCGCTCGTCTTTCCCTTCGACTTCGTCTCGAGATATTTTCCGACCGTAATCAGCGTCAATATCGTTCCCGCAGACTCGAAATAAAGATCGTGGCTGTACTGCTCTACCAGTGCCATATCGCCGTTTCCAAGCCCCCAGCCAATCCGGTAAATTGCAAAAATACCGTAAACGGTCGCCGCGGCAGCGCCCATCGCAATCAGCGTATCCATGTTGGGGCTTCTCTTTGCCAGCGTCTTAAAGCCATTGCGGAAATATTTTTGATTTGCGAAAAGAATCGGAAGCAACAGCAAAAACTGTGTAAACGCGTAAGTTATGGCGTTTGCGTTGCCATGCAGATATTTCATCGTAAACGGGGGCATCGGAAGCCCAAGCCCGGAATATACCATATGCCCCATGGAAACGTACATCAGCGGAATCAAAAATACGACGGAAACAATGAGGCGCAGCTTCATATTTTTGATATTTTTCTGCTGTAACGATACCGCGTCGCCGGCTGCGCTTCCCTCCGCCTTACGGTCGGCCACCGCGCCCTCCTGCCTGACCGCGGCGCCGTAGCCCGCGTTTTCGACCGCCCCGATAATGGTTCCCGTATCCAGCTTTGCTTCGTCAAATTCCACCTGCATACTGTTGGTCAGCAGATTCACGCTGACACTTTCCACGCCTTCCAGCTTGGAAACGCTTTTTTCCACATGCGAGGAACACGCCGAGCAGGTCATTCCCGTCACGTCAAATTTTTCTTTTCTCATGTTCTCACCCTGCCTTTCTGCCTGTTACTGCAAATGCGTCTTATTTCATCAGCTTTTTCAGCAGCCCGCACAATTCGTCTACCGCTCCGTCATTTCCCTCCCGGATATCATCCACCACGCAGCTCTTCACGTGACGGGCTAAGAGCTCTTTATTAAAGCTGTTGAGGGCCGCCTGAATGGCAGACACCTGCGTGAGAATATCCACGCAGTACCGGTCATCCTCTACCATCGCCTTTACGCCGCGCACCTGGCCCTCGATGCGGCTCAGTCTTGTCATTAAATCCTTTTTTTCCTTATCGTCTCTTGGCTTATGCCTTACGGTTTCCTCCTGCGGCTGACAGCACTTCATACTTCTGCATCCTTTCTATTATCTGCATGGCTGCGGCGTATGATACCTTTTCCTCTTATCAAAGCCGCCCCGCAAATTTCGCATACCCCCATGGGGTATCTTGAATATACACCCGCAGACGAAAACTGTCAAGTCCATTACTGAAAGATGGTAAATTTTTTCATTTATACCCGGGTATAATGTCCTCGTACTTCTGTCTGAGAAACTCTTCCTCCATGGGGTCCAGCTTCAAATTGATGTAACAGGGCCGGTTCTCCCTGTTTTTTCAACAAATATTCATCCATCCAACCGTACCTCATACCAATCTCCTATCCGGACCGTTTTACGCGCCCCACACCCTCACCTGGTGTACCTCTTTACCATCGCGTTAAGAATCAACCGCATTTCTTCCCGCACATCCTCGGGCTCCAAAAGCACAACCCGTTCCCGGAACGTCATCAGCCACACAATCAGATTTTCCCTGTCCGTATAATCCGCATGAAACAAAAGCCTGCCGTCGGACTGTTCCTCAAAACAGCCCGTACCGAATTCCTCGACCAGCCTCCATTTGCAGTCCGCATCAAAGAGCGCCTTTACCCGGATGCCTCCCGGGAATATCCGCTCATTGCTTAAATCGGGGCGTGGAACGTAACGCCGCTCAAACGTATCTCCCGGAAGGGAAAGCCGCTCCATGCGGTTTAGCTTAAACAGACGAAACTCCTCCCGCTCCATGCACCAGCCCCACACATACCAGCTCGACCACCGAAAAATCAGATAGTACGGCTCAATCCTCCTGCAACTTTCCCCCTTGGGCGAAAAATAAAGAAACTGAAGCCTCAGATTTCCGTCAATGGCGCTTCTTATCAGCTCGATTTTCGGTGCCAGGGAATCCTTATACCACGAGGAAAGGTCAATCAGGACAGACTGATTGCCGACCATGAAATCGGAGGAGCCGGCCGATAATTTTTCCATCAGCCTACCGTAGCGGTTGGTGCCGTTTACGCTGTCAAGGCTGCGAAGTCCTGCCAGAATGTCCAAAAGCTTCTTGTTGGTAAACAGCGTCCGGTCGATTTTATAGTTCTCCATAATGGAAATGCCGCCGTTCGCCCCCTGCCTTGTCACAATGGGAATCCCCGCTTTGCACAGCGCTTCGATGTCGCGTCCGATGGTGCGCCTGGAAACCTCAAATTTTTCGGCAAGATAAGGCGCGGTAACCGCCTCCTTCTGTAACAGTACGGACAAAATCCCTATAAGTCTGTCTATCTTCATTGCTTCCCTCCGTTCAAAGTCATTGTAGCATGTAAAACAGGACAACTATATGACATGTTCCTATTATCCTAAAGGCTGCCGATATTTGAGCAAAAACCGCCGCTTATATTTCAGCGCGGCATAATCGCTGATTTTCTTCTGATACACCATATCGGACAGGCCGCCAACCACGCCGACAATCGGAATCCCCTGGACAAATTTCAGGTACATTTGACGCTCCTTTCACCAACATTCTTCTCTTCCGCCGCAGTGCGCTCCTGCCCGGAGGGCTTTTTATTTCACAGGAAAGCCAACACTTTCATACGTTAATGCAACAATGTCTTTCCTATGAAATAAAAAATCTCCCGTGCCGGAACCTCCATCTGCTTTTTTTCATCTTAGCAAAGCAAATCTTCTTCCGCAACGGGAGATATTTCATTCTTATTTTATTTTTGTAAGTCCTTATACCAGCGCTTTTCCAAGGCTTCTGCACGCTTCAAGCGCTTCGTCGTCCGGCGCCTCATGCGCAATCACACCCTCGCCAGTTACCACCGTCGCGCCCGCGGAGGTCATGCGTTCCTCCCAATCGCGCATCCACTGTCCGTCGCCCCAGCCGTAGGAGCCGAACAGGCCAATCTTTTTCCCTGCCGCAAAAGTCTCCACCTCGGCAACAAAGGGCTCCATCTCGCCTTCCTCCAGCACCTCTGCGCCCATCGCGGGACAGCCCAGTGCAAAAGCGTCCGCCGCCTTTAATTCATCCGCCGATACCGCGGACACCGGTACCACATCGGCTTCGCCTCCTGCCGCCTTAATTCCTTCTCCTACCGCGTTTGCCATCGCTTCCGTATTTCCGGTCTGCGACCAGTATGCTACAATAATCTTACCCATATTTCCTCCATTTTTCTTTTATTTTACGCTGTCCGCAGCAATCTGCCGTACAGCAGCAATTCCGCGATTTCCATTCCCGAGGAGACAAGGCGGATTACATTTTCCCTCGCCTCGCTGTAACGATGGAAGGTCATCTTTGCCGCTTTCACGTCACCGTACACCTTCCAATAACCGGAATACAGATAATTCCGTCCCTCGTTTTGAATAAATCCGAGAACATCCTCCGCAGGATATCCCAGGAGCAGGCCAAGTTCATGTGGAAAAGACGTCCTATCCTTCATATATTTTTGATAGCGGGCACACAGTTTTTCAAAAATGTCGATAAGGCGTAATGTCTGATATCCAAACAGCCGCATCGCTCCTTTGACTTCTTCTTCGTTCAGATAAGCGAGTAGTTCTGTTTCCCGAAAAAGAAGGAATATCGCACGATGCTTTGTCCGGCAGAGTGTATGTACAGTAATCTCTGTATCCCGGAACAGTTCCTCTACAGCTTCTGCTCTGCCGCGAGCGGCATTCCCGAAGGTAACGGTCAGAAGATTGGATGGCTTGATTCCGGCAAGAAGCGGGGCACATTGCAGTGCCAGTTGAGTCTTTAATTCTTTTTTATCCATCCTTTCCACAATCTCCAACACTTCCCTGCTCATGGTCATCTCCTATTGGTTTTATAGTTAGTCTATACTAACTCTTGTTTAAAAAAGAAAGAGTTGCGAGAACTCATTTCCTTTTCTGATAGTTAGTTTAATCTAACTTTCATGATTTGTCAATACCTGAATTTATATTTTTCTAAGAAAGAATCTCGCTTTGCGAGATTCTCCGCCTGCGGCGGGCCGCATGGGCGGCGCTCTATTCTCACTGCTTTGCCCGCGCTCTTAAAGCTGTATGCCGCAGCCCTTCAGCAGCTCCCTTGCGGTATCGAGCGAATCCACGCCGTGAAGATTCTTAATCGGCGCAAATTCCCGCTCCCGCACTACCTCGTAGGGAATACAGTTATCCATCATGTGTACCATGTCAAGCACCAGCGTTTCAAATTTATAACCGTTCGGCTGCTCGGGCTTTACAAATGTTCCGTCCGCGTCCATATACGGAATCTTTTTCTCCACAACATGAATCGGCATTTTCGCGTCCGCAATCTGCTCCAGCTTTTTCTCCGAAAACAGATAATTTAAAATCACGCCGAAGCCGTATTTCAAGTCCCCGTTTTCCTTCCGCGCCGTTGCCATTTCCTCGGTCATCTCGTAATATTCGGCAATCGACGGTCTGCCGTCCTCCGTACAAAGCACACCCACGCGCTCGTCCGGCGCGGCCTTGCGCACTACCTTCGCGCCGCTCTCGCAGCCATAGGCAATCGTGGCGCCGATAAACATGGGATCCGCAATCCGCTGCAAACAGTTATCCACCGCAAAAACGTTGAGCCACTCAATTCCGCGCCCGCGGATATCGGAGAGAAGCCCCGCGGAAACCATGGAAGAAAACCAACCGCCGTTTCCGTTCGGTGACATCACGGGCTCCGTCGAAGCTTCCATCAACACCCTTCCCTCAAAATCACACGCCGGAACCATCTCCTGTACAAAAAACCGGACATACTCCTTCGGATAGCCGAAATAATCATGCTCCTCAAAGAAAGCAACGGTATCGTCATGATTGATATTGCTCGTCATAATATAAAACGGAACAAAAACACCTGCCTCGTCCGTCACCTCCGTCAGATTGCGGATGAGCTGCTCAAACAGGTATAGCTCACGGTCGATTCCGATATTCAGTGTCCCCTTCGGTTTTTCCAGTCCAAGACGCGTTCCCTGTCCGCCTGCAAGCAGCACGGCGCCCACCTTGCCGTCCCGGATGGCCTGAAGGCCGATTTTGCGGAATTCTTCTCCGCGCGCCTCAATCTCGCCGGTCTCCACCGCGTCAAGCGGCGCAAACACACCGCGCTCATTGACGGTCTCCCTGCGCTTGATATGCTCTAAAATCGACCAGTCAATCGCTGTAAGCCGCTCCTTCAGCGCTTCATTTTCTGCCGTCGTATTTTTTTCCATCATTGCGCGGATATAGCTCTGCTTTGTATCTTCCCAAATATTCATCTGCATTTCCCCCATTTATTTTCTCTCGATTGATACGCCGGTCAAAAGCTCCCCTTCTCCCTTCTCGTATACAATCTGCACTTCATCGCCCACATTTAAAATTGCGGCGATCGGATACTCGGTTCCATTTATTATATAGTATACCGCCTCGCCCTGCAACCGGATAAAATAGCAGGTATCTCCATCCATCACGGAGGAACGGATTTCCTCTATTGTCCCCGACGTCCCGGTCTCCCCGGTACTCTCCTCCTGCTGCACCCCGGCAATTCCGTTCTGTGCCAAAAGCTCCGTGTAATTTTTCTGGCACTCCTCTACGGTGCTTGCCGTCGCTACAATCTGATACTGGCTCACATTCACCATCGCATACATTTTGACGAGCTGGGAGGCATCCTTTAGCGCCATAAAATAGGTCGGTTCCCCTCCGATATTGAGCAGAATCGGGAAAGTGGACTGATAGCTGTACTGCTGCACCGCCCCCTCTGCCGAATTCATTCCGGCGGACTCGTTCGCCCCGGCACACACATAGTAGCGGGCATCCTTTGTCCTCTGATTTACCAGAATAAACCCGAGATTACTCTCATCCCCGCCTACGGAGGTAATGCCCGTGTAAACCCACACATCATCGTCCATGGCAATATAATTATAGCCGCTGGTGGATTTGGTACAGCCGCTCTGCCCCAGAATAGAGTTCCAAAAACCGCCCTGATACATGCCGTAATAGTCATACTGCTCCATAATCAGCCTCGCGCTGCATACCCGGTCCACCCAGGTCGGGATCTCGGAAATATCATAATACTGCGACTCTCCTGTCACGGCATTCACCAGCACCGCTCCTGTCACATCCGTTCCGCCGAACAGTCCGATGGTTTTTGTTACCGTTGTGGCGCACCAATACGGCACCCCGTCATCGTCCACCTCAAAATTGACATCATAAAAGATTTTCGTCGGATAACGGAAACGCAGATGACGGTATATATTCCGGTTAAACAGCTCGGACGGAGAATACTTCATCCCCTCATCCAGCCTGTGAACCGTGACCTCCTGCGTCACCATATCAATCAGAAGATACGCCGGGATTCCTTCGCTTCGGTTATTCCACCACTTGATAATGCCGCCGTAATTCAGATAGGTGGCCCGCACGGGTCTGTCCTGATAATTAATCTGCGCGGACTCATCGTCCACCTCAAACTGGGATACCAAATCCGACAGCTCCCCAAGCTTCTTATTTGCAAGCGTATTGGCTGAGGTCTCATCGAGCATGGGAATCTGATCCCACGTGATTTCCTCAACCTCCTTCGCAAAATCTCCCTCTTTAATGTCGAGAAGCTTCGCGTAGGACTTCGCCCGGAATAATACGTTTCCGGCAAGCGCACCCACAACGCACACCACAAACAGCACAGCGGCTATTACCACAGGCACGGCGCATTTTTTCAAAAGCTGCTTCCAGTACTCTCTGGGCGCGCGTGCCCGAAAGCCCGTCACAAACAGCATACACCCCGCATACACGGCACACAGCAGATAAACAAACGTATAAAATTCCGCCGTATGCAGATTCAGCGCAGGCATTTTCATGTAAAAGTAAATAAACCCGAATACTACGGTAACCAGCAGGCTAATCAGCATGTCTTTTCCTCCTGTTTTTAATTAAAGCCACGGAAGCCTTTTCCGATAATCTCGCTGCTGTTGGTAATCGCCAGAAAAGCGGAAGGTTGATTTCTCCGGATAAAATTGCGCAGCTCCACGGCCTGGCTTCGTTTCATAATTGTAATAATCACCGTCTTGCTGCTGTGCTCATATGCTCCTTCCGCCCGATACACGGTCGCGCTTCGTCCAAGCTGATGTGTTATAAAATCGCAAATCGGCTCAGGGTCGTTACAGATAATCGTAAAATATTTACACAGGTTGATGCTCTCAATCACATTATCCACCACCAGCGACTTCGCCAGCAATCCGCACAGCGAGCAAAGTCCTGTCTGCGCGTCAAATACAAAACAGGATGCCGCCACAATTCCAAGGTCCACCACAAACAGCGCGGCACCGATATTCATTGTCGTATATTTTTTCAAAATCATCGCGACAATATCCGTACCCCCGCCGGACGCACCGATATTAAACAGCACCGCTGAGCTGAAAGCCGGAAGTACAATGGCATACATCAGCTCCAGCACAGGCTCGTCGGTAAGCGGCCCGTCCATCGGGAACAGCCGCTCCGCCAGACTGAGCGCCACGGACATCAGGATGCTCACGTAAACGGTCTTTACGCCAAACCCCCTGCCCAGAAAAAGAAACCCGAGAACCAAAAGCAGCATATTGATAATAAATGTAAGGCTTCCTGGCGTTGTCGGAAGGACGGCTCCCAGGACAACCGCCAATCCCGTAACTCCCCCGAAGGAAAAGTTGTTCGGAAATTTAAACACATAAACACCGACGACCAGAATCAGGGTCGCAGCTGTGAGGATTGCGTATTCCTCCACGTTTCTCCTTAGTTTTCCCATATTCTTATACATCCATGTAAATCCTCTTTTGATGAAATAATTTTTTCTCTTGTATTTTACAATATTCCTCACTAAATGAAAACCATATCATATACTTTTTTCAATTTATTCTTTTCGCAGATACTTTTGACGCTATAAACTTTTGACCACTGGAAAAAATATTCAAATTGTGTTAAGATTTGTTTTCGCGAAAAAAGTGCTTATTGACTTTTTTTTCACAACTATCATAATAAGGTATAAATTGTAGAATTTGGAGGCTGATGATTATGAAAAAGTTTTTCGCTCTCTGCGGAAGCATGGCCGCCGTACTTCTTGGCAGCCCCGTAACGCTTCTTGCCGCAGAATCAGGCACGGCTGCGGATACTTCGACCATTCCCTTCTGGCTTTGTATTCCTTTTGCCGGACTCCTGCTTTGCATCGCGGTGCTTCCGCTCATAAAATCCGAATGGTGGGAGAAGCACCAGCCGCTGGCAGTAGTTGTATGGTCCCTTTTATTCATTATCCCCTACGCCGTGATGTACGGAGCCGGCGATGCGGCAGAGACCGTGCTGGAATGTGTTTTAAATGACTATCTCACATTCATCGTACTGCTGTTCGGTTTGTTCTGTGTTGCCGGAAACCTGACTCTTGAGGGAGATCTCGCGGGCTCGCCCCGGGTCAACGTATTGTTTCTGGCCATCGGTACGCTGCTGTCAAGCTGCATCGGTACCACGGGTGCAAGTATGCTGATGGTTCGTCCCGTAATTAAAATGAATTCCTGGCGAAAACGAAAAAGCCATATCATGGTATTTTTTATTTTTCTGATTTCAAACATGGGGGGCTGTCTTACCCCCATAGGAGACCCGCCGCTGCTCATGGGCTTTATGCGCGGCGTACCGTTTTTCTGGAGCTTAAAGCTCCTGCCGGTTTTGCTGTTTAATATGGTGATTCTGCTGACGGCATTTTATCTGCTCGACCGGCACAATTACCGCAAAGACATTGCGGAAGGCCGCAAGCCGGATATCACCAGACCCGGCACGACTTTAAAAATCGACGGACTGCACAATATCATCTATCTGGTGATGATCGTGGCGGCTGTTATTTTAAGCGGAACCCTGCCCGGACTTTCCGCATTCCAGGATGCAGAAGGCAATGTACTCGGCATCCGCGTATTCCGGGAGGTAACGTTGAGTTTTCCTTCCATCATCGAAATTGTCATTATACTCGCGGCCGCATTTTTATCCTTCCGCACCACGAAACCGGATATCCGTACAAGGAACCATTTTACCTGGGGTGCCATCAGGGAGGTTGCCGTATTATTTATCGGTATTTTTATTACAATGCAGCCTGCGCTGATGCTGTTAAAATCCATGGGGCCGGAGCTTGGGCTTACCAAACCCTTCCAGATGTTCTGGGCCACCGGCGCGCTTTCCAGTTTCCTTGACAATACGCCGACCTACCTGGTATTTTTGACAACAGCGGGAACACTTGGCTTTACGGACGGAATCGTGACTACCCTCGGCATCGTTCCGGCGCAGATGCTCTCCGCAATATCCTGCGGCGCCGTATTTATGGGAGCCAATACCTACATTGGAAATGCCCCCAACTTTATGGTGAAGTCCATCTCCGATGAAAACGGTGTACGTATGCCCTCTTTCTTCGGATACATGCTGTGGTCACTGGCATTCCTGATTCCGGTATTCATAATTGATACCCTGGTATTCTTTTTGTAAAGGGGGACTGAAAAGATGGAAAATAATCTTGATTACTGCATGAAACTGGCAAAACGAATTTATGATTTAGACGCGGAGGTATACCGTCTCGTCGGTTCGTCTCTTGGACGTACTTTTACGGGAGATAAGGAAACCAGCATACGCAACCTTGCGACACTTTTGCATGTGCGTCCTCACGGACATCTGCTCCGCAGTGAAATCGCGCTGATTGGAAATATGGCGCGCACTATACGCAACAAAGATGACCGCAGCCGCATGTTGGATGAGTATGAGGCGATTCTCAAAGAAATCGCGGATATTCCGGCAAGCTTCGGCTCCGTGGATATTCTGGACGAAACGCTCGCTTCCTTAAATACCTCCAATCTTCACCGGAAATTTTCCGAGGACGACCATTTAATTATCTGTATCGGCAGAACCCATGGAAGCGCCGGTACAGACATTGGCTTTGCCCTGGCCGACGCGCTCAAAATCAATTACTACGACGTTGAAATTTTTAATCAGGTTCTGGAGCGGCTGGACGCGGAAAAGGACTCTGTCTGGGACCGTGAGAGTTGTGCCTCCAATCCGAAAAAGGGCCATAAGCCGTATACCGGTTTCCGGCGCCGTTTCCGGAATTTCAGCCGCTACCACGGGCTTCCCAAAAAAGATGCCGTCTTTTTTAACCAGAGTGATTTGATTGTGGATATGGCAAAAAAGGAAGACTTCATTGTGATGGGACGCTGTGCGGACGTAATTTTGACCAACAACCGTATTCCCCATATCAGTATTTTTATCACCGCACCGTTTGAGCAGCGTCTGCGGCGTATGATGGAAATGCACAACCTGGATTTAAAGCATGCGGTACGCCTGTTAAAGAAGCTCGATAAACAGCACGAGCACTATTATCAATTTTATACCGGCCGCAAATGGGGCGCCGCCGTCAACTATGATTTGTGCATCAACAGCGCCTGCTACGGTATCGAGGAATCCGTGGAACTGATTGAGCGTATGATTGACCGTCGTCCGGAAAGAAACTGAATTTTTTGATTATTTTGCGGTCTTATCCACTCTGTCCACAGAGTTATCCACTTTTTTCTGATATTTTATGATTTCTTTTTCTGTTTTATAATAATAAAGCGCCGACGTACCGGGAGATTCCCGGCACATCGGCGCAAACTTTTTCTCTCAGACTTCCTTTTCAGACAACCCGCTTATTCAGCCATTTTCCATGCAGATAACGAATGACAAACAAAATGGAACGGAACAGCCAATCCACATACATGCCAATCCAGACGCCAAGCACACCCAGCCCCAGCGTCCCCGCAAAGAAATAACTGCTGAAAACACGAAAGACCCACATGGAAAATACGCTGACCGCCATGGTGTATTTCGCGTCCCCGGCGGCACGCAGCGTATTTGGCAGTGCAAAGCTTAAAGGCCAGATGAGGATGGCGCAGACGGCAAAGGTCCTTAAGAGCTGTACGGCAATGCCATGAGCTTCCGCGGAAAGCGAAAAACAGGATACCAGCGGCTTTACTCCGACAAACACCGCCAAATTTGTCAAAAACATCCCGATATACGCGATTGTAAGGAGCTTTCTGCTGTAGGTTCTGGCCTGCTCCTTTTCCCCCGCGCCGATACACCTTCCAATCACCGTCACCATCGCAAGGCCGATGGCGTTCCCCGGAATATTGGCAAAGCCCGCAATGCTGTTTGCCACGGCGTTCGCCGCAATTGCCGCGGTTCCGAAGGTTGCCGTAAGACTTGAAACAAGCAGCTTTCCGATTTGAAACATCCCGTTTTCCACACCGCTTGGAATTCCTATTTTCAAAATTCTTGAAATAACATCCCACTGCGGACGGAGAAAGGCAAGTGAAGCGATACAAAGGGGATTATCCTTTTTACATAAAAGCACCGCCATCACCAGGGCGGAAATCATTCTCGACACGAGTGTGGAAAGCGCCGCCCCCAGCACGCCAAGCCCAAAACCGAAAATCAGCAGGGCGTTGCCCGCAATGTTAATGATATTCATGACAAGACTGGTATACATGCTGATTTTGCTGTTTCCCATACTTCGGAACAGCGCCGCGCCGGCGTTATATACCCCCAGAAAGGGGTACGAAATTGCCGTCACCAGAAAATAAACCCCGGCATTTTCCATAACATCCGCTTCAATCTGCCCGAAAATCGTCCGCAGCAGAAATTCGCTGGAAAACAGGACCACCGCCATGACCGTCACGGACACAACAAGCATAATGAACATAAGCTGTCCCGCCGACACCCTGGCCCTCTCCGGCATCTTCTTTCCCAGATACTGGCTGCAAACCACCGCACCACCGGTCGCCAAAGCCGATAAAATCTGAATCAGCAAAACGCTGATGCTGTCCACCAACGAAACTCCTGAAACAGCAGCCTCCCCGCAGGCGGAAACCATCAACGTGTCAGACATACCGATACTGATGGCAAGCAGCTGCTCTAAAATCAGTGGTATGATTAACTTTTTTAATTCTTCTCCTGTAAATAATGGTTTATCCATTTGATTCCGACTCCTGAACACAAAAACGCGGCATGGCTTCCCGCCATGCCGCAAATATCACCGTTTCTTTTGAACCCGTTACTACGCGAGCGCCGCCGTGATAATTGCCATCGAATATACCTCGGAAGCGTTGCATCCGCGGGACAAATCGTTAATCGGCGCGTTTAAGCCAAGCAGAATCGGACCGTAAGCTTCGAAATTACCGAGACGCTGCGCTATTTTATAACCGATATTTCCCGCATTGATATCCGGGAAAATAAACGTATTCGCATGACCTGCAACCTCGTTTCCCGGGCATTTGGTACGTGCCACACGCGGGGAAACCGCTGCGTCAAACTGAATCTCTCCCTCGATCGGAAGATTCGGATATTTCACCTTTGCCTTCGCAGCCGCATTGCGCATTTTATCCACGTCCTCGCCCTTTCCGGAGCCAAGTGTCGAATAGCTTAAAAACGCCACTTTCGGGTCCACGCCGAAAATCTTAGCGCACTCCGCCGCCTCTCCGGCAATCTCCACCAGCTCATCCTCGGTCGGATGAATGTTAATCGCACAGTCGGCCATCGCAAGCACCTCGTTCTCGCCGGTAGCCGCCGGACGCACCATGATAAAGCAGGAGGATACGATGCTGTTTCCGGGTTTCGTCTTAATTAACTGCAACGCAGGACGAACCGTATCCGCTGTGGAATAGGTTGCTCCCCCGAGCAGTGCGTCGGCAATTCCCATTTTTACAAGCATGGTACCGAAATAATTGGCATGGGCAAGCATTTCTCTTGCCTGTTCAGGTGTCACGCCCTTGTTTTTGCGAAGCTCACAGAACAGCTCCACCATCTCGTCCATCCGGTCAAATTTTGCAGGGCTTAAGATTTCCGCTCCGCGGATATTAAAACCGCTCTCTTCAGCCGCCTCGTAAATCTCATCCTCATCTCCGACCAGAATCGGATGAAGGAAGGTTCCTGCCAGCAGACGGGATGCTGCCTCCAAAATGCGCGGGTCCTTCCCCTCGGTAAAAACAATTTTTTTCGGGTTTTTTTTCAGGATGTCAATCAGTTGTCCAAATCCAAACATTTCTCTTCCTCACTTTTTAAGTTATAGTCTCCACACCTCGCTCCGGTGCCTGTTATGCCTTTATTATATAGCAGTTTTTCCGAAATTCAATATTTGTACTCAAATAAATGCAGTTTTATTTGACATATTCTCTCACTTTTGATAGAATAGAGTTATTTTGTGAAAAAATTAACGGGCGTAGACAACATTCCTCATCTACACCCGTTTTTATTACCAATCAAAGCGTGTCACGCTTCTCCGTCTCCCTTTTCGCTCTCCTGCCGCTGTTTCTCCGCGTCTTTTTTACTTTCACCGAACAGTTCCGCGGCGGGATGCTCCCCATGAGGCCTTGTCGCCACCATAAACCTGCGGAAAAAGAACAGAATACCGATGCTGATAATCGAGAGCAGATTCTCAATCACCGTCGTCTTTTCCACAATCATGTGACGTGAAACCAGGAATATCAAAACCTCAATGATATTCTCGGAGCTTGGCTTACAGAGCATCTTTAAAAACTCGATGCCGATAACGACCCCGAATACCGCGCCGAGAAATTCCGAAAATGCTTCCTCATCCATGCGATTCTGCCAATAATGCCCGAATTCCGGTACAAGCGAGCATACCGCCACCAAAACCGCCAGTATGACGACGACCGCCATCACGAGCTCTATGGTCTCACCTATCTGATACAAAATTTTTCTTACTTTTCCCCGCACCGTCTTCCTCCCCGGATTTTATCCCGTGTATTTCTCCCTAAAAACAAAAAAAGCCAGGCAGTATCTGTCTTGGCAGGCTGTCCGGCAATTTATTCTTTTTATCCGGGCACCGCCCTTCGAATCCAGACCACGGACGTTACCTCCACAGTTAACTCGGTCCAGGCACCCTCACGGCACACAAGAGCTTCTGCTTAGGGCTGCTCCATTCCTGACCTGACCCGGTTCACAGATTCCTGTTGCGTAAGACCCAAACTTCAACGCCACTTATGAAGGGCGGCTCCGCAATTTAAAGACCCTCTGTTTGGCATCACCCCAGCTATAGCGGATTGCTGGTACAGGGTACCGCTGACACCCCGGCTGCCCGGAGATTTAAGTATAGCTTATCTGCCGCTGTATTGTCAAGCATCCTGCCGCTTCTTTTTTTCCCGCAGTTCCCGGAAAAACGCAGACAGCATCTGTGAGCATTCCTCCTCGAGCACGCCGGTCACAAGCTCTACCTGGTGATTGAACTGCGGCATCTGAAGAAGATTTAACACCGATCCCGCGCAGCCCGCCTTGGGATTCATGCTGCCGATGACAACCTTCTTCATGCGGCACTGGACGATTGCGCCGGCGCACATCTGACACGGCTCTAAGGTCACATACATCGTGCAGTCCTCCAGCCTCCAGTCCCCGGTCTTTTTGCTTGCTTTTTTGATGGCAGACAGCTCGGCGTGGGCGAGGGCATTCCCCTCCGTATTCCTCCGGTTGTAGCCTCTGGCAATGATCCTTCCCTCGCGCACAATCACGCAGCCGATGGGCGCCTCCTCCAGGGCATATGCCTTTTTTGCCTGCCGGATTGCCTCCCGCATATATTTTTCTTCCTGATTCATGGACAGTTTCTCCAAATTGTTATACTATAAAGTATTGTAACGTATCTTAACCGATTTGTCGAGGAGGCAGGAAAACAGATGAGACAGAAAACTTCCGTCAATATGGAATATCACACCGAACGTCTTATAATGAAGATTCTCACGCCGGACTATCTGCGGGAGGTTCTTGCCTTCCAGCTTCGGAATAAAGAATTGTTTGAGCGTTATGAGCCGACCCGGCCTGAAAATTTCTACACACTCTCCTACCAGCAGGCAATTTTAAAGTGTGAGCTTAAGCTCGCCATGAAGTTAAACACGATCCGCTTTTACGTGTTCCGCAAAGAGGATCCCAAAACCATCATCGGCACAATCTGCCTGCATGAGGTCAACCGCTCCGCCTATTCCTGCTCCGAAGTCGGCTATAAATTCGATGCGGACTGGCATCACAGGGGCTACGCCCGTGAAGCCCTCGTAAAGACCCTGGAAATCGCTTTCGGGACACTCGGACTTCACCGCGTCTTTGCCCGCGTAATGCCCGAAAATAAGCCCTCCACGCGGCTTCTGGAGGGTCTCGGCTTTCAGTATGAAGGAATTGAGCACGACTGTATTCTCATACAGGGAAAATGGGAAGACCATCTGCGTTACGCCTGTATCTCCCCATTTTCCCCTCGTTCCTGACTCAGTCTTCGATAAAACGGTACCAATAGCCAAATCTGTTTTCCTCCGGCTCCGGCAGAAATTCCGGGAATCCGAAAATAATTGCCATGACCCGTTCCTGATTCTGGTAAATTCCCGGAACACCGATAAACCAGCGGTTTTCTTCTTCCTCTTCTATTTTCCCGATGACAAGATAGTGATAGTTAAAAAACCCGTGCAGCAAAAAGCTGTTATTCCCCAAATACCAGTATCTTTTCGGAAGCTCGCGGATGTCCTTTAATTCGATTTTCGCACAGACGATTCCCCGATCCGAAAACGGCGTGCTGACCGGATGGTTCGCGACAAGCTGCTTCCATATTTCCTCCCAGTCATATCTGGGAAAGATATTCCGCACCGGGAGCTCCGTGACCGTGACATTTTCTTCCGTCTTCGGGAAATGAATTACAGTAGATGAGGCGGCCTGCGCGGGGACATCCTCGGGCTTCCCGCCATCTGCCGCCCCCGCAGCCTTCTGCACCTGCGCTGTTTCTGCCGAGGTTCTTCCAGACTTTTGCACCTGCACTGTTCCTGCTGCGTCTGCACGGTTTCCGCTGCCGTTACCGGGCTTCTGCGTCTGCACGGTTTCCGCTGCCGTTACCGGGCTTCCGGACAGTCCGGCGGTTGTTTCCGCTTTTTCCGCTTTTTCCTCTTTCTTCTCCCACTCGTGAAAGCACTCCGCGCACACCTGAAGCGGTGCGCCTTCCTTCCAACGGCTCATAAAAATTCTGCCGTCCTCTCCCAACAGAAAAATACCTTCGAAGTCATTAAAATGAAACGGCGTGTTGCTGATTTTTGATATCCGAAAAGCAACTCCAAAATCTCCCGCACCATTTCGAAGCTGCATTTCTCCGAGGCTGACACCTTCTATATTTCCGTCATCTTCCCGGAACAGATATACCTTGCAGGCTCCCTGCTTCGTATACACTTCGCGCAGATGGATTTCCAGTCTGCACTCATCTCCCCGAATTTCAATTTTCGCAAAGCCTGTATTGCCCGCTTTTTTCTTTTCCTCATAGGAATATATATATGTAACAAATCTTTTCATTCCTGCCATAGGCGCTCCATAGGCGTATATCCTTACTTCTATCTATATTCCTCCGCTCCGGTTCTATGCCAGTCCCCGCGTAACTTTTCCTGTTATCTTTTTCATCCGCTATTGACTTTTTGTCATTTTTCTTTTATGATTATATCAGTAATAGTTCTTAATATTGGAAAGGATGGTAACTATGCTAAAGCACAGTAAGCAAAGGGACGCAATTAAGAATTTCCTTGCCGACCGATATGACCACCCCACCGCAGAGACCGTTTATATGAATATAAAGAAGGAATTTCCGAATATCAGCCTCGGCACAGTGTACCGCAATTTATCGCTGCTCGCCGAAATAGGAGAGATTCAGAAGCTTTCTACCGGAATCGGCCCTGACCGCTTTGACGGCAATACGGCCCCCCACTATCATTTTATCTGCAACTGCTGCGGAAATGTTCTGGATTTGAATGTGAACGGTTTAGAGCACATCAATATACTCGCGGCACAGGATTTCGACGGTGAAATTGAAGGACACGTCACTTACTTTTTCGGCAAATGCCCCTGCTGCAAGGCGAATGGCAGGGCCTCCTGACAGTTTTTCAACAGGCTGGCAAAAAAATTTTAAAAAAAGACAAAAAGGTATTGACAAACTAAAAATTTTACTTTAAAATCAGTAACAGTTACTGATATTGATTAAGCACACAGTAATTATTCAAATAAAAAAGAAAAGGAGATAACAATTATGGCAAAGTATGTATGTACAGTATGTGGTTATGTTTATGAAGGCGATGCGGCTCCGGAGGTTTGTCCGGTATGTAAGGCTCCGTCCGATAAGTTCAAATTACAGGAAGGCGAGAAGGTTTGGGCTGCGGAGCACGTAGTAGGCGTTGCTCAGGGTGTCAGCGAGGACATCATCAAAGACCTGAGAATGAACTTTGAAGGCGAGTGCTCCGAGGTTGGTATGTATCTTGCGATGGCACGTGTTGCACACCGTGAGGGCTATCCGGAGATCGGCCTGTACTATGAGAAGGCTGCTTACGAGGAGGCTGAGCACGCTGCAAAGTTTGCAGAATTACTCGGTGAGGTTGTAACCAACAGCACCAAGAAGAACCTTGAGATGAGAGTGGATGCGGAGAACGGCGCTACCGCTGGTAAGGTTGACCTTGCTAAGAGAGCAAAGGAGCAGAACCTTGACGCAATCCATGATACCGTACATGAGATGGCCCGCGACGAGGCTCGTCACGGAAAAGCTTTCGAGGGTCTGTTAAAGAGATACTTTGGCTAAACCATACAATACAAAATTGACCGGAAAGACAAAAATGTCTTTCCGGTCAATTTTTGTTGCGAAAAAACTCCCGTACACGAAACATTTGACAACCGCAGAAAACGATTCTATAATATAGTTTGCATTCAAACTATATTGAGAGGAATATTGCCGTGCTGAATTTGGAATTACACTTTTTATTATTGAGATGCTTTTACCACAGCAACCGCTTGATTGCGCAAAAGACGATGGAGCTTGGTCTTTTTCCCGGACAGCCCAAAATTCTGGAATGCTTAATCGAGCGGGACGGGCAGACGCCGAAAGAAATCGGAAAACACTGTGCCCTGGATAAATCCACCGTCACAAGTCTTTTGAACAAAATGGAACAGCGGCAGCTAATTTTGCGGAAAACGCAGGACTCGGACAGACGCTCGGTGAAGGTCTTTCTTACGGAGGAAGGCAGAGAAAAGGCACGGAAGGTAAAAGAAATCTGCAAAGAAGTGGATGATTTGGCGCTAAAGCATATTCCCACCGAAAAACAAAGGGAGCTTTTGCAGCTCCTGAATGAAGTATTTACTGCTTTTGAGGAGGAATCGCATGCGTAGTTATTTACAAAGATATTTTTATTTTATTCTGGGTCTTGCCATCAACTCGTTCGGCATAGCCTTTATCACCAAAAGTTCCCTGGGAACCTCTCAAATATCCAGTATCCCTTATGTTTTCAGTCTTTTTTTCGAAAACATAAGCTTCGGAGCATTCACATTCCTGTTTAATATGCTTTATATCCTGATTCAAATTCTTCTTCTGAAAAGAGAGTTTCATCCTGTACAATTCCTGCAAATCGCGGCAAACCTGCTGTTCAGCGTCCTGATTGACATCAGTATGTCGGCGCTGTCCTGGTTTACCCCCGATACCCTTGTTTTAAGAGGCATGAGCCTGATTGCAGGCTGCGTGATTCTTGCACTGGGAATCAGCATTGAGGTCGCCCCCAATGTGATTGCCGTGCCCGGCGAGGGAATTGTACGGGCTATTGCTCAGGTAACGGGCAGGGAATTCGGAAAAATAAAGGTTTGCTTTGACATCACTTTGGTCCTGATCGCGCTTATTTTTTCCCTTCTGTTTTTTCACAGTATTCGGGGTCTTGGCATCGGAACGATTGTATCCGCCGTGGCTGTCGGGAAGCTGGTTTCTTTGATAAACCAAAAATTTCCCTTTATACGCTCCATCAAAGCGCTGGACGCTGCGGCCTGCGGGATTTAAAATCCCGCTTTGCCTCAGCTTTGCCCCTTTTCTCTCTCTTGCTTCATGCGTTGCAAGAGCTTTTCTTTGGTCATAAGCCCCTGCTCATAGCGCTCGATTTTGTCGTTCAGACGGTCTAAGGACTCCTGCATTTCCGCCATACGGTCTACAAGCTGATTACGCTGTTCCATTAAAAGCTCTTTTCTGGCGTCAATCGTCACATCGCCCTTCTGAAACAGTGCGACATATTCAATCAGGGCCTCTATCTGCACACCCGCCTTGCGCATACACTTCATCAGTTCAATCCAGCCGCAGGATTCTTCGTCATAGTCCCGGATGCCGCCGGGGGTTCGCGGCACCGGCGGGATCAGGCCGATTCTTTCGTAATACCGCAGTGTATCCGCGGAAATATCGTATTTTTGGGAAACCTCCGCAATCGT
The DNA here is from genome assembly GCA_944375975.1 of uncultured Roseburia sp. Taxonomy (GTDB): domain Bacteria; phylum Bacillota; class Clostridia; order Lachnospirales; family Lachnospiraceae; genus Roseburia. Next base: position 24,326 of record CALWBG010000009.1, read on the forward strand.
CATAGCTTCTCGTACTCCTCATCCGAAACCGGCTCCAGCCATTCATTGGACGCTCCCTCCGCCGGAACCTCAACAGCAAGATGTGCAAACCAACTGTCCGCCGCGGCGCCGTGCCAGTGCTTCACCTCAGGCGGAATGTTGACCACATCCCCCTCTTTTAACGCCTGTGCCGGTTTGCCCCACTCCTGATACCAGCCGTTTCCAGCCACACATATCAGAATCTGGCCGCCCTTGTGGTGAATATGCCAGTTATTACGGCACCCCGGCTCAAAAACGACATTTCCAATCGGTACGCGCTCCACCGTCAGCATATTTAAATAAGACTGACCCTTAAAATACTGTGCAAACGCGGTATTCGGCTCCCCGATTCCAAAAACTGATTTCTGCTCCAATTCCTGTTTTGTCATGGTAATCCCCTCCTGTATTTTTACAAATAGCTTTTATTACCGATAGGATTTCTCATATATCATCCGGCAGTCCTCATGATTCAGCTCGCACGGATCTGCCGTAAACAGACCTCCCATCGTCTCTCTGGCATTTGCGGCCAGCGTGTCGGCTTCCTCCCTGGCAATGCCGTAATCACTCATCTTAAGCCCGGCAACGCCGCATGCCTCCTGTAACTGCACCAGAGCCGTGACAAAATCCTCCGCCCGCTGCGCGTCCTGCATGCCCATGGCCTTTGCCATGCGGATAAAGCGCTCGTCACAGACATGCTTCTCCACAAAGTACCGGTAATACTCTGTCGAAATCATGATGAGTCCCGCACCGTGCGGCAGCTTCTGATGGTAAGCGCTCATGGCATGTTCCATTGCATGTTCGCTGGTGCAACTGCTCAGGGTCATGACAACACCGGAAAGGGTATTGGCGAACGCCACGTGCTCCCTTGCCTCAATGTCATTGCCGTCTTTGACCGCGCGCGCTAAGTATGCCGCGATATTTTCAATCGCCGTCAGTGCGTACATGTCGCTCATAAGATTTGCCGCCTTTGAAATATAACATTCCACGGAATGAAACAGCGCGTCAAAGCCCTGATATGCGGTAAATTTCGCAGGTACTGTCTTCATCAGCTCCGCATCCACGACCGCAAGTACGGGGAATAATTCGTCAATTCCGCCGAAGCCGATTTTTTCGTTTGTCTCGGTCTTGGTAATGACGCCCCACTGGTCTACCTCGGAGCCGGTTCCCGCCGTGGTCGTGATTGCCACAATCGGCAGCGGCCTGTTTGCAATCGGTTTTGCCTTTCCGGTCTTTCCGAATGCATAGTCCCACAAATCGCCTTCGTTCGTTGCCGCAACCGCGATCGCCTTCGAAGCGTCCATCACACTTCCGCCGCCCAGCGCAACGATAAAGTCACAGCCGTTTTCCTTTGCGAACACTCCGCCCTCCTCGACGGTTTCCTTTAACGGATTTGCCTCGATTTTGCTGAATACGGTATACGTGCAGCCCGCTTTTTCAAGCTCTGATGCCACGCGGTCAAAGGCTCCGCTCTCCTTCGCCGATTTGCCGTTCGATGTAAGCAAAAGCGCCTTTTTCCCCGGAAGCTTCTGCTCGTGCAGGCTGTTTAACGCGCCTGCCCCAAATAAAATCCTCGTTGGTACATACATCTGAAAATTCATTGCTTTCCACTCCTTTTACTCCGTTTTTTGTTTCTGAGCAAAGTGTAGCACCTGGAGTAAACTCCAGGTCAAGAGGTTTTCGCAATTTTTTTTGCTATTCGTACTCCGCTGTGCTTTTCTCAATTATAGCCGTCCGGCAGGCCAGTGTAAAGTCAGGAAAAGCGGGCAGGTAAAAACCTGCCCGCTCCGGGTTTAATCCTCACACGCCTCTTCAAAACCGAGTACCACCTTAAACAAATCTCCGTCTACATAAAGCCGGAAGCTTCCACCCATCAAATCCATCAGACTCCCGGCGATGGAAAGCCCGAGACCGCTGCCCTCCGTATTTCTGGAGCTGTCGCCGCGGACAAACCGCTCCATCAGTTCCTCACTGCTGATATTTAACGGATATCTCGACGTATTGCGGAAGGTAATCTCAACCTGCGCCTCTTTTACTTCAAGGTTGATGTATACTCTTGTGCCGCTCTGCGCGTATTTACAGATATTATTCATCAAATTGTCAATGACGCGCCAGAAGTGTCTGCTGTCCGCCATGATGTAGACCGGCTGCTTGGGCTGGGAAATCATCAGCTCCAACCCTGCGGCCTGTGTTTTTTCCTCAAACTCCCCAACCGTCTGTACAAGGAAGATTCCCGCCTCCAGCCGCTCCAAGTGTACCGGAAGATTTCCGGTGGACGCCTTGGACGCCTCGATTAAATCCTCAATCAGCTTTTTCAGCCGGTCGGACTGGCGCTTTAGCACCTCTAAATACTCACACGCCGTCTCATTCTGCAAATCCTCTTTTTCCAGCAAATCCACATAATTGATAATGGAGGTCAGCGGCGTCTTGATGTCATGCGAAACGTTGGTAATGAGCTCTGTCTTAAAGCGTTCGCTTTTCATGCGTTCCTCCACCGCCCGGTTCATTCCCTCGCCGATGTTATTGATATTTTCTCCGTGCCGCCGAAATTCCCCTCTCATCCACTTCGTATTGATTTTATGGTCCGCCTCGCCGCCGGCGATTTTCTCTGTTCCTTCCTTTAAATAGTACATCTGGACGCTTATCCACAGGATTACAGGATAGAGAATCAGTTTTTCCACAAACCACAGCAACACTGCCCAGCCGTCGTTCACAAATGCTACAAGCCCGAAAAATTCAAGCACCGCCAAAACCCCAAGCACCAGAATGATTTTCCACAAAAATCCGATATTGCTCCAAACCATTCCGCAGAAGTTCCGAACTGCCTTAAAAATCCGCCAGCACACCGTATTCCGCCACCATTTTCCAAGCTTTACCCGCACGGAGAAGCCAAGCAAAAACAGCAGCAGCAGCCAGCCCATGCAGAGTGCGAGCCCCGCGCATATAATCAGCACCGGCGCGACACTCCCTCTGCTTAAGGCGGTATCGGTGAGCCATAAAAGACCGATAAACAGCAATATCTCTGCCGCTCCAATCATAACCGCGTAAATATCAAGCGGAATCTTATCCACAGCCAGCGGCACAATTTCGTCCGTTCCGCTCCGGTGTCCCGCCGCCGACATCAAATAAACAAAGGCTGCAAGTCCCAGGGCAAAGGAGACAAATATAATCGCAAAAACCGGATAACGCATACTGTAGCAGAAGGTAAGCCATGTGTTCGCCTGCACAAACAGATCCGCGCTTCCCCACCCGGTTCCCACTCTTTCGGGCAGCAGGGAAACCACATAATAGGTCGTTCTTTGCGAACCGCTGTCTCCCTCATTGACCCAGAGCGTATAATTGTCATCCAGATAGTAATCCGTCAGCTCCGTAAACTCCTCCGGCTCCATTGCTGTCGAATCGATGAGCTTTACCTGCGGCATATCAATCGAGCGGACGTTATCCAGCCAAAGTGTTCCCCAATTCTCATAAGCAAGATTTGTTCCGTCAAACATGGAAAGCGTAATATAAGGCTCTTGCAGAATTTCTTCCACCGTCCTTTGCTCCGCATTATCCCCCGTCGTGGTTTCCGTGGCCGTAATGCTCTCATCGGACGCGCCTTCCACCGCCGGCGCCTCGTAGGACTCCCCGGCTGCATCGACCGCCTCTGTCCGCGCAACCTCTGTCCATGTGGAATTAGTGTACATCTTTTCTTCAAAGTCATAGAAGCAGGAGAGCGTTCCGTTTTCCGTTTCAATCTCGACGGTCTGCACCGGATAGTACTGTCCCTCCGCGGAATAGTAAAAAATTCCCTGCGCCGTGTCATAGCAGATGCCGTCCGCATACAGACTCCGCCAGTCTCCTTCCCCTTGAATAACATTGGCATATCCCGTAAGGAAATCGCCTCCGTACGTAATCCAGTCCTGTTCGGAGAGCGTCTGCGAATAAACCTGCAAATCTTCGCGCTCTACATGTTCGGTAAAGTTGCGCTCCAGATAAGAGCTGTCATCATTCAAATCAATACCGTCGAGACTTTCCGCCTGTATAATACCGTAGCGGAACGCTTTATCCGCGAACGTCTCGCTGTTCGTCCCCTGCGCAAGGCCGTCTAACGCCACCAGCGAATAACGCGCGGTCACATCCAAAAACCATTCTTCTCTCGTTTTTTCAATCGTATTTCCGTATATATCGGTGCTCAGCATCAAAAGCATACCCGCTGCGCTCGCGGCAAAGCAAAGAGCGCACACACTGATTAAAATCCATGCCGTAATTTTTCCGGCTATGGAACCCTTCCATTTTTTCATATAAATCCTCCATTCCGGAGCGTTACGCCTCCATTTTGTAGCCGCGGCCCCAGACTACCTTTAAATAACGCGGCTCTGCCGGATTATACTCCACCTTTTCCCTCAAATGTCGGATATGTACCGCCACGGTATTTTCCGTACCGTAGGGATTATCCTTCCATACCTGTTCATATATCTGATTCGGCGAAAACACCTTGCCGGGATTCTCCATCAAAAGCTTTAAAATGTCATATTCCGTCCGGGTCAGTGATACTCTCTCCCCGTCCAGAGTCACCTCCTTGGTGCGGTCGTCAAGCTCGATTCCGCCGATGACGAGGGTCTCGCTTTTCACGTTTCCTCCTCCGAGCAGCATGTAGCGTCTGAGCTGCGATTTCACGCGCGCCTGCACCTCCACCGGGTTAAACGGCTTTGTAATGTAGTCATCGGCCCCCACCGTAAGTCCCAGTATCTTATCGGTATCCTCGCTCTTGGCCGTCAGCAGTATGACCGGAACATTGCTCATCTCCCGGATTTTTACCATAGCGGAGATTCCATCCAGCTCAGGCATCATAATATCCATGAGCACCAGGTGGATTTCATGCTCGTTCAGCACCTTCAGCGCCTCCCTTCCGTTATAAGCCTCGAACACCTGATAGCCGTCCGCCGTCAGATATATTTTTAATGCGGATACAATATCCTTTTCATCGTCACATACCAGTATGCTGTACATTTAGTCTAATCTCCATTCCGGAGCGTTTTTTTGCGACGGGGGCGACGCAAATTTCCAATTTGCGTCTGCCATCAGGGCTTATTTGTGACGCTCCGGCACAATATAGCCAACGCAAACAAGTTTGCGTGTGAAAAATAAGCTATCAAGCTTATTTTTCACACTATCCCCTCTTTTTTGTGCGGCTCCTTACGCACTCTATTCGTCTCTTAAAGTAAAACCTCCAACCAGTTCACTTAAAGATACCGCCTGCGCTGACAGTTCCTCGCTGGTTGCGGACGACTGCTGCGCCGCCGCGGAATTTGACTGAACGACCTCGGAGATCTGATTGACCCCCGCCTCCGCCTGCTGCATGGCCTTTGCCTGTTCCGCGGAATGTTCGCTTAACATTTTTGAGGCTTCCGCGATTTCCTGAATACCGCTTACAACCTCCTCCAACGCGCCCGCCGCGTTTTCTGCGGCCTTGTTTCCCTCCGCAATTTCCTGCAATGAGCCTTCGATCAACTGTCTGGTATCCACCGCGGACTGCGCGCTCTGTTCCGCAAGCTTTCGAATCTGGTCCGCCACAACCGCAAAGCCCTTGCCGGCCTCACCAGCACGCGCGGCTTCAATCGCCGCATTCAGAGACAGCAGATTGGTCTGGCTTGCAATGTCCTCGATGTCCGAAATGATATTCTGGATTTTCTTTGACGTATCATTGATGCGCTCCATCTCTTCCACCAGGGCCCGCATCTGCGTACGGCTTTTTTCCGCCTCATCCGCATAGCCTCTCGCCCTCTGATGAGATTCCGCAAGATTTTTTGCTGTTGTCTGCACATCTTCCGTAATATTCGCAATCGCCGCCGTCAATTCCTCCACCGAGCCCGCCTGATCTGTCGCGCCCTCAGCAAGCGCCTGCGCGGATTCCGCAAGATTCTCGGAGCCGGAGGAAACCTGTCTGGATGCATCCTCCACCTGCTGAAGCGTCTGGTTCATCTGACGGTTCATCTTACGCATCGCGTCTTTGAGCGCCGCAAACTTACCGACGTATTTTTCTTCGATTTTTGTACTCACGGCATAATTGCCCTGCGCCATTTCGCCAAGTAACTCCCCTGCGTCCGTAATAATCAGATTGAGATTTGCCGCCATCTTTTCCGCTTCTTTTACCATATCCGCAATTTCATCGTCCGTATCACTCTGCGGAAACGGGCTGTCTAAATCTCCCTCCGCAAAGGTTCGCAAACGCTGGGAAAGCGCGCTTAACGGCCGCTCAATACTGACGGCAATCGACCTGCCCATCTTGACGCCGAAGAAAATGACCAAAGCGATAACCGCAACGATCACGAGCACAAGCACAAGATCAAGCAGATTCATGGAGCTGACGGTCGCGTCACCATGGGATACATTGAGGTCCATAAGCGCGGCCAAATCCTCGTATATCTTATCATATTGCGGGGAAAGCTCGTATAAATCCTTCTGCTGTGCCTCCAGATATCCGTCACCCTCAAGCGAAGCGCCGAGTTCGATAATTTCCTCGTCAAGCTCCCAGTAACCCTCCAGATCCGCGAGCACCGCGTTATATGCCTCCACCCCTTCTTCCGTCACCATAGATTCTCCGATATCGGCGAGATAGGTTTCAAATGCTTCTTTTTTCTCCTCGTGAAGCTGCTTTTGTGCCTCAATATTATCCTCATCGTCATAGCCCACTATGGCGCGCAGAGAACTTCGGGTCTCTGAAAACGTGACCATGGCCTTCCCAATATCCCCCTGGGAAAAACCATAGTTCGTAATCGCATACTGATACCTTTGTGAGACAAACAGCAGTGCGATGATTCCCACAATCGCAGCCGTACTTGCCAGAAGCGCAACGCGTGAAAAACCGACTGTCAGGCGCTTTCTGATTTTCATATCCCTTTCTTTTGCCATCATTCCGCCTCCTCTTTCGCGATAAATTTTTTATTACCTAAAATTTTATCCTCTCTCCACGGCTTTTTCAACCTTTTGTCTGCAAATATCATATTTTTTTCATAATAATCCAATTCTTTCACCAAAAGACAAACAGCGCAGGCTTTTCTCTGCCTGCGCTGTTATATGATAAATTGCGGGAGTAGGATTTGAACCTACGACCTTCGGGTTATGAGCCCGACGAGCTTCCAGACTGCTCCATCCCGCGCTATTCGGCAAAGCATGGCGCTTTGCCTGTTAACATAATGTATTATAGACCTTTTTTCCCTAATTGTCAAATAGCGGTGTGGAAAAATAGCGTTCCGCCGTATCCGGCAGCACTGTGACCACGGTTTTGCCCCTGCCAAGCTTCTTCGCAAGCTTGAGCGCAGCCGCGACATTCGTTCCCGATGAAATCCCGCACATAATCCCCTCTTTGGATGCCAGCTCCTTAGAAATTCGGATGGCCTCCTCGTCCGTAACGATACAGATATCATCGTAAATCTGCCTGTTTAAGATGGCCGGTATGACACCGTCCCCAATTCCCATCTGCACATGGGTTCCGATAGAACCGCCGGAAAGAATCGCCGCGTGTTCGGGCTCAACCGCCCAGATTTCCATATCGGGATTTTTTTCTTTGAGCACTTCGCCGATTCCGGTAATTGTTCCCCCCGTGCCAATACCCGAACAAAACCCGTCAATCGGACCGTCTGCCTGTTCTAAAATCTCAACTGCCGTCCGGCTTCGGTGGACGGCGGGGTTCGCCGGATTTTCAAACTGCTGCGGCACAAAGACTCTCGGATCCTCCGCCGCCATACGAAGCGCCGTGTTTAAGCACTCCTCAATGCAGGCACCGATATTTCCGGCATCATGAATCAAAATGACCTGGGCGCCGTAATGCTCCACCAGCTTTCTGCGCTCCTCGCTTACGGAATCAGGCATAATTATCTTGGTTTTATACCCTCGTACCGCTCCCACCAGAGCAAGACCAATACCCTGATTACCGCTTGTAGGCTCCACAATCACGCTGTCCTTGTCTATCAATCCCTTCTTTTCGGCTTCTATAATCATGTTATATGCAGTTCTCGTTTTGATAGAGCCTCCGACATTTAAGCCTTCAAACTTTACCAGTATCTGAGCACTGTCACCATCTGCCATACGGCTCAGGCGTATAAGGGGCGTATTCCCCATTGCTTCCAGTATATTATTATAAACCACTGTCGTCTCCATACCTTTCTGCTGCATAATTTTCTTTGCAGCCTATTCTTTTTATTATATGACACTAACCGAAAGAACTCAACCCATATTTCCTTATATAGGACCTTATATTGAAGCAGTTCAGCCCGCGCCCATTCGCAAAACCGCACCTGCGGTGCCTTCCCGCTGCTTCGCAGCTAAGTTTGCTCATAGTGCTCAAGCCTGCGCATACCGTCTGACGTCAGCTCATATATAACAGTCGGTACCTCATCTATATATTTCCTGTCATGTGAGACACTGATAATTGTCCCGGAATAATTTTTAAGCATTTCCCTTATGACCGGACCGGAAAGCGGTGAAAAATTTCTTGTCGGCTCGTCTAAAATAAGCACATTACAGCCTGATATGCTGATTTTGAGAAGCAGAAGCTTCGCTTTCTGTCCGCCTGAAAGCTCGGCAATAGCGTGTTCCATTTCGTCAGCCGTATATTTCATGCTTCCAAGATATGTCCTTATTCTTCCCTCCTCGTCTTTATCACCGCTTTCACACAGAAACTCAACCGGAGTCTTCTCAAACTCCATAGCCTCCTCATAATTCTGAGGCATATAAAACATTCTTATATCACTGCGTTCCCTGAGTTTGCCCGCTATTTCACGAAGCAGCGTCGTCTTTCCCGCTCCGTTTCTTCCTATAATACAGACTCGCTCAGGTCCGGTCACGGAAAGATGAATTCCTTTAGAAAGAAAATTGCCCGATACTGTCAACTCTTTCGTTTCAAAATCAAGTACCCTCTTCCCTTTTGGCATTGCGGAT
>CALWBG010000010.1 GCA_944375975.1 uncultured Roseburia sp.
TTTACCATAGTTTTATCCTAACACGTCGGCGGCAATTTTACAAGACGGAGGGACAAATTATGTATTGTTTCGGCACCGTGCAAAAATCGGTTTTGTGTCAATTTTCCGTGGGCAGGCTCCAGCTTTGGGATGCTGTGCGGTATTTTTCCAGCGCTTCCTCGTAGCGGGAGACTAAAAACGGGTCGGATGGGATTTGCGTTTTGGCTTCCTCCAGCAACAGCTCGTAGCATTCGACCAGACCGTAGAGGGGCAGGTCGCCGCTGGTGTGGATGTCGAGAATGCTGTCGGTTTCGTAAGCAGCGTTGTAAAACCAGATGACCGCCTCGTTCAGGTCTCTTTGTCCCAGAAAGTAGGTTCCCAGCTCATAGCAGATTTCCGAGCATGGGGTTGTGAGCATGTCCTTTATCGTCAGCTTGAAAAATTCGTTTTTGTTGTCCTCCAGGCGGTAGACTCTGGCGAGCACGCAGGAAGCTTCTTTCATCGCCTCGTCCGTGGTGTCGTGCTCTAAAATGTACTGAAAAATCGGTTTGGCGTCCATAAAATCCCTGGTGTCCCCGGTTTTTAAAAGCTCCTTTGCGTACATGCTGCGGATTTTCGGCGACAGCTCCCGTCCGCTCTGGAAGGTCTTGATAAAAATCGAAAAATCGCGCTTGTTGTGCAGATTCTGCGGCTTGTGCAGAATTTCGATGTCACTGTCGAAAATGACGGGCTCTAAGCGAACGGTCTCATGTACCGGGTCAATCCAGGTAAAGGTGCGAAGCCGTTTAAACAGCTTGGGGCGGTATTCCTTTTTGACGTTTAAAACCGTGTCAAATTCGGAGTCAGTCACGTATTTCATCTGTACAATTTCGATTTCCGGCAAAAGCGCCTGCTTTAACCGCGCAAATCGCTCATGGTTAAATTCGTCCAATACCTCGTCGGCATCAGCCGAATAGATGTAATCCATCCGCGCCTTGGAAAAGGAAAAATTTCTGGCCGCGGAAAAATCGTTTGTCCATTTGAAATCATAGATTTTGTCGGTATACTTTGCCGCAAGCTCTTTCGTGTTGTCAGTCGATCCGGTATCCACGATGATGATTTCGTCCATCAGGTCGGCAATGCCGGAAAGGCAGCGCTCTAAAACGGCGGCTTCGTTTTTTACAATCATACATAAGCTGATAGTAGCCATAAAATCTCCATTCATTGATTCTCTCATTTATCGTTGATTTGACAGTTTCAAGTATACCATATGCCGGGGAATCTTTCTATCCCGGAATTTAGTGTGAAAAATAAGCCCTGATGGCATTCCGTCGCAAAAAACGCTCCGGAATGGAGATTATCATGGTAAGACAGGAACTTCTGTGATAAAATGTACGGGTCAGTAATTGCGGGCAGTTATTTTGCGCCGTAAGTAAAACGGAGTGAGGCGTAAAATGCTTCGCCGAAATGGAGATTATCATGAAAGAAAAATGGATGCGGAAAACGGTTGTGGTATGGCTGGGAGCACTGCTCTGCTGTGCTCTTTGGGGAAGTGCGTTTCCCTGTATTAAATTGGGCTACCGGTATTTTGAAATCGCGTCAGGCGACACGGCTTCGCAGATTTTATTTGCGGGCTGCCGTTTTGCGCTGGCGGGTGTTTTGGCGATTGCCATAGGGAGCGTATTGGGAAAAAGGCTGTTGCTGCCGCGCAAAAGCGCCTGCGGGAAAATTGCGACGCTTGGTCTTTTTCAGACGATTATCCAATATGTCTTTTTTTATGTGGGACTTGCCAATACGACCGGGGTAAAGGCGTCTGTCATCGAGGGCGTCAATGTGTTTATTGCCATACTTGTCGCGAGCCTTTTGTTTCACCAGGAAAAGCTTACGGCACAAAAAATGCTTGGCTGCGCGGTCGGATTTGCGGGAGTGGTGCTCGTGAATGTGACGGGAAGCGGAATGGATATGAGCTTTCGTTTTACGGGGGAGGGTTTTATCTTTCTCTCTACGATAGCCTACGCGTTTTCTTCGGTATTTTTAAAGCGCTATTCGAAGGAGGAAGACCCGGTGATGTTAAGCGGCTGGCAGTTTGTATTCGGCGGCCTTATTCTGGCCGTCTGCGGGCTGCTTGCGGGAGGAAGGCTTACGGCGGTTACGGGAGCCGGCATCGCCATGCTTTTTTATCTGGCGGTGGTGTCGGCGGCGGCATATTCTCTGTGGGGGATTCTGCTTAAATATAATCCGGTTTCGCGGGTTACGGTATTTGGGTTTATGAACCCGGTGTTCGGCGTGCTTTTGTCGGCGCTCCTGTTACAGGAGACGGAGAGCCTTGGAGTGATGAGCGTTGCGGCGCTCATATTGGTGTGCGTGGGAATTTATCTGGTGAATTTCGGAAAGGAGAATGATGGATGAGTGCGATTGTGACGTTGAAAAAAGGCGAGGGAAGAATGCTCAAAGCGGGCGGAATGTGGATATTTGACAATGAAATCGACACGATTGTGGGTAACTTTGAAAACGGCGATGTGGTTGCCGTCCGGGATTTTGACGGCTATCCGATGGGAAAGGGATTTATCAACCAAAATTCGAAAATCCGTGTACGCCTGTTGACAAGGCGCATGGAGCAGGAGATTGACAAAGCTTTTATTTTCGGCAGGGTGAAGGACGCCTGGGAATATCGGAAGAAAACTGTCGATGTCAGCAGTTGCCGCGTGATTTTTGGTGAGGCGGACTTTTTGCCCGGTCTTGTGGTGGATAAGTTTTCGGACGTGCTGGTGGTAGAGTCCTTAGCGCTCGGGATTGACCGTTTTAAGGCGGAGATTATAGAGGATTTAAAACAGGTGCTGGCGGACGACGGGATTGTGATTCGCGGCGTTTATGAGCGGAGCGACGCGAAGGTCCGGCTGAACGAGGGAATGGAGCGTGTGAAGGGCTTTATCGGGGAGGAATTTGACACGAATGTCCCGATTGTGGAAAACGGCGTGAAGTATATCGTTGATGTTAAGGACGGGCAGAAAACCGGATTTTTCCTGGACCAGAAATATAACCGCCTGGCGATTCAAAAGCTCTGCAAAGGGGCACGGGTTCTGGACTGCTTTACGCATACCGGCTCGTTCGCGTTAAATGCCGGGATTGCCGGGGCAAAAAGCGTGCTCGGCGTGGACGCTTCGGAGCTCGCGGTGCGTCAGGCCGAGGAAAATGCCGCGTTAAACGGGCTTTCCGAGGTGGTAAAGTTTCGCTGCGCGGATGTCTTTGAGCTTTTGCCGGAGCTTGAGCGCGCGGGGGAAACTTTTGACGTGGTAATTTTAGACCCGCCGGCATTCACCAAATCGAGAAGTTCCATAAAAAACGCGGTGAAAGGCTATCGGGAAATCAATCTGCGCGCGATGAAGCTGGTAAAAAACGGGGGATTTCTGGCGACGTGCTCCTGCTCCCATTTTATGGATTATGAGCTGTTTACCAGGACCATCAGCCAGGCGGCGCACAATGTGCACCGCCGGCTCCGTCAGGTCGAGTACCGCACACAGGCGCCGGATCATCCGATTTTGTGGGCGGCGGACGAGAGCTATTATCTGAAGTTTTACATTTTTCAGGTGGTAGACGAACGCTGACGCGTTTGTTGGAAAGGTGAAGCGTGTCGCGCCGGTTGCCATTTTGGCGTTTGAGTCACTGTATGATCCGATATCCGCAGCAATCCAGAATCAATTCACAGAATACGGAATTCGCCCAGGAAAACCAGGGTCTGGTGTATTTGTCTGCATTATCCGCCAGAAAAGCTTCGTGCATAAAGCCGGTACCAGCGTCCGTATGTGCAAGCGTATTTAAAAGTTCTTCCCTCTCCGAGGGAGAATCCGAGGTCAGTGCCTGCATGGCAAGGGCAATGTGCCAGATATATCGGACGGGAGTGTGGGGGCTTCCGATTCCTTTTGCACAGCTTCCCTCATAGTAATAGGGATTGCGTTCGCTTAATACGACTTCTCTGGTGTTGCGGTATCGTTCCTCACCTTTGCCGCAGTAGCCGAAATAGGGCATAGACAGCAGGCTGGGGAGATTAGCGTCGTCCATGATGTTGTATTCCCCGAAGCCGTCTATCTCATAGGCGTAGAATTCTTTTTCTTGTCCCGGAACAATCGCCAGGGTTTCTATGGCCCGGCGCACTTCTTCCGAAAACAGGGCGGTTTCTTTGGAAAATGCGGTATCTCCGTAGATTTCTTCTGCAATCTCCGAAATGTTCTTAAGAATCACGGAGGCCAGCATATTTGAGGGAATCAGATAGCCATAGGTACAGGAGTCGTCGCTGGGACGGAAGCCGGACCAGATGAGTCCGATATTGCTCTTTACCAGGGCCCCCTTTCCCTCCCGTGACAGTGTGTCGGTGGGTACGCAGTGCTCCCGTTCAAAGCGATAGGGGGATTTGTGCTCGTGATCCTGCTCTACCCGGAATACCGAGCAGATTAACTGCGCGGCCTTTTTCCATTCAGCGGTAAACTGAGAGGTACAGCCGGTATTTTTCCAGAGCAGATAGGAGAGCTGCACAGGAAAGCACAGGGAATCTATTTCAAATTTGCGCTCCCACAGCTCCGGTTTCATATCTGTCTTGTCATGCTCCCAGCAGTTTCCGTTGGCGCTTTCGTTAAAAGCGTTTGCATAAGGGTCAATCAGAATGCAGTCCATCTGTTTTTTTATCAGTCCGCAGATTAGCTCCTGCAACCCGGGTTCCTCTTTGGCAAAAAGAAGGAAAGGACGCAGCTGGCAGGAGGAATCCCGAAGCCACATGGCCGGGATATCTCCGGTAATCACAAATACGGAGCCGTCTTCCAGAATTTTGATAGTGGTCTGCAGCGTGTTGGATATACAGTTTTCAAAAAGAAGGGCGATTTTGCTGTCTGCCCCGAATTTTTCTTTTACAAGGTCAATGGCGTTTTGTATTGACCGATAGCTTTTCTGAATCTTCATAGTATCTATCCTAACCTTTATTTCCGTGGGGTGACGGATAAGCGTCTGTCTGTATTTAACCGTATAACGGGCCGAAGCATCCGCAGGCGGACAAATCCGCGGACTCCGAATCCGAGGTGCCGAAGGAGCTCCATACATGCGGGCGGAAAACAGAGCCCGGGTCTACGTTGTGCATGGATACATGAATCCGCAGCATGGAAGCCAGAGTGATCAGCTCCGCGCCGATGTGTCCGTGCACAAATGCGCCGTGGTTGGCTCCCCAGTTGGCCATTACGCTGTATACATCCCGAAAAGCTCCGGTTCCGGTAAGCTTCGGGACAAACCAGGTGGTAGGCCAGGTCGGGTCTGTCCGCTGATCCAGCTTTTCATGGACGTCCTTTGGAAGGACAATGCTGTAGCCCTCCGCGATTTGGAGGGATGGCCCCGCGCCTTCTGTCAGGTTTACCCGTACCATGGTAAGAGGCATTTTGGCGGATGTGGTAAAGTGGGAGGAAAATCCGCCTCCCCGGAACTGACACAGTTCCGCAGGACACCAATCCGTAGCGTCAAGGCATGCCTGAATATCTGCTTCTGTCATTTCCCACCAGGGCTTCATCACGGGATTGCCCTGGGCGTCGGTGGCTTTTCCGGCAGCATCAAGACAGGTGGAGCCGGAGTTGATCAGGTGGATAAATCCGTGAGCGGCGTCGCCTTCCGGCTGCCAGCCGGTCACGCGCTTAACGGCATCGGGACTCCAGTAGCAGCGGATATCTGAAAAACCGCTGGCCTTTCCGGTGAGCAGGTTGCAAAACATCATAGACAGGCCGTTGAGATTGTCATTTTCCGTGGCGAAAATCAGGGGCTGTTTCTTTCCGTTCCAGTCAAAGGAGGAATTCATAATGGCTTCGGTAAAGTCCCCGTTCGGCTTAAAGTCGGTCCACATGCGCTGTCCCTGGAAACCGGCAAAGAGCGCGTTGCGTCCCAGGGCTTCCTCCTGATAGCCCATTTTTGCAAGCTTTGGATTGCCGGTCATGATATCCTTTACGATCAGAGTCAGCTTAATGACAAATTCCCATTCCGAATCCTTCTGCTCGCGGGTATGAGCCCTGCTGTCCGGGTTAGGGTCCATACCCTCCCTGCAATTTTCACGTACCCATGCTAAGGCGCGGGAGAACTCCTCTTTGTCATAGATTTCCTGTTCTATACGGCGTAAGATTTCCGTCATGTCCACCCACTCCGGACGCATTCCAAGATAGTGAATATAGAAAGACGGGTCGAAGAAGGAACCCATAATTCCCATGGAAACAGAGCCGAAATTTACGTAGGATTTGTTTTTCAACTGCCCAACCGCGAGGGCGGCTTTGGCAAATAAAATAATTTTGCGCTGTACATCCGCTGGAATTTCTTTATCGTCCATATCCTGCACATCCTGCCCGTAAATGGAAAAGCAGGGCAGCTTCATTTGATTGTGGGCAGACATCGCTGCGGCAAGATATACGGCGCCGGGACGCTCCGTGCCGTTAAAGCCCCAGATGGCCTTTATGGTAAGCGGATCGATGTCAATGGTTTCCAATGGATAGCACCAGCTTGGGGTTACGCTTAAGGTGGCCGTCACTCCTTTCGAAGCGAACTCGGCCTGGCATCTTGCGGCCTCTTCACTTCCGGCAATGCTCCCTTCGGAAAAGATGATAACCTTTGCAGGAGTGCCATCCGCGTAAAATACATTCTGCTGTATCAGGGTTTTCGCACTTTCTGCCATTTCCGCCACTTTTTCTTCCAGTGAGTCACGGATACCGAGTCGTCTTGAATCTACAATCGGCCGGATGCCGATAACAGGATAATTTTTCATCGTTCAAGTCCTCCTTATCGTTTAGTTTGATTTGTTTTTCAAAACACTGTAATAATCGGAATTGGGGCCGCTGAATACATTCCGCAGGAAAGCAACGGAATTTTTTGCGTCTTCGTCCAACTGCTGCTGGCTGGCGCCGCGGCTTAAATCACGCCAGACCTTAATGTCGCTGCCTACGGTTCCACCGCTTGTGACAAAGGGCTCCATGACCACGTTGCCCTGGTAGCCGATTGCCCGCAGCGCCATTCCGATTTCATACCAGGGGAAGCCGCCTTTGCCGGGAAGCCTGCGGTTATTTTCGCCCACATGGAAATGCCCCAGCTTGTCCCCCGCCAGAAGAATGGCTTCTGTCATACTGTCCTCTTCAATATTCATATGGAAGGTATCCAGCATAATTTTCACGGAAGGGACGTCTACTTCTTCCACAAATGCCCTGCATTCGGCGCAGGTGTTAATCAGATAGCCTTCAAAACGGTTGAGCACTTCCAGACAATAATCAACGCCGCATTCCTGTGCGATTTTTCCTACCTTGCGGACATTGGCGACGCTGCGGCTCCAATCGCCGGCTTTATCCACGGGTCTGGTGTAATCCACCGGCCAGTAGGAATAAATACCGCCGCCTAAGGTATGGATGTTTAAAAATTCCAGTTTTTTGAGAATATCGGTGTAAAAATGAATGGCGTGTTCCGTCACGGCAGCGTCTGGGCTTCCGAGATTTTCATCGGCACTGGGGCCGTAGCCGGCGGTGAGGATTATCCCCTCATTTTCCGCTTCTTTTTTCAAATCTTCCAGCTCCCGCATCGATATGTTTTTGAGCATGGCGCAGGATATTTCCAGAATATCAAAGCCGAGGCGCTTTACCTTGGAAATATACTGTTTCTGATCCACATTCCATTCCTTTTCCCAATATGCAAAATAAATGCCGTATTTCATGTTAACCTCCATTCCCTTTCCTGTAGTGTATTTTAGCTGCGGTCTGCCGCGTTTTTGCAGATAGTTTCATAAGCGTCGTTAAAGCCGGTGTCTTCGCTCAGCCGTTTTGCCGCTCCCCACACGTTGGTGGTGCTGACCACGAAGCTGGGCAGCTTTCGGTAATCCCGATTGATGCATTCATAGGAGCCCTCGGTTTCAAAATAAGCGACCACGTCATAAAATATCTGTGCCGCCGTCTTTTTGTCGATTTGGGCGAGGCACCAGATAACCCAGCCGCTGGCAGTTGCCCAATAGGCGCCGTTTTGGTATTCTTCCTTTCTGATATCAATCAGAAGCCGCTGCCAGTATTCACCGGACAGCAAATGGCGTATTTGACCGCAAAAGGTATATCTGTCATAATATTGCAGCAGAAAGTGAAGAATATGATCCCGAATCTGACGGGAGCAGGGGAAATTTATGTAAAGCATATAGGCGTTTCCCCAGATGTCGATTTGTCTGCAATCCCCGGTGGCTGCAAGGTATGCGTGAGAAGAGGCATCATACAGCATGTTGATGGAAGCCTCCACTGCCCCGCAGCGTTTCAGGTATTCTTCTTTTTGAGCCTGGGAGGCGGTCATGGCGGACATCTGCAGGCATGCTCTCCAGTACAGAAGGCTTTCCATATAAAGGGCACCGGTTTTTGCAACGGTATCCGTAAAGCCGTAGGGAGAGTGGGGAGCAGATGGATCGCTTCGGACCAGTCCGCTTTCGTCCAGGGGGATTGCGGAAAGTCCCTGGAAAAGATATGGTTCCCATTTATCAAACAGATCCCGGAATTTGTCCGGGGCAAGTCTTGCCATCAGGGAGTACACCGTGAAAATTAAAAAAGGCGTGTTATCCAGGTTTGCCGCGCCGATCGGGCTTCCGACCTCACCGGCTGCATAGGCGACGGTCCCGTCCGCATAGACGCGGTCCGGCATCCAGCCGTCGGAACGCCTGTGGCGGATGGCATAGTTGACACAGCCGATAATTTCTTCATCCGTAATGCACTCGCCTGCGTATTCCACCATATAAGAAAAATCCCGAAGCCACAGTGCATTGTAGCTGGAAATACCATCCGGGGTAAAAAGTGTGGTTTGGTCAAAGGCTGATACCTTACAGCCGTTTATTAATGAGGAAGCGCTGTCGGATAAAAATTGAAGCGCTTTTGCAAGATGTGTATTCATTACTGTTATCGCATCCTTTCTATAGGAGATATTAGAACATGACAGTATGCTCTTGTTATCCGAAGTATAACATAAATAAAAGTTTTTTCAATATGTTTTATAAAAATAATTTATAAAATATTTTTGTAAAAGTACTTTACAAAATGATGAATAGATGATAATATACGAAGCAAGGGAGGAATAGTGAATGAAAAACACCACCAAAGTATTGAAGGAAGCCAATAAGTATCTGGTAATGCAGTGCATTATTTCTTATCAGCCGATTACGATAGAAGCGATTGTACGAAAAACTATGGTCAGCCGTCCCACGGTTCTGGAGATTATCCGGGAATTACAGGAAAGCGGTTATATCATTAAAAAGGGGCAGGTAAGAAGCACCGGCGGAAGGCCTGCGGATTTAATTCTGATGAATTCCAACGCCTGCTATGCTGTCGGTGTGGATTTGGAGTTTCCTACGGTCAGACTTGCAGTGACCAATGCTTCAAAGGAAATTCTGGATTGCAGAGAGATTAAATATGAAATGGATACGGGGGCAGACGAAATACTAAGCAGTCTGATGAAAGAAATTGAAGACATCATAAAGCGGGTGGGCATCAGCATGGATAAGGTGCTGGGAATCGGACTCGGGCTTCCCGGAAACATTGATAAGCCAAACGGAATTTCGGTGCGTATCGAAAGAATAAAGGACTGGCACAATGTACATATCAAAGACCTGTTGGAGGATAGGTTTGAGGTTCCGGTTTATATCAAGAATGACGTTCATCTCTTAGCTACGGCGGAGAGGGAAAAATACGTGGTATCGGAGGTACAGGATTTTATTTATATCGGTCTGCGTTCCGGTATCGGAAGCGCGATTTTCTGCAATGGAAAATTTCTGACAGGAAAAAAAGGCAACGCCGGATTTATCGGACATGCTACGGTAAATCCACAGGGCCCCTTATGTAGCTGCGGCAATTACGGCTGTCTGGACGCTTTTTCCGGCGAATTAGCCATGAACCGGGAATTTCAGGCCAAAATGGCAGAAGCGGGTATAAGCAGCCCGGAGGCGGGGAAATATCAGACCGTAAGAGATTTTATCGAGCGGGCAGAGAAAGGCGAGGAAATCAGCCGGCAGATATTAAAGCAGGCGGGTTTTTATATCGGGGTGGCGATTGCCAATCTGATTAAGACCCTGGAAATAACGACCGTGATTATCGGGGGATGTACCGGGATTGAAGATACGGAGTTTATCGGTGAAATTAAAAATACGGTAAAGCAGTATCTGATTCAGGATTATGAGGAAGAGGTTGACATCCGCGTGGGTTCTCTGATGAAGGAGGAATACCCTCTGGGAGCCTGCTGTTATGTGTTGAGCCATATTTTTGAAAAACCCAAGCTGGCTTTGAAAGCCTAAACTTACTTACGTATGTATGATCCGAAAGGGATTTTAATACATAATTTTAAACTTTTTAATTTACAATAAGGAGGTACTTACTATGAAAAAGAGATTTTTATCCGTTTTTCTGGCAGCGGCGATGACAACTTCTTTGTTTGCCGGCTGCGGTTCTACCGGGAATGAGGGAAACGAGGGAAATGAGGGGGCTCAGACCGATGTAGAAACCACGGAAAGTGAAGCAACGCAGGAGGCGTCCTCCGGGGATGAGGTAACGCTTGAGATTCTTTCGCTGAAGATCGAGGAGGCACCGCAGGCCGCATTTGAGCAGATTATCTCGAATTTTGAGAGCACGCACGAAGGTGTTCATATTGAAATCCAGAGCATGAATTCGGATAACCTGAAGACTACCCTGCGCTCCAGAGCGGCATCGGGGGATATGCCGGATATTGTTACATGGATGAAGGAAATTGATGAGGAATATCTTCTGGATTTAAGCGGGGAGGATTTCCTGTCAAATATCAATGAGGATGCGCTTTCAGGAGCAAATAAAATCTATGAGAGCGGAACCTATGCAATGCCTTTGGATAACGGTTATATTGGTCTGTTTTATAATAAGGATGTGCTGGAGGAGAACGGCATTGAATTGCCGACGACCTATTCGGAACTGCTTGCGGCTTGTGAGACGCTGGAGGCAAACGGTGTTACGCCCTTTGCGTCAAGCTTAAGCGATTTGAGTGTGCCGTATATGGCATTAATCGGTCTTTTTGCAGAAAATGTATATGCCGCTAATCCTGACTGGAGTGCGGAGCGCGATGCGGGAGAGCATTCCTTTGTTACGGATGAAGGCTGGAAAAAGTCCTTTGATCAGTTGACAGAAACGGTATATCAATACTGTGACCCGGATAATGCGTACAATTTATCCTATGACGACTGCGCGGCGAATTTTGCCAACGGTGAAAATGCGTTCTATTTTGAAGGTTCCTGGGCATTATCCAGCATCCGAAGCGTAAACAGCGAGGCAAATATCGGAATTATGGCATTCCCGATTTCGGACAATCCGGATGACAGCGTTCTGTTATGCTTCCCGGACACCTCTCTTTCCATCTGCAAGGATTCGGACAATGTAGACTTGGCAAAAGAGTTCCTTGCGTATATGGCAAGTGAAGAGGCAGGGCAGATTTGGTCGGAAAACTGCGCCGTATCGTCTGCTATCAATGGTGTGGAAGTCGATTATGATCCGATTGCTGCAGATGTGAATGCGTATATTTCTTCCGGTAAAATTACACCGCTCGGCGACCGGGTGTTAAGAACTACCTTTACCGATAAGCTCTGGGAGATTTTCTCCTACTATATGCTGGGTGAAAGCGACTGGGAGACAACAGCTGCGACCCTGGATGAATACTGGGATAAGGCATATGAGGAACAGCAGTAATTAAATGATATCAGGGCTGTTGTATCGAATGTAAGTCAGACCCGCAAAAATGCGGGTGGGGATGAAAGTACAGTAGATATGACAGCCCTGTTTTTCTGACAGGATGTGAGCGTATTATGAAGAAAAAGAGAAAAGAATCGTTATTTTATTTTTGCCTGCTGCTGCCGGCGATAGTACTGTTTATTCTGTTTTTTATCATTCCGGTCGTACAGAGTTTCCTGCTTTCATTTACCGACTCCTACGGAATGAAAAGCACTTATGATTTTATCTGGCTGGATAATTATAAAGAGGCTTTTTCGGATAAAACTTTTACCCAGACCATATCGAATACACTGTGCTATACGCTGATTGCGGTAGTAGCGGGAAACCTGGTGTCTATCATTCTTGCCTTTCTGCTGGATTCCAAGCTGAAAGGAAAAAATTTTTTCCGCACAATCTTTTTTGTACCAAATACCATGAGCCTTCTGGTGGTGGGCTATATCTGGTACTTCGTGTATACCAAGTTTGTGCCGGAGGTGACGAAAGCGCTGACGGATACGTCGGTGGCGGTGCTGGGAAATAAATCCCTGGTAATTCTGGCTCTGGCGATTGTGGGAATATGGAATACAGCCGGATATTATATGGTCATTTATATTGCCGGGCTTCAGAGCATTTCGGAGGATTTGATCGAGGCGGCAAGGATTGACGGGGCCGGAACCTTTAAGACAATCTGGTATATTAAACTGCCGATTCTTGCTCCTACGATTATGACGTGTCTGATCCTGTCGGTAGCCGCTCATATGAAAGTGTTTGAGCTGCCCTATACCATGACGTCCGGCGGGCCGGTGGGCGCTTCCAGCACAATGGTTTATAAGATTTACACCACGGCATTTGGAGCAGGCCGGAACGGGTATGCCGCAGCACAGTCGATTATTCTGTTTCTGATTATAGGAGGCATTTCTCTCATACTTAACTTTATTATGAAGAAAAAGGAGGAGCGATTGTCATGACAAAAAAGAAAAATGCTGTTCTTGGCACGGTGAAGTATATTGTGACAATATTGTTTGCAATCATTTTTGCCTCTCCTCTTATCCTGGTTTTTATCAATTCCTTTAAGACCAAGGGTGAAATCAGCACGTCGGCGCTTGCGCTGCCCGAAACGCTTAACCTGGATAACTATATTACCATCATAACGGAAAGTAATTTTGTATCTTCCTTTCTGACCAGTATTTTTACGGTGGTGGTTACCACCTCCTTAACGGTTCTCGTTTCCGCAATAACCGGATATGCGCTGGCAAGATGGCAGTCCAAACTTTCCAGGATTATTATGCTGACGATTATGACGACGCTGTTTGTGCCCTTCCAGGTGTATATGGTTTCGTTGATTGTGATTGTCCGCAAGATTGGTCTGGTAGGCAATCTGTTCGGACTGATTTTGGTATATCTGGCATTGGGAATGCCGGTTCCGATTTTTCTCTGCCGCAGCTATTGCGTCGGTATGCCAAAGGAGCTGGAGGAGGCGGCGATTATTGACGGCTGTTCCAGATTTACCATGCTCTACAAGATTATCCTTCCCCTGATGCGCCCGATTCTGGCGACGGTGGCTGTGTTAAACGCACTGTGGGTATGGGGAGAATTTCTCGTTGCCTTTTTGGTATACGGAAACGGAAAGCCCATGACGCTGCCTTTGTCCCAGCAGTACTTCTATGGCAGCTACAGTAACCAGTGGAATCTGATACTGGCCAACTTTGTGATTTCCAGTATCCCGATCATATTATTCTATGTGCTGATGCAAAAAAATATTGTAAAAGGTATTGCGGCGGGAGCAGTAAAAGGTTAATCTTAAATAAAAAAAGTGTAAGCCCCTGGGCTGAAAGGAGAATTGCGATGTTAATAGGCGGTCTTGAAGCGGGAGGGACCAAAATGGTCTGTGCCGTGGGAAAGGAAAATGGAGAACTGATCGATCGGACATCGATTCCGACAAGGATGCCGGAAGAAACGTTCCCGGAGCTGATAGCGTATTTTCAAAAATGGGAGATACAGGCGCTGGGAATCGGTTCTTTCGGTCCCCTTGACTTAAACCGGAGTTCGGCTTCCTATGGGAGCATCACAAAGACGCCAAAGCCCGGCTGGTCCGGGGTAAATATTGCCGGAAAGCTACGGGAGGCCCTTGGTGTGCCGGTAGGAATCGATACGGATGTCAATGCCGCTGTATTGGGTGAAGTGACCTGGGGCGCCGCGAAGGGCTGTGAGAATGCCATATATATCACCGTGGGAACGGGAGTGGGAGTCGGCGTCTATGTCAACGGAGGTCTGGTGCATGGATTGATACATCCGGAGGGCGGACATATGCTGTTGCAGAAAAGTCCGGAAGATACTTATAAGGGCTGCTGTCCTTTCCATGAAAACTGTGTGGAGGGTCTGGCCTCCGGACCGGCAATTATGGGCCGCTACGGAAAACCGGCAAAGGAGCTCGCCGACAGGCCCGAGGTATGGGAGCTGGAGGGCTACTATCTGGCGCAGGCGATTGCAAACTATATCATGCTGTATTCTCCGCAGAAAATTATTCTGTGGGGCGGCGTCATGCACCAGTCCGTGCTGTTTTCAATCGTCCGGGAAAAGGTTTTAAAAATTTTGAACGGCTATATTTACCATCCTCTTGTGCTGGAGCATATCGATCACTATATCGTGGAGCCGGGACTCGGAGAAGATCCGGGGGTGCTGGGGTCCATAAAGCTGGGAATGATGGAGTTAGAAAGGAACTGACAGAGCGCAGTTCCTTTTTTATTTCATAGGGAAGAAAAGTATTGGCTTTCCAATGGACTGTACCGTATAATCTGGTTATAGACTTATGACAGGATTGTCAGAGCGCGCAGCGCGGAACAATCCGTCCGGTATCGTTTGAACCAAACATTGATATGAGGAGAGAAGAAGATGCAGCAAAAAACAGGAGCGACGGTCTGCCCATATGCAAAGAAATGCGGCGGCTGTGACTATCAGGGAGTGCCCTATGAAAAACAGCTAAAGGAGAAGCAGGCGCTTGTGCAGAAGCATGTCGGGCAATATTGTAAGGTGCTGCCGATTATCGGCATGGAGGAGCCGTACCATTATCGAAATAAAGTGCATGCGGTTTTTGATATCGAGAGAAAGCGCGGCGGCCGTCAGGCAGACGGAAAGCGCGGTGCGGGC
This sequence comes from uncultured Roseburia sp., assembly GCA_944375975.1. GTDB lineage: Bacteria > Bacillota > Clostridia > Lachnospirales > Lachnospiraceae > Roseburia. The sequence continues at coordinate 14,850 of CALWBG010000010.1, forward strand.
GGCAGACATCCGGCTTCAAAGGCTGCGCCGGGCAGCAGCCGTCCGGCTTTGAAAACTGCGCCGGGCGGTATTATTTCCGGCGTCTATCGGGCGGGAACGCACGAGGTGGTAAATATTGATTCCTGCCAGATTGAGGATGAGACGGCGGACGCTATTATCCGGGATATCAGAGGGCTGCTGCCTTCCTTTAAAATCAAAACCTATGACGAGGACACCGGGTACGGGCTGCTGCGCCATGTGCTGGTGCGGCGGGGATTTCAAAGTGGAGAGGTTATGGTCGTGCTGGTGCTCGGCTCTCCGATTCTGCCATCGAAAAATAATTTTGTGAAGGCGCTGCGGAAGCTTCACCCGGAAATCACGACGGTGGTCGTGAATGTGAATGATAAGCGCACCAGCATGGTGCTCGGTGAAAAGGAGAACGTAATTTACGGAAAGGGTTATATCGAGGACATGCTCTGCGGCTGTACTTTCCGCATTTCTCCAAAGTCGTTTTATCAGGTGAATCCGATGCAGACGGAAATTCTCTATCAAAAGGCAATGGAGTATGCCGGGCTTACCGGAAAGGAGCGTGTCATCGACGCCTACTGCGGCACGGGCACCATCGGCATCATTGCCGCGCGGGCGGCAAAGGAGGTCATCGGCGTTGAGTTAAACCGTGACGCGGTGCGGGACGCGATTGTAAACGCAAAACGCAACGAAGTGAAAAACATTCGGTTTTACCATGCGGATGCCGGAAAATTTATGGAGGAGATGGCAGCCGCCCGGGCCGGCGCTGCAAACGCGGGTGATTCGGAGGTGGACGTAGTGTTTATGGATCCGCCGCGGGCGGGAAGCGACGAAGCGTTTTTATCGTCGGTTGTTCGGCTCACGCCGAAGCGGGTGGTGTATATTTCATGCAACCCGGAAACGCTCGGAAGGGATTTGGGGTTCCTGACGCGCAAGGGGTATCGGGCGGTGGAGTGCAGGCCGGTGGATTTGTTTCCGTTTACGGGGCATGTGGAGACGGTTGTCTTGCTTTCCAAGGGAGAAATCGACTCGAAGAAAGTACGGGTGGAGTTCTCGTTGGAGGATATGGATATGTCTGAGTTTCAAGATGGGGCAACCTACACGCAGATCAAAGACTATGTGTTGGAGCATAGCGGATTAAAGGTTTCCAGCCTTTATATTTCTCGGATAAAGAGAAAATGTGGTCTGGAAGTCGGCAAAAACTACAACCTGCCGAAATCCGAGGATTCCAGACAGCCCCAGTGTCCGCCGGAAAAAGAGAAAGCAATCCGAGAAGCATTGAAGTATTTCGGGATGATCTAACATCCCGTATTTTGGAGGTTTCTTATGAATGGATTGATTTCTTGTGAGTTCAACATGGATACTGCCTGTGTGGAGCTAAAATTCGCAAATGGAAGCATGATTGCGATTGACACCATCGCCGTGGAGAACGAGGTTGCCGACAATATGTATCAATGGTCAGAGTTGGACTATCTCATTTACAATGATCCAATTGCCTATACTGATCTAATTCTTAATGGAAATCCGGAAATCTATTTGAAGACAATAACAGAGTATAAGTCCTTGGACTAATTGAAAGCCGCCAGTTCTGGCACTCTACGGTGTCGGTACTAGCGGCTCTTTTTTGCATTTTATCAATCAAAGCAAATACGAAGCTTGCTGATCTTTGCCCAATCTTGACCAGTACTCTTGCAATTTCTTCTGAGATTCAGTCAAAGAAACAGGTACACCACCTTCGGCCTGCGGCCACCCTGTGAGTGATATATCCAGCAAAAAAGTCATTACTTTTATAATTATTTTTAACTTGTAAAAAGGAATGATTTATGCTATAATAATGATGACAGATTGCATCGAAAAGAGGTGGTTTTGTGGCAAAAAAGAAGGCTTCTTCCAATGTGATCCCTGATTATGAAGCAATTACAAGTTTTCAGAAAGGTCAGGCATCACGTATTTTTAAGGAAGTGAAAGAACGGGATAAGGTTTTGATTGTCAACAAGCAAAACAAGCCGCAAAACGTTGTTATCTCATACGAGCGATATTTACGACTCAGAGAAGAAGGAGCAGATATCTAATGAACATTAACGAACAAGCAAATTTCATATGGAGTATCGCAGACCTGCTCCGTGGTGATTTTAAGCAAAGCGAATACGGCAAAGTAATTTTACCATTTACTGTCCTGCGTCGTTTTGACTGTGTGTTGGCCCCTTCCAAAGCAAAGATCCTGGAAGCAAACAAAACGCTAACTGTCAGCAATAAGCGACCCATTTTCAAGCGTATGACCGGTCACGACTACTACAACATCAGCCAGTTCGATTTTGAAAAGCTGATGGATGACAGCAATGCCATTGAAGCGAACCTGCGTGATTACATAAATGGTTTCTCCGAGGATGTCCGTGAGATCATGGATAACTTTGAAATCTTCAGTGTAATTGACAAGCTTTCCCGTGCAAACCTTCTGTACTTGGTCGTACAGCGGTTTGCCGAGATCGATATGAGCGATACCCAGATTGATAACCTGGAAATGGGCTATATGTTTGAGGAACTGATCCGCCGGTTCTCTGAACAATCGAACGAGACTGCCGGTGAGCACTTTACGCCTCGTGAGGTTATTGAGCTGATGGTGGAAGTACTGCTTGATCCTGATATGGACGAGATTGCTACCACCGATGGCAAGGTTATCACCATTCTTGATCCTGCCTGCGGTACGGGCGGTATGCTCTCTGTGGCTCAGAATAAGATGCAGGCATTGAACGCCACTACCAGAGTGATCCCCTTTGGTCAAGAATTGAATCCCGAAACATATGCCACCTGTTGCTCTGACATGATCCTTAAGGGAAATACCAATAGCCGAATTGTTCTGGGCAACAGCTTTAATGAAGATGGTTTTCAGGGACAGACCTTCGACTATATGTTGAGCAATCCGCCCTTTGGCGTGGAATGGAAGAAAGTTGAAAAATTTATCAAGGACGAAGCTAAAAACAAAGGCTATAGCGGTCGTTTTGGCGCTGGTTTGCCCCGTATTTCTGATGGTTCTTTCTTATTCCTACAGCATCTGATCTCCAAAATGAATGCACCGGAGAATGGCGGCAGCCGCATCGGGATTGTCTTTAATGGGTCTCCCATGTTTTCCGGCGATGCTGGCAGCGGTGAAAGCGAGATCCGCCGCTGGATCATCGAAAATGATCTGTTAGAAGCCATTATCGGTCTGCCTGACCAGCTGTTCTACAACACCGGTATTACCACATACATTTGGATTCTCACAAACCGAAAAGAGAACCGCAGAAAGGGCAAGGTGCGTCTGATCAACGGTGCCGGTTTCTATGAGAAGATGCGCAAGGGACTGGGCAATAAGCGAAATATGCTCAGCCCGGAAAACCGAGCAGAAATTGTTCGGCTGTACAGCACTTATGAACCGGATGAGAATTATTTGGATTTGGACAACGATGATTTTGGCTATTGGAAAATCGTTGTGGAGCGTCCTTTGCTGAATGAGGACGGCACCCCAGTAACTGACCGTAAGGGTAACAGAAAAGCGGATGCCTCCCTTCGTGACTACGAGATAGTGCCACTGAAGGAAGACATCCACGAATATTTCCGCAGAGAGGTGCTGCCGTTCGTTCCCGATGCCTGGATTGATGAAAGTAAGACCAAAATTGGATATGAAATTCCGTTTACCCGCTATTTCTATAAGTTCACTCCGCTGCGTGACAGCTCTGCGATTATGGAGGATATCAAGGCTCTGGAAGCTCGTATTCAGGTGAACTTGGCGGAGGTGTTTGCAGAATGAAGCGATATCCAGAATATAAAGATAGTGGAATTCCATGGATAGGCAGTATCCCGGCCTCATGGACGGTGAAAAAACTAAAATACAGCTTTCTTTATCATCAGGGTGGTGCTTGGGGTGAGGAAGCAACCGGAGATGAAAATGATCGCATCTGCATTAGAGTTGCAGATTTTGATTACCCTCGTTTAAGCATTGCCGAAAAGGATTATACGATTCGGAACTACACACCATCCCAGATACAAAAACTCACAATATTTCCCGGTGATCTGCTTATTGAAAAATCCGGTGGCGGAGAAACAACTCCTGTGGGGAGAGTCGTTCTGTTTGATAAAGATTTTCAGGCGCTATATGCCAATTTTTTAGAAGCAATACGAGTAAAGGATGATCATTCTTCGAGATTTTATAAATACATTTTTTCTGTGCTGTTTTATGTTGGGGTAAATAAACTGTATTTTAATCAAACAACAGGAATACAGAACCTAAATGTTGGAAAATATTTGGGAGAAAAAGTGCCAATTCCGCTCTTGACACAACAAGAAAAAATAGCAGATTATCTTGATCAAAAGACAGCTATCATTGACGAGCTTATTTCACATAAAGCAGAATTAGTGGATTTGCTATATGAAAAACGAATTTCTATAATTTGCGCTGCAGTAACCAAAGGAATAGACTCTACTACCAAAATGAAAGACAGTGGTGTCGAATGGCTCGGGAAAATTCCTGCGCACTGGCAAGTCGTTCCTGCAAAGGCACTGTTTTCACAGAGTAAAGAAACTCGGCACGATGATGATGTTCAGTTAACTGCCAGTCAGAAATACGGTATTATCTCCCAAGAAGACTATATGGCTTTACAGAGCGCCAAAATTGTTCTCGCTGACAAAGGGTTGGATGACTGGAAACATGTGGAACCGAATGATTTCATAATTAGCTTACGCAGCTTCCAGGGAGGTCTGGAAATCAGTTACGTTCCTGGTTGCATTACATGGCACTATATTGTGCTAAAGCCCAAGGACGGAGTGGAACCAGAGTATTTCAAATGGCTGTTCAAGTCACCACGATATATTCAGGCATTGCAGCGCACAGCCAACTTTATCCGGGATGGACAGGATCTGAGATTCTCTAATTTTGTTCAAGTACCACTTCCGTTGATCCCAAAGGATGAACAAAAGGAGATTGCCGAATATCTCAACAGAGAAACTGCTCGAATTGACAGCATCATTGCTGATGTTACCGAGCAGATCGAAAAACTAAAGGAATACCGTCAGAGTGTTATCTCTGAAGTGGTAACCGGAAAGGTGGCAGTAGAATGAGCAATTATTACTTTTTGTGGCTTTGTACAGAACAGTGGGAACTCATCTATTATGTCGCTTTCATCATTTTGACTATTGGCCTTGTGATTTTTGCGGCAAAAACATACTTTTTTCAGACCAAGCAGTCCACAAAACTTTTTTGCAAAAGTATTGAAAAACCTGCCGCAAGTGGTAATAGCAACCTATATGTTGAGGTGTACAACTACGGGAATGCTGTGGCATAGAATATCAATGTAAAAATTCAGGATGTAGATTTTGGCACAATTCCTTTCCTGAAACCTGGTGAAGACTATTTGATTCCTGTTGCCTATTTCATCCACGCATCGGATCATAAAATTGCATTTGCAGAAAGAATAAAAGTGACTGACGAAACAACGACAATTCCTGTTGTTCTTACGATGGGAAAAACTTCATCCACGTCTGATGTAGATATCACAATCCAGAAAAACTCCACCAAGCTTAATGAATCGGACTCTCGCCATTTTGAAAAAATGGCCAAGGCTCTTGAAGCAATTGAAAAACAACAAGAAAAAATGACCGGTGAAATAAAAAAGGTCGGAGAGACTATTAAGAACAAAAAATAAGGGGGTGGTCAGTAATGGCAATCGAAACCAAGGAAATTACCTTTGAGCGAGAAATCGAATACAGCCTGCTTGACCATGGCGGATACGTTAAGGGCAATCCCCGTGACTATAATCGGGAGTTTGCTGTTGATACGAAGCTGCTGTTTCGTTTTCTCCAAGAGAGTCAGCCTGCGGAATGGGACAAACTATGTAAGAAGCATGGCGATAACGTGGAAACCGGCTTTCTAAAAAAGCTGTACCGGGATTTGGATACTCATGGTATGTTGTATGTTCTTCGCCACGGTATCGTGGATGCCCCGGCGAAGCTCTCCATGTGTTTCTTCAAACCTGCCAGCGGTATGAATCAGACCAGTCAGGCACTTTATGAGAAAAATATTCTCTCTATTACCCGGCAGGTACATTACAGCCTGAAAAACGAAAACTCTATTGATGTCGTGCTATTTATCAATGGCTTGCCGGTGGCGACTTTGGAATTGAAAAATCCGGCAACCGGTCAGTCCGTTGATAATGCAAAGCATCAGTACATGAAAGATCGTGATTCTCGAGAGCTACTGCTTTCTTTCAAATCTCGGTGCTTGGTTCACTTTGCTGTAGATACCGACGAAGTATGGATGACCACCAAGCTGGACGGTATCAATACATACTTCCTGCCATTCAACAAAGGCAATAACGGCGGCAAGGGGAACCCTGTTGGTAGTGGCACATACCGTACTTCCTATTTGTGGGATGAAGTGTTGCGGAAAGACAGCTTGCTGGATATCGTTCAGCGGTTTATCCATCTTCAGGAGGACAGAAAGAATCCCAAGAAGTCCGTAATGATCTTCCCACGCTATCATCAGTTGGATGTTGTTCGCAAGTTGGTTGCCGATGTATACGAGTATGGCACCGGACGTAACTACTTGATTCAGCACAGCGCAGGTAGCGGTAAATCCAATTCTATCTCCTGGCTGGCACACCACCTGTCCAATCTGCACGATAAAAATGATAAAGTTATATTCAACAGCATCATCGTGATTACTGACCGTTTGGTGCTGGACAAGCAGCTGCAAGACACAATCTATCAGTTTGAACACGTGGAAGGCGTTGTTGTTAAGATTGACAACAATGCTGCTCAGCTGGCGGACGCTCTAAACACAGGCAAGAAGATTATCATCACCACGCTTCAGAAGTTCCCATTCATTCTTGAAAAAGTGGACGATTTGAGTGGAAAGCGGTTTGCCATCATCGTTGATGAGGCACATTCTTCACAGACTGGTGAAGCCAGCAAAAAGATGAAAGCAATTCTGGGCGATACAGAAGGTCTGACCGAAGAAGAACAGCTTCAGAAGGTTGCCGACGAAGAAGCCAAAGAGGAGCATAAACAGTCTGATAGCGAGGATGAGATCACAAAGGAAATGGCCACTCACGGCCGTTTGGAAAATTTGTCCTTCTTCGCATTTACCGCAACACCCAAGGCAAAGACTCTGGAAATGTTCGGTACGCCTGATGCAAACGGAATTCCTCGGGCGTTCCATATCTACTCTATGAAGCAGGCAATTCAGGAGGGTTTTATCCTGGATGTATTGAAAAACTATGTGACCTATGATACCTACTTCAAGATTGGTAAGAAGATTGCAGATGATCCTCGCTATGAAAAGAATAAGGCGAACAAGGCTCTGGGTAAATTCCTGAGCCTGCATCCGCATAATTTGGCGCAGAAAACGCAGATTATTGTAGAGCATTTCCGTACCGTCACTAAGAACAAGATTGGCGGCAAGGCTAAGGCTATGGTTGTTACCGGTTCCCGTTTGCACGCTGTTCGCTACTATCAGGAATTCCAGCGGTATATCAAGAAGATGGGTTATGAAAATGAACTTGGAATCCTGATTGCTTTCTCTGGGACTGTACGTGACGGCGGTGAGGAATACACCGAAGTCAGCCTGAATGGGATTAAGGAAAGCGAGCTGCCAGAGAAGTTCCACGGCGGCGAATATCAGGTGCTGCTGGTTGCAGAAAAGTATCAGACCGGCTTTGATGAGCCTCTGCTGCATACCATGTTTGTGGATAAAAAACTCAGCGGCGTAAAGGCTGTACAGACCCTTTCACGTTTGAATCGAACTTGCTTTGGTAAAGAAGATACTTTCGTGCTGGATTTCGTAAATTCAGCAGAAGATATCCGTGCGGCATTTGCCCCGTATTACGAGGAAACCACAATCGAAGAAACTACTGACGCAAATATTGTCTATGAACTAAAATCAAAGCTGGACGAATTCCGAGTCTATTGGGCAAGTGAAATTGAATCCTTTGCAAAGGTGTTTTTCAAGCCCAGCAAAAAACAGGGCAATATGGACTTTGGCGTCCTCAATAGCTTCCTCGACCCTGCTGTGGATCGGTACGAGGGATTGGAAGAAAATGAGCAGGAAGAATTTAAATCTACATTGACTAAGTTTGTCCGTGCCTACACATTCTTGACAAATATTATCCGATTGGATGATGCAGATCTCCATAAATTCCATGCTTATGCCAAGTTCCTGCAAAAGAAGCTGCCAAAGCGTGAGGGCGGTGGACAGGTGTTCCTGGACGATGAAGTTACATTGCAGTATTACCGTGTCCAGAAAATTTTCGAAGGCTCCATAGCTTTGGAGCAGAGCGATCCTCTGCCAAACAAACTTCATCCCGGCAAAACAAAGCCGGAAGAAGAAAAGGCACCGCTATCCGAGTTGATCGACAAGATCAATGAGAAGTTCGGCACCGAGTTTACCAACATTGATAAGGTCCTGGAGCAGATTGTTTCTGACATGGATGCCAACGAAGAATTGCGTATCCAGGCTCGTAACAATTCTCAGGAGCATTTCCGTTTCCCGTTCAACGATGCTTTTATGGATGTAGTCATTGGACGTATGGCACAGAATCAACAGTTTTGCGAAAGAGTTCTGGACGATGCTAAATTCGGTGATACAGTTCGAGATCTTCTGGTCGGCGTTGTGTATGATCGACTGAGACAACCGACAGATGCCCGGCTGTAAAAACTATTGCCAGAACATAGATGCGTGTCCTGAGAATTGCAGCGCCGATACAGCTATGCAACGCACAAATCTCAGAATAATTATGAGTGCGGTATAATAAAACGCTACAGATTTCATCAAATTACCGGATGAAATCTGTAGCGTTTTTGTATTTTCGGAGCAAGTGGGACGAACTGCATTTTGACAATTTGAGCCCCCACAGCAGTAGAACATACGATGAGAATTCCAAAAGAGGGCAACCTACCGTTTAGCTCTGGGTCATCCAATAGGGGCGGGTAGCATCCCTGTTGGCATAGGGTATCCAAGGGGAAACAGCGTTCCACCTTCACAGCTCAAAGACAATCATTGTTTCTTTTGGCAACTTCTCATTCTCGTAGTTCAGAAGATAGGATATCACTTTATTTGCAAAACGGTTTGTTTTCATCGTATCCCAATCAGCAAGCTGGATGATCTCCGCTGTACCGTTCTCAAAATCCAATGAAATTTTGCCCCATTCGCCGTCGCAGTCTACTTGGTATTCGTAGACTGCGGCGGCGATTTTCTTTTTGCGCTTGGTTTTGGATTTCTGCTTCAGACGGGCGGCATGGAGCGCACCTTCGGCTACCAGCAGTTCCGTCAGCTTATCCACCGCTCTTCGGTAAGCTCGTTCTGCACCGCTGGCTGTGCTACCCTCAAACATGACCGCCAGTTCTTCAAAGGTGGGGCGGCCTTTCCACGAACTGACACGCCCACAGGTCATGCAGATTGCCAGCCGCTTTTCGAGCAAGGTCTGCTCCCGAAAGTTCAGCTTTTCAAAAGCCCGCTGTACTTTTTCTGCCTGTATGCCGTTCCAGAGGATGTCGGCATAGTTCCACGTATCATCGAGTGCGACATCTTCGCCCGTTTCCTCGCCGTTCTCGTCTGTCACATAGAAAGGCTGCTGATTGCGGATGCCTCGGACAACTTTCAGACCGCAAGAAAATCTGGAAAAGTGCCGATATACATATCAGGGGAACGAAACATACGCCTTCCTTATGTCTGACAAGTATATCATGGCATTATATACGCATTGTCTGGTGGCAAGAAAAGAAGCTGCCATGCAGGATATGCAGGTTGAAGGGCTTAAAGAAAAAGAGTATGGAATGGTTAAGCTGAAGAATGTGGGGGAGGTTTTATTTCAGGCATTATTGCTTGATAATGTAAAAGTTGATGGTAACAAAATATATACAGAACTGTATGCAATTTATCATTATATTAAATGATGTGCAGGGCGTGATGTTTTAGAAATACAAATTTTGAAGAGGAAGATGGATATGGAATTTTACCAGGATAGAATATCAAAACTGCTAAAAGAATTAAGAGAATCACTTGCTTGTAATTTTGATAACGAACAAATTGAAAGACTGAATGCTTCACTACAGCAATTTGGTTCAGCATTAAAAAATGTAACAGAAAACATATCTCTTCAATTTTTTAATGAAGATATGAAGAATTTCATTGCTGAAACTAAAGAAAGTGAGAAGTTATCACAAACGGAATTTGAAGAAAAATATTCATACGAAATGGAAGTATGTAAGAAACTGGGACGAGCTGGTTGGGTTGTTTCAGAACATTCCAATCCCAGAGAAATTAAGGAATGGTATGATTTTTTATCTAGTCAAGAAGATAACAAAATTATTTCTTATTTTGAGGGAGATAATGGATGTATTTTAGAAAATATTTTTCATAGCTTGGAACATAAATATTGTGAAGAGCCAAATCAAAGATACTTTTCTAAAGCAAAATATTACTTTGAACATGAGGATTACATGACATCAGCAATGTATTTAGTGGTAGTAATAGAGGCAAGAACAAATGAGTTAATGAATTACCCCAAAGGGACTCGGTATAAACAAAAGTATTCAATGGAAGGATTTGAAGATCATTTACAGACAGAGTTTGGTAGGACAGATTCTTTTTTTACTAAGAGATTTTTATTCTTGGATATGTATCCTTCTATTATTGAATTTTTGAATAGACTGTTTGTAGATGGTGAATATTCGTTTGAAAATGGAGTAGAACCGCTCTATATTAATCGAAATTGGCTTTTGCATGGAAAGAGTTGTAGAGTGATTGAACGCTATGAGTGTATACAGTTGTTTAATGCATTAAGTGTTATAGAATTTGTTTTCTCATTAAGTAATAGGTTAGATACAATGGAAGAATAAAGGAGTGGATTTATGACAGAAAAACATGCTTGTATATATTGTGGAAATACAGAAACATCTGAATCGGATATTATCCCTGATGCACTAACAAATGCTAGGATTACAAATAAAAATGTATGCAAAACGGAACATAATAACAAATTCAGTGATTTATTTGAAAGTGAAGTAATTGAAGCATTAGCATTAATAACAAATGAATTGGATATTAAATCGCATAAAGGAGAAAATTATGCTGCATATCCGGCTAAGATAGAAATTGATGGTATTGAATATTCAACAAAGATGATATCTGAAAAGGATTTGTTTAATGGACGAAAAGTATTAGTTTCTACAGATAAGAAACATAAATTAAGTTCGATGGATAAAATTACAAAAATTGCAAAAGATTCAAGAAAGGTGTCTGAGGTAGATATAAATAAATACCTTTATATAAAAGAGTAGAAATCAATATAAATATATATTTTAGTGAAAAAATGTTCAGAATGATTTCAAAAATAGCATATGAATGGTATTGTTCTAGAAACGGTGTAGTTGGCTATCATGATGAGTTTGAAAATATTGTAAAATTTATTACATTAGGTAAAGGGGATAATCCAGTTACGATTTTCCAAAACGAGGAATTATATAAGTATTGTGGGCAACAGATTAGTCTAGGAAGTCATTGTTTATTTGCTTTGGTAGATAATACAGGAAAGGTAAATGTAATAGTTTCGCTTTTGGGAATTGCGATGTATCGAGTTGTGGTATCTGATGCAGTTCCAGCATTTTGTAAGAATAATTTTATGTTTATGGAATTGAGAACAGATTCATCCAGAAAAGAGTTAACCCATGTTTCTTATGAAGAAGCAGAAACCTATTTTTTCGAGTTGTTTAATCCAAGCAATTTTATAGAAGGGCAAATATTACAGGAATGCACATCATGATTCCCAAAGAGATATCTAATATAGATGTCGTATTGTATCCCTTCGTGTTTAATATGATGAAATGCTTTTTGGAAATTCGTGATGAAACACAAGAACCAAATGAAAAAATAGTAAAGATATTAAAATGTAATATACAAGAAGTATTACAGGCATCAACTTTACATAAGAAATCAATACAGCGTTTTGTGAAAGAATATTTTTCAGATGGTCATGAGCCAATTAGACTTAACCCTAATGCATCAAATAAAAAGACAACATTGCTATTTTATATATTATTTGTTATTGGAAGGGATAATATAGAATGTATTGATGATAAGTCTTTGCAAGAGATAGCCAAGAAAGCATTAGATATGGGAGTTAAAAGTGAGCTTATTGTGACAGATGAATTAGAAAAGAAATTGCAAAATGAGATGTTATCTACGGAAGGATATGGTGATATGCTTGAAAAAGGGGCAGAAGTTATAAAAAAATGGGAAGAATAGTATACATATAAAATATATAACAGCGTTAGGGCAGTTATAAGTCGAGAGATTTGTAGCGATAGTGTCAAGGTTTTTTCGCAAACTCAATTTTGCCGTCTGGTAGCCGATAGTCAGTCGGTTTTAATTCGGTTAGGACTTTTATGAAACAATTCTGGTTCTTGAGGGCAATATCGCCGCATGATATAATTAACGTGAAAATAATGTCCGAACCGCACTTTGGAGAGCATTTATTCTTCAGGGTGAGGTTACAACATTAAATTCGAGGTGAATGCGAATAGGACACTAGAATCATAAGATGACCAGATGACAGAGTTGTTCCAGAGGGATAAATCCACAATTTCAAGGCACATCAAGAATATTTTTACGGAAGGTGAACTCACACGGAATTCAGTTGTTGCAAAATTTGCAGCAACTGCCGCGGACGGGAAAACCTATCAGGTTGAATATTACAATGTGGATATATTCATCTCTGTCGATTATCGCGTAAAGCCCAAACCATAAGGAGAAACCAATGACCACCATTTTACTTCACGGACTTGGACAAGCTTCCTCAAGCTGGGAGCGGACGGTGGAAGCCCTGGGGGATAAAAGCAATATCTTTTGTCCTGATTTAGCATCCTGGCTGGATAAGAAAGAACCTTGTTATACGAATTTATATAAGGAATTAGAAAAATACTGCGGGCAATTCAGCGAGCCGCTGAATTTGTGTGGACTGTCGTTAGGCGGTATTCTTGCATTGCAATATGGTATTGAACTTCCCGACAAGGTAAATTCTTTATTGCTGATTGGTACACAGTACAGTATGCCTGAAAAATTATTAAAATTCCAGAATGCTGTTTTTCACATAATGCCGAATTCGGCTTTTCAGAGTATGGGTTTTGGAAAAAAAGAATTTATCAGCCTGACTAAATCTATGATGAAGCTGAATTTCGCACATGATTTGAAAAAGATAACCTGTCCTGTTCTCGTCATCTGCGGGGAAAAGGATAAAGCAAATAAAGCGGCTTCTTTACAGTTGAGGGAACAGATACCGCATGCGGAAATATCGATCATAGCGGATGCGGGCCATGAAGTGAATTTGGAAAATCCCTCGGAGCTGGGAAGGCGCATGGAAGTATTTTTCCGGAAAGTAAAAGCCGGTTTTGCGGAACCGTGAGGTATTACCATGAAGTACAAAATACTGATTGTTGAGGATGATTTTACAATCCAGACCCAACTGAAAAACCTGTTGACGGGAAATCGCTATGAAGCTGAGGCGGCAACGGATTTCAACGCGGTAATCGAGCAGGTGAAAGCGTTTGAACCGCATTTGATTCTTTTGGATATCAAACTGCCCGGAAATGACGGATTTGCAATCTGCTCACAAATCCGTGTTTTTTCCGATGTGCCGATTATCTTTGTGACAAGCAGCAATACGGATATGGATGAATTAAACAGCATTATGCTCGGCGGCGATGCCTTTATCACAAAGCCTTATAATACAGCGATATTGCTTGCGAAAATAGCCTCTCTTTTAAGGCGGGCTTATCCGTCAGAACAGGGTGAAACCCTGACCTGGAAAAACGCGGTGCTCCATCTGGAAAGCAGCGTCATTGAATATCAGAATCAGAAAGCGGAATTGACAAAGAACGAAGCAAAAATTTTATATTATCTTTTCAAACATGCAGGGAAGATTTGCCCTCGGAATGATATTGTGGATTTCCTGTGGGATAATCAGCTATATGTCGATGATAATGCTTTAAGTGTCAATATGACCCGGATTCGGGATAAGCTGGCTTCCATCGGACTGACAGACTTCATTAAGACAAAGCACAGACAGGGGTATACATTATGAGCGGAAAGCAATATTTGAAAAACCAGCTGCCGGTTGTTTTCATCAATTTGCTTGGAATCCTTGCGCTTTCCCTGTTCCTGCTTGCCGGCGGCAGCAGCGTCCAAAGTATTCTTTTTATTTCGGCAGTCTGGGTGTTTACGGTCATTTGCTGGATGGCGGCAACCTGCCTTTCCCGAAAAAAATATCTGGAAAAATTGCTGGCAATGACAGAACAGTTGGAAGAACGGTATTTGATAGCGGAACTTATGGCTGTGCCGGAAAAAGCGGATGACCAGGTTTTTTACCGGATTTTGAAAATGGCTGAAAAATCTATGCTTGAAAAAATAGGCGGCATACAGCGGGAACGGAAAGAGTATAGAGAATATATCGAACAGTGGATCCATGAAGTGAAAACGCCTATCACGGCCATGAAGCTGCTTTGTGAAAATAACCGGTTGGATTTTACCAGAGATTTGCTGGCGGAGTTAGAAAAGGTAACCCGTTTCACGGAGCAGGCTCTTTACTATGCACGCAGTGAGCATACGGAGAAGGACTATGCTGTCCGGGAAATCCGGCTGGAAGCTGTGATACACGGAGCAATCGCGGATAATAAATATCTTCTCCGCCAAAACCATGTGGCGGTAACCGTAGATGCTATGGAAGACAGCGTTTATACAGATGATAAATGGGTGCGGTTTATCCTGAACCAGCTTATCAGCAATGCAGTAAAATACTGCACAAAACAGCCGGCCTTACATTTTTACACTGTAAGGCGGGGAGAGAGGACGCTTTTGGCGGTAGAGGATAACGGGATTGGCATCGCGGAAAGTGATCTGCCGCGTATTTTTGAAAAAGGCTTTACCGGTCAGAATGGCCGAATTGTTCAAAGCTCTACCGGCATTGGGCTATACCTTTGCAAGCGGCTTTGCGATAAGCTTGGAATAGGGCTGGAGGCTCATTCCAATGAGAAAGGAACGACGATGGTGCTTTCTTTTTCTGTCAATTATTTTGTGAAAGAAGTGCAGGGCTGACATGCTCTGCACTTCTTACATTTTTGTAAGAACTTCTTAAGAAAACCTGATACAAACAACCGCCCCATTTCGATACAATAAAAGAAAAAAATCACAGGGAGGCAGGTACATGAATACCATTTTAAAATTGGAGCATATTCAGAAATACTATGGAAATGAAGGAAATATCACAAAAGCCATTAAAGATATAAGCTTTTCTGTAGCTGCCGGGGAGTTTCTTGGCATTATGGGGGCTTCCGGCTCCGGCAAGACAACGCTGCTCAACTGCATTTCTACGATTGATGCGGTAAGCGCGGGACATATCTACTTAGAGGGGACGGATGTTACGGAAATCAAGCCGAAGGCTCTTGCCCGATTCCGCAGGGAAAATCTGGGGTTTGTATTTCAGGATTTTAATCTTTTAGATACGCTGACGATTTCAGAAAACATTGCGTTAGCGCTGGCAATCAATAAAACGCCTGCCGCGGAAGTGGAGCCGCGTATTTTGGAAATCGCGAAAAGCCTGAATATCAGCGACATTTTAAATAAGTATCCCTATCAGGTATCAGGTGGTCAAAAACAACGCTGCGCGTGCGCAAGAGCAATGATTCATAAGCCCAAGCTGCTTTTGGCGGATGAGCCCACAGGCGCA
>CALWBG010000011.1 GCA_944375975.1 uncultured Roseburia sp.
TTCGTGTGCTGTTTTACAGCACTTTGAAATTCTTTGAATCTTTCAAGGTTATTTCACTGTTCAGTTATCAAGGTTCTGTCTGTTGCTTCAGCCTTATGGCTTTGGCTTTTGTTGTTGTCGTTTCTTGGCGACAGCTTGTTAAGTATATCACCTCAAAATTTACTTGTCAACAACTTTTTTTAATTTTGAAAAACATTTTGTTTCCAAACGTGTTTGCCGCTAACGCAGCAACTATGATAGAATATCATATCATTTTTTGTCTGTCAACTGCTTTTTTCAAAAAAATCGAACAACTCATATTTCAAATAAAGCGGAGAAGGAGGGATTTGAACCCTCGCGCCGGTTGACCCGACCTATACCCTTAGCAGGGGCACCTCTTCGGCCACTTGAGTACTTCTCCAAAGTTTTATTTGACAATATGATATTGTTCTGCGTCACAACGCATTGTTAATGATACTAAATAAAATGAATTTTGTCAACCGCTATTTTACCTGATTTTTCGTAAATTGTATTTCAGATGAACAAAAGTAATACTATAAAAAAGACTACCACTCTTCTCCCGGATATTTCATACCCCATTCTTTTCTCAGGTGTGTCATAATTTCCATGACATCAGCGGTATCGGATAAGCGCATTGCTGCCGTATCTCCGGTGCGGATTGCATGCTCCATGTCCGTCATTTCATATTGGAGGGCATCCGCTGTCCTTCCTGCCGTTATTTCATGTACCGTTCCGCTTTCCGCCTCTACTATGATTGCCTTATCGGCTCTCGGATATTCCATAATTTCAATGTATCCGTTTTCGAGACTGATGACGGCCCGCTTCGGCTGTTTGGAATGGAGTGACAACGAAAGTGTCGCCATCTGTCCCTGTGTGTTCATCAAAAGAATCCCGGACTGCTCGTCCGCTCCGGTTGGGGCATATTTTACCTGGCTTGCGATTTTATCCGGTTTTTCGGATAAAAAGCTGCGCGCAAGGCTTAAAGCATAAACGCCGATGTCAAGCAACGCTCCCCCCGCCAGATTCATATTAAAGAAACGATTGCTCATGTCATATTCTTTATAGCTTCCGAAATTAAGCTGTATCAACTGAACCTTTCCAAGCGCCGGTATCAGTTTCCCTGACACATCGGTATATTCTTTTTCTGCCGTCTTAAAATCGGAATAGCTTCCCGATTCACCCGCCTTTACGATATTCCAGAGCTTTTTATACAAAGGCATATGCCAGATGGTCATTGCCTCCGCAAAAACAACGTTATTTTCCTCCGCCAGATGCTGTGCCTCATCCAGTTCCAGGCTGTTTAATGTAATGGATTTTTCACACAGAACATGTTTTTTATTTTTGAGGGCTTCCCTCACGAATGTGATATGGGTATTGTGCGGTGTGGTAATGTATATTATATCCACGTCCGGGTCTGTAAACATTTCATTAAAATCTTCGTAAACCTTCTCTATGCCGTATTTCTCTGCAAACGCAACCGCTTTTTCGTGGGTACGGTTTCCCACCGCGTAAAGCTTTTTCCCCATATTGCAGAGTGCCTGTGCCATTTCATTGGCGATAACACCTGTTCCAAGCACTGCCCAATTCAGATTTTTTTCCATGTATTCTCCTCCCTGCCAGTAAAAACATCCACATTTCAGTCTATTTTTTATAAATTATCCACATTTCCACTTGGATATTGTTTATAACGATGCAAATTCTTTGATTGCTGTTTCATAAAGGTTATTTCCTTCGCAGTCCACCACAACAATCGCCGGAAAATTTTCGACTTCTATTTTTCGGATGGCCTCCGCTCCCAAATCCTCATAGCAGACTATTTCTGATTTTGTGATGCATTTGGATAACAGAGCCCCTGCTCCTCCGACCGCCGCAAAATAGACGGCATGGTTGCGAACGATTGCATCTATTACTTCTTTGGTCCGCTTCCCTTTTCCAATCATGGCTTTTTCTCCGAGATCCAGTAGCGTCGGTGCATATTTGTCCATACGGGAGGATGTCGTTGGGCCTGCTGAGCCGATTGGCCTCCCCTCTCTTGCCGGAGACGGTCCCATATAATAAATGGTACTGTTTTTTATGTCTATCGGTAGAGCTTCGCCGCGCTGCAGCGCCTCTATCATACGTTTGTGCGCGGCGTCCCTCGCAACGTAAACAGTTCCGCTTATATATACATAATCCCCTGCTTTCAATTCTTTTGTCACCTGCTCCGTAATCGGAGTATTAATATATTTATCCATGGCTTTCCTCATTTCCATATAGGTTTCCGATATTCGAATTGCTTAAAGCTGACACCGCATCAGATTTCACGTACTACATGGCGGTTCACATGACAGCAAATATTGACAGCTACCGGAAGCCCGGCGATATGCGTCGGATAGGTATTGATATTTACCGCAAGTGCTGTCGTGGTTCCGCCAAGCCCTCCCGGGCCAATACCGAGCCGGTTGATTTTTTCGAGCATTTCCGTTTCCATTTCTCTTACATATGGAATTTCGGAATGCTCTCCTGCCGGTCTTGTCAGCGCTTTTTTCGCCAAAATCGCGCATTTTTCAAACGTGCCGCCTATACCCACCCCGACAACCATCGGCGGACAGGCGTTCGGCCCCGCGTCTTTGACAGCCGTAAGAATGGCTTCCTTTACTCCCTCCGCTCCGTCCGCAGGCTTTAACATAAAAATACGGCTCATATTTTCACTGCCAAACCCCTTAGGGGCTACGGTAATTTTTATTTTATCTCCCGGCACAATGTCGTAATGAATGACTGCGGGTGTATTGTCTTTTGTATTCTCCCGAATGAGCGGGTCTCCCACAACTGATTTGCGGAGAAAGCCTTCCGTGTAACCGCGGCGCACACCCTCGTTGATGGCATCCCCGACTGCCATCCCCTCCAAATGCACATCCTGACCGATTTCCAGGAAGATAACCGCCATACCGGTATCCTGGCAGATGGGTATCATATCTTCATCCGCAATTTTTAAATTTTCCTGAAGCTGATTTAATATTTTTTTCCCAAGTTCGGATTTTTCGGTGACAACCGCTTTTTTCATTACCTCATCCATATCCTTAGACAGATAATGGTTTGCCTCGATGCACATCTCTTTGATATTTTGTATCAATATCTCTGTATTTACCGTTCTCATTACGATTTTCCTTCCTTTTCTTCTTTATCCAGACGAAAATGCTTCCGAAATGCTTCAAGCATACGGTTATTATCTCTCGATTTCATGTCCGGGAATGCCTTCATCAGACGCCGGAAGCCGAAATTCTTTTCCTCAAACAGCTTTTCGTATTTTTCAGAAAGCTCGGCAAGCTCCTTCTTTCGCTCCTCCAGCTCTTTTTTCCAACCTCCCGTAGCTTCAGCCAGTTTGTCCTTCGCAGCCTGAGGCAGTTCCAGTATATCTTCCCTTCTATCCGCCAGCTTATCTAGCAGCTCCGCATGATTTTCCTGAAATTCTTCGGATTTCTGGATTGCGCCCGCAACATTTTCATAGATATTTTCCCCTATTTCATCGGAAAGCTTATGTATTTTCTCCGCCATTTCATCCATCAGCTTCAGACGCTTATTGAATTTCAGGATTGTGGATACAGTAATGCAGCAATCCACGATAAATACCGTCATAAAAATGACAAGCAGCACAACGCCAAGCATATGGGGAATCCATGTAATTCCCCGGTAAATGATTGGATGAATGACTTTCATTATGAAGGTACAGGCGAGTCCCCAGTATATGGAAAATTTCAGGCATACATATCCTTGAAGATTAAACGGCTTATTGGAGTAATCCCACCATCTGTCGTGAAATACCTTTTCCAGCACAAAACCCGTAATATATTCCAACACGGAGGTTAAAAGAAAGGAACCGAAAAAAAGAAGCAGCAGATTATCCTGAAGCGGAGTAAGGATTGTGACAACAATTACTACCCCAACACCATAAATCGGACAGTAGGGTCCGTTTAAAAATCCGCGGTTTACAAAAATTCCTCTGTCTAGCGCGGCATAGGAAACTTCGGTACACCATCCCAAAAAAGCATATATGATAAATATCCAAACAAGTTCATAAAAATTCTGCGGCATTGCGGTTCTCCTGCATTTTTTCTATTTATAGTATTAACATAAATTAATATTCATGTCAAAGCTTATCCAGCGGGTCTTTTGTTATACTATTTTTGTTTTTAGCACAAAAAAGGAGCCATTGCTCTGCAACGGCTCCTGGAAAGCTATGAAATTTTTATAATCCGGTGTATGGCATGGAACTCACACCACCTGGCGGGTTCCAGTTATAAACAAAGATCAAATCGGGAGAACCGGTAGCTGCTGTCTGTACCAACCTTTCCACATCCCTTGTCGTAAAATTGTTCTTTCCCACCAGTGCACGGAAAACATTACTTTTTTCTGTTAGAACCCCTTTTCGTCTCATGCGGTTTACAATTTTTTTGATACGGTTCAAATCAGTTACAATGCCATTTTTCATACAGAAATGGCAAATATCGGTGAAGCTGCGCTTTTCAGGAATTATATAAAGCAAAATTGCAGCCTCAACGTAGTTCAGCCGTATCGGAAGAAGCCTTTTTTTCGTCCATACATGAATGTACTTTAACGGTTTTCTCTTTTCTTCCGCAACATCCATCTCTTTGAAATTCAAAGCACAGTCCTCATCTGGCAGAGAAAGCATTTTTGCATAACGCTCTGACTGACTGCAAAGGTCTTTCGGCCCTTTTATTTCACCCCATGGAATGTCATTCGAAAGGGTACATATATATTCCAGCTTTGCCCTCTGCTCCTCCATTCTTTTTCTGTAATCTTCACAGATTCTTTGAAACTGCTCCGGCTTTTGATACAGATTTTTAATTTCCTCAACAGAAAAATTCATTTTTCGCAGGATAGAAATCTGCTTTAGTTTTTCTATCTCCACAGTTCCATAGCTGCGGAATTTTCTTCCGTTTTTGTTTTGCATAGACGGAAAAATAAGACCCTCGCTTTCATAATAACGGATTGTCTTTTCTGTCAAACCGGTTTTTGCTGCCGCCTCTTTAATCGTCATAAACTGCACCCCCTTTTTGTAATTTAAGATTAACATATTACCTTAGGGGATATGCAACTTATTTTACGAACAACGGGAAGAATTATTAAATATTTTATTCTTCCTCATCCGTTCCGTCGGTTTTCGCTCGCTCCAACAGCTCCTTCATCAAATCATCGTCTGTTTCGGTCGCCTGACCCACCGCCTTTTTTGCGTTCTCCGCCGCAATGGCAACGCTCTGCGCTTCCTCCTCCTCGCTTAACAGCTCCGAGGTATCGGCGTTTTCTATCAGGCTCTTGTCCTCACGCACCTTTGCAATGCTTGCGACTGTGACGTTTTCATCGAGATTGATGAGCTTCACGCCTGAGGTAATGCGTCCGAGCAATGTGGTGTCGCTGACCTTAATCCGGATAATAACGCCCTCCGTCGTAATTAACATCAGTTCGTTATCCTGATTCACTGCCTTGACACCCACGATATTTCCTGTTTTCTCGGTAATCTTATAGCATTTTACACCCTTTCCGCCGCGGTTCTGGGTCGTAAATTCTGAAATCAGCGTACATTTTCCAAGTCCTTTTTCCGAAACGATCATCAACGCTTCGCCCTGGGATTCCATCTGCATACCGATGACCTCGTCGCCGTCGGCCAGGTTCATGCCAATGACACCCATCGAGGTTCTTCCGGTCTTTCTGACATCGGTTTCTTTAAAGCGAATACACTGTCCGTATTTTGTCACCAGAAATATATCCTGATTATTATCTGTTTTCTTTACCTCAATCAGCTCGTCATCTTCCCTTAAATTGATGGCTGCAAGACCTGTTTTACGGACATTTGCGTAATCTGTAATCGGTGTTTTTTTCACGATTCCCTTTTTCGTTGCCATAAACAGGAAATGTCCCTCTGTGTATTCCCTGATCGGAATGACCGCGGTAATTTTCTCTCCAGGCTGAAGCTGCAAAAGATTGACAATCGCCGTACCGCGCGCCGTCCTTCCAGCCTCGGGAATCTCATATGCTTTGATACGGTATACACGTCCCGTATTCGTAAAGAACATCATATAATGGTGGGACGTTGTCATCAAAAGCTCCTCGATATAATCGTCCTCGATGGTCTCCATTCCCTTGATTCCCTTGCCACCGCGGTTCTGCGCGCGGAAATTGTCAAGGCTCATACGCTTAATGTAGCCGAGCTTTGTCATAGTGATGACCGTATTGGTCACCGGAATCAAATCCTCCATCGAAATATCATACTCGTCAAATCCAATCGAGGTTCTTCTGTCATCTCCGTATTTCTCGGCAATCAGCAAAATTTCCTCGCGGATCACGCCGAGCAGCTTTTTCTTATCGGCCAGGATCGCTTTTAACTCCGCGATACGCTCCATCAGCTCTGCATATTCGGATTCGAGCTTTTCCCGCTCCAAACCGGTCAGCGCACGCAGACGCATATCCACAATCGCCTGGGCCTGCGCGTCACTGAGCGCAAAGCGCTCCATCAGCCTTGTCTTTGCCTCCGGCGTATTTTTACTGCTCCTGATAATGCTGATAACTTCATCAATATTGTCAAGGGCAATCAACAAGCCCTCTAAAATATGAGCCCGTTCTTCTGCCTTATTAAGCTCATATTTGGTTCTTCTTGTGACAACATCCTCCTGATGAAGCAGGTAATACCGGAGCATTTCACTGAGGTTTAGAACCTTCGGTTCATTGTTCACGAGTGCCAGCATAATCACGCCAAAGGTGTCCTGAAGCTGTGTATGCTTATAGAGCAGGTTCAGCACGACATTCGGGTTGACATCCCGGCGCAATTCTATGCAGACACGCATACCCTGACGGTCTGATTCGTCGCGCAAATCCGTAATTCCGTCAATTTTTTTATCCCTTACCAAATCCGCGATTTTTTCTATCAGCCTCGCTTTATTCACCATATAGGGAAGTTCGGTCACGACAATGCGGTTTTTTCCGTTTGCCATCGGTTCAATATCGGTAATGGCACGCACTCGCACCTTTCCTCGCCCGGTGCGGTACGCCTCATTGATTCCGGCCGTTCCCAAAATCATGCCGCCGGTTGGAAAATCAGGTCCCTTCACGATAGAAAGCAATTCTTCAATATCGGTTTCCCGATCCTCCTGTACCTTGTTGTCGATGATTTTGACTACCGCGTCAATCACCTCGCGCAGGTTGTGCGGCGGAATATTTGTCGCCATGCCGACCGCGATTCCGGTTGTTCCGTTGACCAGCAGATTCGGATAGCGGGACGGCAGCACCGTCGGCTCTTTTTCCGTCTCGTCAAAGTTCGGTACGAAATCAACAGTATCTTTGCCGATGTCCGCCAGCATCTCCATGGAAATTTTACTCAGGCGTGCCTCAGTATAACGCATTGCCGCTGCGCCGTCCCCGTCCACGGATCCAAAATTTCCGTGACCATCCACCAACGGATATCTGGTAGACCAGTCCTGCGCCATATTGACAAGTGCTCCGTAAATAGAGCTGTCGCCGTGCGGGTGATATTTACCCATCGTATCCCCGACAATACGGGCACATTTACGATGCGGTTTGTCCGGGCCGTTGTTCAGCTCTATCATGGAATAAAGCACACGTCGCTGTACCGGCTTTAAGCCGTCCCGGACGTCCGGGAGCGCGCGCTGTGCTATTACGCTCATGGCATAATCGATATAGGATGTCTCCATCGTCTTTTTTAAATCGACGTCATGTATCTGGTCAAAAATCTTGTCATCCATCTGCTTATTTCTCCGTTTCTATGGTATCCTTGAGTTTCCGCAAATTGCATTTCCGATGTGCCAAAAGAACATGCTGCGATAGCAGCATTGTTAAATTGCACAAAATTGCTCTTAGAAAACTTGTTTTCCAGAAGCAATTTATGTGCAATATTCACCTGCCATAAAATATGGCAGGTGCTTTTGGCACTATAAAACAAAAATTCGGAAACTCAAGATGGTATCAGCTTCCATGCACAATTAAACATCCAGATTCTGAACATATTTTGCATTTTCTTCGATAAATTCACGCCTGGGCTCTACCTTATCTCCCATCAGGGTTGTAAAGGTAACGTCAATTTCAGAGGAATTTTCCTCGTCAATCGTGACACGCTTTAAGATGCGCTTCTCCGGGTCCATGGTCGTTTCCCAGAGCTGCTCGGCATCCATCTCGCCAAGCCCTTTATAGCGCTGAATCTTGTTGTTGCCGTCGCGCCCGATTTCCACGAGAATCCTGTTTAACTCCTCGTCGCTGTAGGCATACCACACATTTTTATTTTTTTCTATCTTGTAAAGGGGCGGCTGCGCCAGATAGACATGCCCTTCCTTGATTAATTCCGGCATGAAGCGATACAAAAAGGTCAGCATGAGCGTACTGATGTGAGCGCCGTCCACATCGGCATCGGTCATAATGATGATTTTATCGTATCTGAGCTTGGAAATATCAAAATCCTCATGAATCCCCGTACCGAATGCGGTAATCATCGCCTTGATTTCCGCGTTTCCGTAAATCTTATCCAGCCTAGCCTTTTCCACGTTTAATATTTTTCCCCGCAACGGAAGAATCGCCTGCGTCGCGCGGCTTCTCGCCGTCTTTGCGGAGCCTCCCGCGGAATCTCCCTCTACAATGAAAATCTCACAGTTTTTCGGATCCTTATCCGAGCAGTCTGCCAGCTTTCCCGGAAGGGAGGTACCCTCAAGCGCCGTTTTTCTTCTCGTCAAATCCCTCGCTTTGCGCGCTGCCTCCCTTGCACGCTGCGCCAGCAATGATTTTTCACAGATACTTTTCGCTACCGCCGGATTCTGCTCAAGAAAATAGGTGAGCTGCTCACTGACAACCGAATCCACGGCGCCCCTCGCCTCACTGTTTCCCAGCTTCTGCTTTGTCTGCCCCTCAAACTGAGGTTCCTCAATCTTGATGCTGATAATCGCGGTGAGACCCTCACGAATATCGTCTCCCGTTAACGCCGGATCACTGTCCTTTAAAATTTTGTTTGCCCTCGCATAAGCATTAAATGTCTTTGTCAGTGCATTGCGAAAACCGGCAAGGTGAGTACCGCCCTCCGGCGTAATGATATTATTGACAAAGCTGTAGGTCGCGTCATTGTAGGAATCGTTGTGCTGCATCGCCACCTCGACATACACGCCGTCCCTTGTCCCCTCGCAGTAGATGACATCGGGATACAGTGCCTCCTTGCTGCGGTTCAGGTAGGTGACAAATTCCTTTATACCCCCGGCATAATGAAATTCATGGCGGTGATGAGAATCCTCCCTGGTATCAATCAGAATGATTCTTAAGCCCTTTGTCAAAAATGCCGTCTCACGCAGTCTCTGCTTTAACGTGTCATAATCATAAACCGTCTCTTCAAAAATTTCCGGATCCGGATGGAAGGTTACTTTCGTTCCGTGCTTTTCGGGATCACAGGTACCGATTATTTTTACAGGTTCGTCTGGCTTTCCTACATGATAGCTCTGTCCGTAAACCTGCCCTTCCTTATACACCTCCACGGAAAGCTTTGTGGAAAGAGCGTTCACGACAGAAGCTCCCACGCCATGCAGACCTCCGGACACCTTATAGCCCCCGCCTCCGAACTTTCCTCCGGCATGGAGCACGGTATACACCACCTCAAGGGCAGACTTTCCCGCCTTGTGGTTCATTCCAACCGGGATTCCGCGTCCGTCATCCTCTACGGTAATGGAATTGTCTTCGTTAATGGTAACCTCTATATTTTTACAATAACCCGCAAGCGCCTCATCCACCGCATTGTCTACAATTTCATAGACGAGATGATGAAGACCTCGCGCTGACGTACTTCCGATATACATGCCCGGCCGCTTCCGTACTGCTTCCAGTCCCTCAAGAATCTGAATCTGGTCGGCTCCGTATTCATTCGGATTTTCTGCTTTTTCTGTAGCCATATCATAACCTTGCCTTTCTATAACCTGACATTTTCGGATACGGTTCCGTTTACTACCCGAAATACCTTATTGATGGTAAACCTGTTTTTGATAAATTCATCCAGTCCCGTACAGGTAATAATCGTCTGTGTATCGTAAATGTTATTTAACAAATAATTCTGGCGGCCGCTGTCAAGCTCGGACAGTACATCGTCAAGCAACAGTACCGGTGTATCATGGATTAATTTTTTTACCAGCTCAATTTCCGAAAGTTTTAAGGAAAGAGCCGCCGTCCTCTGCTGTCCCTGGGAGCCGAATTTGCGGATATCCACATCACGGACGGAAAAAAGCAGATCATCCCTGTGCGGACCGACGGAGGTTAAGCACAGCTTCCTGTCTCTGCCGTCAAACCGCTCCAACTCCGTTTCAAATAAATCCTCAGAAACACTTGGCTCGTAGATAAGCTGCATTTCCTCCTTCTCACCGGAAATGCGATAATGGATGTCTCTCACAATTTTGCTTAACTCCTGCACGAAATGTCTGCGCCTTTTTACAATCCTTTTTCCTGTTTCCACAAGCTGCTGATTCCATATGGGAAGCGTATCGGCAAGCTCCGGACGGTAAATCATATCCTTTAACAGCTTATTTCTCTGGTTTAAGATTTTATTGTAGTCCGACAAATCCGACAAATAAATCTTGTCAAGCTGGCAGAGCTCCGCGTCCAGAAATCTTCTGCGCTCCGCCGGCCCGTTTTTTATAATATTTAAGTCCTCGGGAGAGAAAAAAACGATATTTAAAATTCCGAATAATTCGCTCGCCTTTTTCATCGGAATCTTGTTCACTGCGATGCCCTTGGAACGGTTTTGCCTTAAATGCATGTCAATCCGGTATTCTTTTCCCTGTTTTTCTACAATCGTGCGGATGTGCGCCTCCGATTCGCCGAAACGAATCATCTCCTTATCTCGGCTGCCCTTATGAGACTTGGTCGTGCCGCTCATATAGGCCGCCTCGAGAATATTGGTTTTGCCCTGGGCATTATCGCCGAATAAAATATTCGTGCCTTTGTCAAAGGAAAGCGCAAGCTCCCGGTAATTGCGGAAATTCAAAAGCTCTACGGATTTTATGATCATTTGATTACTTTCACTGTTTCTCCAGCAAAGGAAACAATGTCTCCGTTATACAGCTTTTTCCCGCGTTGCAGCTCAACCTCTCCGTTGACCTTCACCTGTCCGTCCAAAATCACCAGCTTGGCATCCACGCCGGAATCTACAAGACCTGCTTTCTTTAATGCCTGTCCCAATTTAATAAATTCGTCTTCTTCCCTAATCTTTATTTCCATCATGAAACATCCTTTCCGCCGCCTGATGCTTATAAAAACAGAACGGCTGCTGTCTCTGACAATATAGCTTAGTTTGCCGCCGCGTTAAAGTTGACCGGAAGAATGAGATAAACAAACTTTCCTTCATCATCTTTGATGAAGCACGGCGCTTTCGGATTCACCATGTAAAGGGTAACTTCTTCCTCATCAATCACTCTGAGCGCGTCTATAAAAAACTTCGGGTTAAATCCGATTAAGATATCCTTGCCCTCTTTGGAAATATCAATCTCCTCATCCATCGAACCGATAAAAGAGTTAATTTTCAGTTCCATCGTTTCGTCCGTGATATTCATGATAATCGGTTTTTTATCCCCCTCTTTCACGAGAAGAGTTGCGCGGTCAATACAGTCAAGTAATTCCCGCTTATTGATTTTCAGCTTTGTTTCGTAATCAGAGGAAAGCATCTGTTCGATTTTGAAGTATTCGCCTTCAATCAGTCTGGATACAACTGTCGTATTTTCAAACTCAAATACAATATGATTACCTGTCAGGAAAATAGACACCTCATCATCTGCGTTTCCCGGGAGAATTTTGCTGACCTCCTGTAAGGTCTTTCCCGGAACGACTACTTTTTTATGGTCATAGCTGTTTTTCAGTTCAATGTTGCGGATGGAAATGCGATGTCCGTCAAGTGATACGACCTTGAGGCTGTTTTCATTGATTTCGAAAAGCTCACCGGTCATCAGTTTGTTATTATCATTATCCGCGATGGAAAAAATCGTCTGGCGGATAACTTCTTTTAGCGTAAACTGTGACATTACAATGGCTTCGTTTCGTTCAATATAAGGTATATAGGAAAAATCATCCCCGGATTTTCCGACAATGTTAAACTTCGCCTTTTCACAGGTTATGGTCGTTTTGAAGGAAGCGTCTGTTTCGATGATTACGTCACTGTCCGGTAATTTACGTACAATTTCGGAAAAAATTTTGGCATCCAGAGCAATGACACCCCGTTCTGCAATTTCTCCTTCGATTTTAGTTTCGATTCCAAGCTCCATATCATTGGCAGTAAGCTTAATTTCATTTGCGGATGCATCAATAAGGATACATTCTAAGATGGCCATGGTAGTTCTGGTAGGAACTGCTTTTGATACAATATTGACTCCGTGCAGTAAGTTGGATTTAGAACAGATTAATTTCATGTTGTAGATAACTCCTTCCTGGCAAAACGTAGTGGGTATGCCAAAACATGTGAATAAAAATATAAATAGAAATCCGACGTAGTCGTCTTAGGGGCTGTTCATAAGTGAATAACCTCAGATAAGCTTGTACTTTAAGCCTTTCAGGCAAAATGAAGGCTGTATAAATATGTGAAAAACCTCTGGATGATGTCTGGATGAAGTGTGAATGAAGGAAAAAGACTGTTTTATTCATCTGAGGTTTTGAACAGGAAAAACAGACTTGTCCCGGGTTCATTCACATAAATTCCCAAAGATATCCACAATTTTTTGTGTATAACTAAAAAAAATCTTGATAACTTTAGTTTGGGTTTATTTTTTTCTTGATTGTTTCGATCAAATTGCGGGTATTTTCATTCGATTCGTATTCATCAGCAATCTTTTTGATGCCGTGGATGATAGTGGAATGATCCCTGCCGCCTAAGAGCTGTCCAATCGAATCAAGCGGGATGTCAGTCATATTTTTGCAGAGGTACATCGCAATCTGACGCGGTTTCGCAATTTCGTTGCTTCTGTTTTTTGATATCATCTGGTCAAGGGAAATATTAAAGTGTTCCGTAACTACCTCAATGATAAGCTGCGGTGTTATCTCCCTCGGCTTGTCCGGCGTGATGATATTCTGAAGTTCCTTAATGGCAATTTCCATAGTGATTTCCGTTTTCTCAAGATTGGAATATGCCAGCAGTTTATTTAAGGCGCCCTCGAGTTCACGGATATTCGACTTGATATTATTCGCAATGTAATTTAAGATTTCATCGCTTAAGTTCATGTCGTCCGCTTCTACTTTCCGTCGGAGGATTGCCATACGTGTTTCGTAATCCGGGGTACCGATGTCCGCGATTAATCCCCATTCAAAACGGGAGCGAATACGATCCTCTAATGTCTCCATGTCCTTTGGCGGCTTGTCCGAGGTCAGAATAATCTGCTTTCCAGCAGAGTGAAGCGCGTTAAAGGTATGGAAAAATTCCTCCTGTGTACTTTCCTTTCCAATGATAAACTGCACGTCGTCTACCATTAAAACGTCAATGGTTCTGTATTTTTCGCGGAGCTTATTCATTGCAGACGCGTTTCCGCTACGGATGGATTCGATGACTTCGTTTGTAAATTCTTCGGAAGTCACATAAAGTACCTTCGCATTCTGGTCGCGTTCTAATATAAAGTGTCCGATAGAGTGCATCAGATGAGTCTTTCCGAGTCCGGGTCCACCGTAAATGTAAAGAGGATTATAGGCCTCTCCCGGAGATTCTGCAACAGCAAGCGACGCCGACTGTGCAAAACGGTTATTGCTGCCGACGACGAAGGTATCAAAAGTATAATTCGGATTCAGATTTGATTTATCTGCTTTTTCGGAAAGTGAATTCTTTTTTGGAGAGCTGTTTTTGGACCTGATATTTTTTGTCTGCTCCGGCAGAATAAACTGAATTTCATATTCCGTTCCCGTGATTTCCGCAACCGCGACCTTTAATGGGAGATAATATTTTTTTGAAATATAGCTTAATGTCATCTGCTCGGATGGGACAAGTATATATAAGGTATTACCGTCAACTCCGTAAACTTCCAGCGGACGAATCCAGGTATCGAAGGAAATGTCGCTGATGTCGTGTTCCGTCTTGATGGTAGAAAGAATCTCGTCCCATTTTTCTAAAATCGTATCCATTATAATCCTCATTCCTAAAAAAATCCTATATAGTTCTATCCTACACTATTTTTGAGCTTTTATCAATGAAAAATTTGCATAGGGGTAGTTTGAAATAGGCTAAAGGGAAAAAAATCGCTGTTTGGGCAAAATAGGGGCTGTGAATAAGTGCAAAAATGCTTCCCTAATGAAAAAATAAGAGCCTGTCCTGCTTATAAACAAATTATCCGTGTATTATCCAATAAATATCCACAAGTTATCCACAAATTGGGGATAACTTATGTAAACGGCGAAAAAACGCCATTTTTCGGCACTCTTGTTTTCACAATTCATTTTTCAAACTGTGGAAAAGAAAATAACAAGATATTGATGGAATGAGTTTCTTCCTTATATATATAGTGGTGAACATTTTCCACAAATGGAAGGATGTTGAAATGTAGATAAGTAATTTGGATGGAATGAGATTTTTATGCTTGACTTAGTGCTTTTTTCTGATATAATTGAGAATGATGTTTTTTAACCGAGCATTTACGTCTTACGACGTTTCAGTCCCACCGTTCTTTTCCGAAGGGACGGTGAATGATTCGCAGAGGAGGTGGATACCATATGAAGATGACATGTCAGCCAAAGAAGAGACAGAGAGCCAAAGTTCATGGCTTCAGAAGCAGAATGAGTACCGCAGGCGGAAGAAAAGTATTGGCTGCAAGAAGATTAAAAGGTAGAAAGAAATTATCAGCTTAGGCCACAGTTTTGTGGTCTTTTCTTTCTTTATGAGATAATGCCTTAAAGCAGATGGAAACGCAGAATTTCGAAAGGGCATTGAAAAATGAAATTTTCAGAATCGTTGAAAAAGAATCGGGATTTTCAGAATGTATACCGAAAGGGAAAGTCTTACGCAAATCGATTTTTGGTAATGTACGTTCTGGAGAATCATACAGAGAGAAACCGTATTGGAATATCCGTCAGTAAGAAGGTCGGAAACAGTGTTATAAGACATCATTTGACCCGGCTTATCCGGGAGAGCTACAGGCTGCGGGAAGACATGTTTCATAGTGGTTGGGACATCGTAGTCATCGCAAGAAGTACGGCGCGTGATATTACTTACCATGAAACGGAGAGCGCGCTGCTGCATCTTGGAGGTCTTCACAAAATCATTAATCATTAATTCAGAAAAGAAGATGGAATCATTTTGAAAAAAATATTAATTGCTCTAATCAAATTTTATAGAAAGTATCTTTCTCCGATGAAGACAACAAAATGTCCTTATTGTCCCACCTGTTCTCAGTACGGGCTGGAGGCTGTGGAAAAATACGGGGCGCTCAAAGGCGGGGCATTGGCTTTTTGGAGAATCTTAAGATGTAATCCTTTTTCAAAAGGCGGATATGATCCGGTTCCATAGTGGAGGTATTTATCAGTGTCAGATTTGTTATTAACTGCATATGACGGTGCCATACTCGGACCGATTGCGAGATTGCTCGGATTAGTCATGAACGGAATCTACTATCTGATGTCATTGATTGGCATTGAGAATGTAGGTTTATGTATTATTCTGTTTACAATTGTTGTATATTTGATTTTATTCCCGCTGACCTATAAGCAGCAGAAATTTTCCAAGCTGTCCCAGAAGATGCAGCCGGAGATTCAGGCAATTCAAAAGAAGTATAACGGCAAGAAGGATCAGGCATCCATGATGGCGATGAATGAGGAGACACAGGCCGTTTATCAGAAGTACGGTGTTTCGATGATGGGAAGCTGCGTGCAGCTTTTGATTCAGATGCCGCTGCTACTTGCCCTGTATCAGGTATTCCAGAATGTTCCCGCATACGTAACAGGGGTAAAAAATAACTTTATGCCTCTGGTAGAGGGGATTATGGCAACCAACGGATATCAGGATAAGATGACGCAGCTTGTAACGGACCTCGGAATTTACACAAGGCCGGCGGCTGATTTTACTGTTACGGATCAGACTGCTCTTACCAATTATGTTGTGGATGTGCTGTATAAGATGAATTCCAACGGCTGGGATACGTTAAAGGAGGTATTTCCTTCTCTTACCGATATTATCAGCTCTACCTATGAGACGGTGTCTCATGTAAATAATTTTTTCTGGCTGAATATTTCCGATACGCCGTGGCAGATTATCACGACTAATTTTCAGGCAGGAAGCTATCTGCTTGTCATCGGCGCACTTTTGATTCCGGTTGTTTCTTATTTAACGCAGATAATAAATGTTAAATTGATGCCGCAGTCGGGAAGCGCAAGTGGAGATAATGCAGACGCGATGGCGCGTCAGATGAAAATGATGAACCGTACGATGCCGCTGTTTTCATTTGTTCTATGTTTTACCGTTCCGGTCGGCCTTGGTGTTTACTGGATTGCCGGCGCAGTGGTAAGAAGTGTTCAGCAGTTCTTGTTGAACAAACATTTTGAGAAAATTAATCTGGATGATATTATTAAGAAGAATCAGGAAAAGGTTAAGAAAAAACGCGAGAAGATGGGAATTTCGGAAAATCAGATTTCCAATGCGGCAAGAATCAATACAAAGAAAATCGTTGAACCTTCCGTGAGCGCCGCTTCTAATAAAATGACTACTGCGGAGCGTGAGCGTCAAATCGAGAAGGCAAATGCCGCAAAAGCAAAGGCGAAGGCCGGAAGTATGGCGGCAAAGGCGAATATGGTGAGAGAGTTTAATGAGAGGAACACCAGAAAATAACGGAAGAAAGGGGTTTGGTAATATGGAATATATTGAAGTTTCGGCAAAAACAGTGGACGATGCGATTACGGAAGCTCTTGTAAAACTGGGGACAACCAGTGATAAAATCGAATACGAAGTGATTGAAAAGGGCAGTGCCGGATTTATCGGAATCGGAAGAAAAGACGCTGTAATCCGGGCCCGTAAAAAATATACTGTACAGGACGATATCAGGGGATTTTTAAATAAGGTCTTTGACGCGATGGATTTAGAGGTTGAAATCCTGATTGATGCGGATGAAGACAGTAATGTGATCAATGTGGAGTTAAAGGGAAATGATATGGGCGTTTTGATTGGAAAACGCGGACAGACGCTGGATTCCCTTCAGTACTTAACCAATCTTGCAGTGAATAAGCATGCGGAGAATTATGTGAAGGTCAAGATTGACACCGAGGATTACCGCAAGAGAAGAAGAGAGACACTTGAAAATCTCGCAAGGAATATCGCCTATAAGGTAAAGAGAACAAAGCATCCTGTTTCTTTAGAGCCGATGAATCCTTTTGAGAGACGTGTTATTCATTCGACGCTACAGAATGATAAATTTGTGACGACGCACAGTGAGGGAGAAGAACCTTATCGTCATGTGGTCGTGACATTGAAACGATAACATATTGTAAGTGGGAAAGCAAAAAAATTCGTGGCATGTAAAAGATTGCCCACGGATTTTTTTGTATCTGCCCATGGCTATTTGTACCGGAGCGTCGTAAATAAGCCCTCTGTTATTCCATCGGCTTGGAACGCTCCGCAATGGAGAATTTTATGAAAACAGATACGATAGCTGCGGTTGCGACTGCAATGGCCGGTTCCGGAATCGGTATCGTCCGAATCAGCGGGGAAGAAGCCATTATGGTTGCGGACAGAGTTTTTCAAATGAAAAGCGGAAAGAAGCTTTCGGAAATGCCGACGCATACCATCCATTACGGTTATGTTCATGATGGAGAGGAAGTTCTTGACGAGGTAATGGTGGTTTTAATGCGCGGACCGAAAAGCTATACCAGAGAGGACACGGTGGAGATTGACTGTCACGGTGGTGTTTATGTCGTGAAGCGTGTCTTGGAGACAGTGCTTTTGCACGGGGCAAGGCTGGCAGAGCCGGGAGAGTTTACAAAGCGCGCGTTTTTAAATGGAAGGATTGATTTGTCACAGGCAGAGTCTGTGATGGATATGATTCAGGCAAAAAATGAATTTGCGCTCAAAAGCTCCCTGAAGCAATTAACGGGTTTTGTCTCGGAAACAATTCGGGAAATCCGGGCGGAGGTTCTTCATGAAATTGCCTATATCGAATCAGCTCTCGACGATCCGGAGCATATCAGCCTGGAGGGATATCCTTCCCGTTTAAGGGCTGCCGTGGAAGAAATTTCCGGGCGAATCGAAAAGCTTCTGGCAGACAGCGATAACGGAAGGATTTTAAAGGAGGGAATTTCCACGGTAATTGTGGGAAAACCGAATGCCGGAAAGTCCTCTCTTTTAAATACGCTGGTGGGAGAGGAACGCGCAATCGTTACGGATATTGCCGGAACCACCCGCGATGTTCTGGAAGAACAGATAAACTTAAACGGTATTCTTTTAAATGTCATAGATACGGCAGGAATCCGGGAAACCGAGGATGTGGTCGAGAAAATCGGCGTACAGCGCGCGAAGGAATATTTAAAGGATGCGGATTTGGTCATTTATGTTGTGGACACTTCGACAGAGCTGGATGAGAATGATTTTCAGATCATGGAACTGCTTTCCGATCGAAATGCGATTATACTGATGAATAAATCCGATTTGGAGTCAAAGACAGATGCTGCACAAATTAAAAAGCATCTGGAAAAAAGAATCATTTCCGTTTCCGCGAAGGAGCGCACCGGAATGGATGAGCTGGAAGCGGCGATCCGTGAAATGTTTTTGCATGGTCAGGTAAGCTTTGACGATGAAATTTTTATCACGAATGTCCGTCATAAAGCTGCTTTACAGGCGGCGCTTGACAGTTTGCGTCTGGTGGTGCAGAGTATAGAGGACGGTATGCCGGAGGATTTCTACTCGATTGATTTGATGAATGCGTATGAGGAGCTGGGTAGCATTATCGGCGAGGCGGTTGAGGATGACCTGGTAAATGAGATATTCAGTAAGTTTTGTATGGGAAAGTAATGAATTGAGAAAGAGGGATATGTGATATGCCTGCGATAGAAGAAAATTATGATGTTGTTGTGGTTGGGGCGGGACATGCGGGCTGTGAGGCGGCGCTCTCCTGCGCGAGGCTTGGCCTTGAAACAATCATTTTTACAGTGAGCGTGGACAGTATTGCGATGATGCCCTGCAATCCGAATATAGGAGGAAGCTCCAAGGGACATCTGGTGCGTGAAATTGACGCGCTGGGCGGACAGATGGGGATCAATATTGATAAAACCTTTATTCAGTCAAAAATGCTCAATAAATCCAAGGGGCCTGCCGTACATTCACTGCGCGCGCAGGCGGATAAGGCAAATTACAGTATGGAGATGCGTAAAACTTTGCAGGAGACTGAGCATCTGACGATACGCCAGGCGGAGGTATCGGAAATTATAACGGTTCCGGAGGAAGGAGCGGAGGACGGACATAGGCTTGTCGGTGTAAAGACTGTTTCCGGTGCGATTTATCATTGTAAGGCGGCGGTACTCTGCACCGGTACGTATCTCCGGGCACGCTGCTTAACAGGAGAGATGATTACCTACACCGGTCCAAATGGTCTGATGGCAGCGAATCACTTAACGGATTCTCTGATAAAACACGGTATCGAAATGTATCGATTTAAGACGGGGACGCCGGCCAGAGTGGATAAGCGCTCTCTTGATTTTTCTAAAATGCAGGAGCAGAAGGGGGACGAGAGGGTAGTTCCTTTTTCATTTACAACCGATCCGGAGGATGTGCAGATTGAGCAGGTTTCCTGCTGGCTGACCTATACCAATCCGAAAACCCATGAAATAATCCGGGCAAATCTTGACCGCTCGCCGATTTATGCGGGAATTATCGAAGGAACCGGACCTCGTTACTGTCCTTCCATCGAAGATAAGGTCGTGAAATTTGCGGACAAGGAAAAGCATCAGATTTTTATTGAGCCGGAAGGGATTCACACGAATGAAATGTATGTGGGCGGAATGTCCTCCTCCATGCCGGAGGACGTGCAGTATGAGATGTACCGCACATTGCCGGGTATGGAGCATGTGAAAATCGTGCGCAACGCATATGCGATTGAATATGATTGCATTAACCCGAATCAGCTTTACGCGACGTTGGAGTTTAAAAAAATCCGGGGTCTGTTTTCCGGCGGACAGTTTAACGGAAGCAGCGGCTATGAGGAAGCGGCTTGTCAGGGATTGGTCGCGGGAATCAACGCGGCAAGAAGTATACAAAAGAAGGAACCGCTGGTGCTTGACCGTTCCGAGGCTTATATCGGTGTCCTGATTGATGATTTGGTGACAAAGGAAAATCATGAGCCGTACCGTATGATGACCTCACGGGCAGAGTATCGTCTGCTGCTTCGTCAGGACAACGCGGATTTGCGTCTGACAAAGAAGGGATATGAGATTGGGCTGATTTCACGCGAGCGTTATGAGAAGGTATGTGAAAAGGAGCGGTTAATTGAGCAGGAAATCAAACGTGTCGATACCGTGAAAATCGGGGCTTCCAGGGAGGTTCAGGCCCTTTTGGAAAGCTATGGCAGTATTCCCTTAAATACCGGTACAAGCTTAACCGAATTAATCCGAAGACCGGAGCTTGATTACTGGAAGCTGGAACCGATTGACACGGGACGTCCGAAGCTTCCTTATGATGTTGCAGAGCAGGTGAACATCCATATCAAGTATGAGGGGTACATCAAACGTCAGAAAAAGCAGGTGGAGAGCTTTAAGAAGCTGGAAAAGAAAAAAATACCGGAGCATTTTAATTATGATGATGTTCCGAGCTTAAGGCTGGAAGCCCGCCAGAAGTTAAAAACCTATCAGCCGGTTTCGATAGGACAGGC
Organism: uncultured Roseburia sp.; assembly: GCA_944375975.1. Classification (GTDB taxonomy): domain Bacteria; phylum Bacillota; class Clostridia; order Lachnospirales; family Lachnospiraceae; genus Roseburia. The sequence continues at coordinate 20,838 of CALWBG010000011.1, forward strand.
TTCGCGTATTTCCGGCGTTTCACCGGCAGATATTTCGGTGCTGCTTGTCTACTTAGAGCAGTTAAAGTATAAGAGGGGATGATTATGGAATATTGTCTGGAACAGTTCAGGTTGGGTTTACAAAAGCTTCATGTAGAGTTGTCGCAGGAGCAGACGGAGCAATTTCTGAGATATTATGAATTGCTGACAGAAAAAAATAAGGTTATGAACCTTACGGCAATCACGGAGTTTGATGAGGTAATTGAAAAGCATTTTTTGGACAGCCTTGCGTTAAATCTGGTTTATGATTTAAAAAGAGAGGTTTCCATACTTGACCTTGGCACCGGAGCGGGATTTCCCGGGATTCCTTTAAAGATTGCATTTCCGAATCTTAAGCTTGTGCTTGCGGATTCTCTCAATAAAAGAATTCGTTTTCTGGATGAAGTGATTGAGGAATTGAAGCTGAAGGATATTACAGCGATTCATGCGAGGGCGGAGGAGCTGGGACGAAACAGGGAGTACCGGGAGAGCTTCGACTTATGCGTTTCACGCGCTGTGGCAAATCTTTCTTCCTTAAGCGAATATTGTCTGCCCTTTGTAAAACCCGGCGGAAGCTTTATTTCCTATAAATCGGGTGAGGTAGAGCAGGAGGCGGCGGGAGCTAAAAAAGCGGTGTCTGTTTTGGGAGGAGAAATCAGGGAAATTTATAAATTCGAAATTAATGAGCAAAAGCGTTCGTTTGTCATAATTGATAAAAAGAAAGCTACTCCGAAGGCATATCCCAGAAAGGCGGGGACACCGGCCAGGGAACCGTTGTCTTAGTAGAAAAGAGCTGACGGAAATCCTGTTGTTTTCATGCGGCAGGAGTCCGGCAGCTCTTTTTATTATTTTTGAAGCAGCATTTGTATCATTTCCAGAAGCCTGTCCGGAGCTTCCAGTTGAGGCAAAAGCTTCGCATTGGAAATATAAGCGGTTTCGATTCCGGGATTGTGTTTGGCGTACGCGTTTGCGATAGATACCGCATCCGGCATCTTTCTGCTTTCTACAACGTAGAAAGGAATCTCTAATTTTTTGAGCGCATGGGAAATCGCGTTGTCGGTATAATTTCCTTCCATACTTGCCATCAGATATTTTCCGTGGCTTTCTCCCATATGGGCAGCCTCATAATAAGCGTCAAGCATTTTTGAGGAGGCAAGCTGGGGTTTGGAAAAATATAACTCCCGAAAGATGCGTTCTATCTGTTTTTCATGTGTTTTTATATTGTATAGGAAGGTTCCGATAATCGGAAGCTCCAGCAGCGTCTTTTTCCAGGTGGAACAACGATCCGGCGTCCGGTTAAATTTTTCCGGCATCGGTGGATTGACGGCGATGATTCGTTTGAATAAGTGGTGTTCCATATTTTCCGCCAGTGTCACGAAGGCGATAGATTCCCCTGTTGCAATCACATCCGGCTGCTCTTTAATTATATTTTTAATAAAATCTGTTACCAGTTGAACATAGAGATAATTTGTATAGGTCAGGTAGGGTTTGTCGGAACGGCCGCAGCCTAATAAATCAAGGGTATAAACAGTGTGATTTTTTTCCAGCTTCTTCGCAAAGCGGCACCATTCATAAGAGGAGCTGACAGGATTCAATTCATGTATCAAAAGCACCGGGCTTCCCGTACCGCGTTTGGTATAGTAAATCTTTCCGTTTTTCCAGTCGAAATAATTCCCGTTTTCTGTTTTAAGGATGTTTTTCATATCTGCGGTGACGGAAATGAATCGATTTACCAGATGAATGGTTCCGGCAGCAAATGCGGTCAACAGAAAAAAGTGTCTGATATTTTTTTTCATACTTTTATTCATAGGTACCTCCATATATCTGCCAAAGATTAAAATAGTTATTCATAATATTATTATAGCCGCTTTTGTCTGCTTATACAAACTAAATTTTAAATATTAAAATTTATCTTTTCAAGTAAGTTTATTTAGGATAAAATATTATTAACAGTTTTATAAAAGGATGAGAACATATGTTCTATAATTGATTATGATTATTAAATATTTAAACGGGCAGAAAAAAGAAGTATTAGAAAAAAAAGCTGGTTTGGAACAGGAAATCAGGGAGCTTGAGCTTCGTTTGAGAGATACCGGAGAGTTTATAAAAGTATTGGAGGAGTCCTGCAATTTGGGATATGAATCCTTTAGTCCCAGAGATGGAAATATCATGGAGAGGGATAAGATTGAAGAATTGCGGGAAAATCAAAAAAACTGGCGTAAGCTTTTGGAAGAAAAGAGGCAAGAGTATGAGAATTGCCTGCAAAAGCTTCAGGAGGTTTCCAATGTAATCGAAGAGGCCGGAAAAAAAATAAAGGAATCTTCGTCTTTGGTGGAGGATGAGACTTATCGGCTTACGATTTTAGAGACACAGGAAAATGAGCGTCAGAGAATATCAAGAGAGCTGCACGACTATACGGTTCAGAATATGATAAGTCTTGTACATAAAACGGAGCTTTGCACGAAGCTTGTTGAGATTGACGCGGTGCGTTGTAAGCTTGAATTGAATATCATATCCAAAACGCTGCGTGATATTATTAATGACACAAGAAATATGATTTACAATCTTCGTCCCATGTCCTTTGACGATATCGGGTTGGTTGCCACGATTGAACGCGCGATTGATAAATTGGAAAGCAGTGAGGCTAAGAAAGTTAATTTTTCAGTGAGTGGAGAACCTTACAGTATTAAGCCTGTTATAGGTATAACTTTGCTTCGTATTCTTCAGGAGGGATGTAGTAATGCGATTCGCCATGCCAATTCATCCTATATCAAGGTTGTTTTAAAATACGAAAAAAACAAAATTATACTTGTGATTGAGGATGACGGAATCGGATTTGACAGTGAAAATATTGAATCTGAAATAAAAAATGATAATTCGGGATTTGGATTATCCATGATGAAGGAGCGTGTATATCTTTTATCGGGAAGTATTGTGATTGATTCGAAAGTAGATTGCGGGACAAAAATTACAGTAGAGGTTCCGATTACAGAACAGGAGGAGATTTAAAAATGGCTGTAAAGGTAATGATTGCGGATGACCATTCCATGATTCGTGAAGGATTAAAACAATTATTGGAATTGGAGGGGGATTTTGAGGTAATTGAGGAGGCCTGCGATGGAGAGGATTGTCTCGAAAAGCTGGCGACCGTCAGACCGGATATTTTATTGCTGGATATTAATATGCCGAAAATGAATGGTCTTGAAGTGCTCCAGAAAATCAAGGAACAGAAAATAAAAGTTAAGGTATTGGTTTTAACCGTACATAATGAAGTGGAATATTTGCTTAAGGCTGTAGATATTGGAGTGAATGGATATTTATTAAAGGATTCTGAGTCTGCCGAATTGAAGAAAGCCATTTTGGCTGTTGTGGATGGTGATGATTATATTCAGCCGAGTCTTATCCCTGTACTGAATGCAAAAATGATTGACAGAAATAAGGATAATGTAAAGATTGAGAGCCTTACCAGGAGAGAGATGGAAGTGCTTAAGCTATTATCGGTGGGAATGTATAACAAAGAAATTGCCGAACAGCTTAATATCAGTGAGCGAACCGTGAAAAATCATGTATCAAATATTTTTAAAAAAATACAGGTTACGGATCGAACACAGGCGGCTGTATTTGCAATTCGAAATAATCTGATCACCATTTGATGGGTATTAAAAGCTGCAAAGCGACTAAATTAAAAAGTTTGCTTTGCAGTTTTTTATGTATATTGTAAAAATGTTTCACGTGAAACATTTTCTTGTAGCCATGTTTCTATAGAAGTGATATAATGGAAATCACCAAAGAAAAGAAATGAGGTTCAAAATGAGCAGAATTATAGCGATTGCAAATCAGAAGGGTGGAGTCGGAAAGACTACGACTGCAATAAATTTATCATCTTGTCTTGCGGAAGCAGGAAAGAAGGTTTTGACGATTGATCTGGATCCGCAGGGAAATATGACAAGCGGTCTTGGCGTCGATAAAAATGGATTGGAAAACACGGTATATGAACTAATGCTGGATGAATGTTCTATCAAGGAAAGTATGGTCGACACCGTGGTTGACGGGATGAAAATTATTCCTTCAAATGTGAATCTTGCGGGCGCTGAAATTGAGTTGCTTGGAATCAATGAGAAAGAATACATATTAAAAAACGCTGTGGATTATATCAGAGATGATTATGATTTTATTATCATTGACTGTCCTCCTTCATTGAATATGCTTACGATTAATGCAATGACAACAGCGGATTCCGTACTCGTTCCGATTCAATGTGAATATTATGCATTGGAAGGATTGAGCCAGTTGATGCATACGATTGACCTGGTACAGCAAAGATTAAATCCATCACTTTCCATTGAGGGAATCGTATTTACGATGTATGATGTGAGAACAAATTTATCGAATCAGGTTGTGGATAATGTTAAGAGCAATTTGGATGTAAAAATATATGAGACGCTCATTCCGAGAAACATCCGTCTGGCGGAAGCACCATCTCACGGATTGCCGATTAACTTATATGATGCGAAATCAGCGGGAACTGAAAGCTATCGCCTGCTGGCAAAAGAAGTTATGGAAAGAGAGGATACATAAATGGCAGTAAAAAAAGGCGGATTGGGAAAAGGACTGGATTCTCTGATTACCGATAAGGTTGGAGCGGGGAGAGTTACGGCAGTAAGAACGTCAGCGGACGGGCAGCCGGAAAAGGTTACGGATGGAATTATGGTCAATATTAATAAGGTAGAGCCAAACCGTAACCAGCCGCGAAAAAATTTCGACGAGGACGCTTTGGTGGAACTCTCAGAATCCATTCGGCAGTTCGGTGTATTGCAGCCGCTCTTGGTGCAGGATAAAAACGATTATTATGAAATCATTGCCGGAGAAAGAAGATGGCGTGCTGCGAAGCTTGCAGGCTTAAAGGAAATACCGGTAATTATAAAGCAGCTTTCCGACCAGGAGGTTGTTGAAATTTCACTGATTGAAAATATTCAGCGGGAAAATTTAAATCCGATTGAAGAAGCTTTCGCATATAAAAGATTATTGACGGAATTTCATTTGAAGCAGGATGAGGTGGCAGAGCGTGTTTCAAAAAGCCGTACCGCTGTTACAAACTCCATGCGTCTTTTAAAGCTGGATGAACGGGTTCAGCAGATGGTAATTGACGATATGATAAGTACTGGTCATGCGCGTGCCCTGCTCGGTATAGAAGACGGCGAAAAGCAATACACGACGGCACAAAAAATATTTGATGAGAAGTTAAGTGTCCGGGAGACGGAAAAGCTTGTAAAGAAAATTCAGCAGGAGAAGGATGTGCCTGTGGAAAAGGAAAAGAAAACTGATGCCAAGATGGAAGCCATCTATCAGGATTTGGAGGAAAAAATGAAATCCATTTTGGGAACAAAGGTCGCGATACGTCAGAAAGATGACAAAAAAGGAAAGATAGAAATTGAGTATTATTCTATGGAAGAATTGGACCGCATTTTAGATTTGATGGGTACAATTCAAAATTAGAACATATGTTCTTATAAAATAGGAAAGGGCTAAACAAATTATGATTTCACAGTATCTGGGTTTTGATTCTGATTATATCATTATAGGGCTGCTTGCCGCAGTTATTATTTTATTGATTCTGACACTCGTAAATATAGTGCAGATGAGAAAATTAAAGAAGAATTACCGCATTTTTATGAGTGGGAAAACGGCAAAAAATCTGGAAGACACATTGATCAAACGTCTTGATGAGGTTGATTCCCTGATTGCGTCAAATAGTAAAAACGAGGAGCTTATCAGAGTGTTGTCCCAAAATATGAAATATACCTATCAGAAAATGGGACTGATAAAATATGATGCCTTCCATGAAATGGGAGGAAAGCTCAGCTTTTCTCTTGCAATGCTTGACGTAAGAAATAATGGATTTATCATCAATGCTATGCATACGAGAGAGGGCTGCTATACTTATATCAAAGAAATCGTAGACGGCAACTCTATTATTGTTTTATCGGAGGAAGAACAGGAGGCCTTAAAGAGGGCAATGGGATCGACTGTTGACTGAGGTAAAATATGAGAATACGGCAGGTAAAAACGCTTGTGGGCGGGGAGATATTGGCAGAACCCGTAATTACAGAGGAAAAAGAGACGCTGATTTCCAAGGGAACAGCGCTCAAACCGGAATATCTGGATTTAATATCATTTTTAGGAATTGATACGGTTTGTATTGAAGACCCATATGAAACATATGAAACACCCCACCATATTATTGAAAAGGAAAAATTCAATAAGTTTGTAAACAAAGTACAGAAAATACTGGAAAATCATATTTATCACGGTAAGAACTCACTGGATGGAATTATTTGGCTGGCGGATGAAATGGTGGAAGAAGTGGAGGCAGAGGAAGCAGAAGCCGTCATTGATATGGGAGAGCGAAACGGTAATCTGTACGATCATACTGTTATCGTAACGCTGCTTTCCCTGCGGGTTGCCCAGAAGCTCAAATTAAAGGAGGAAGCATTGCGAAAAATTGCAATTGGATGTTTACTCCATGATTTGGGAATACGTTATATTACAGTTCCCTATATCAACTGTGATACGGAAAACAATTCCAAATCAGAAGTATTTGAGTTTCGAAAACATACGATTTTAGCGTATTCGGCACTGGAAGGAGAGGAATGGATTGATCCGGTATCGAAAAAAATGATTTTGTCACACCATGAGAGGAAAGACGGTTCGGGTTTTCCGTTAAAGCAGAGAACAAAGGAAATTGAGTGTAATATTTTACAGGTGTGCGACACATTCGACTGCCTCATATCAGGAATGGAGTGCAGAAGAACCGGTATTCAGCAAGCCCTGGAATACCTGATAGAGACAGCCGATATACTGTTTGAGCGAAAAATTGTGAAAATTATTCAGAAGATGGTCGCATATTACCCAGTGGGAACGGGAGTGAGACTGAATACCGGAGAGAGGGGAGTGGTTATCTGTCAGACGTCAAATTCCATTCGTCCGGCAATTGCGGTTTTAAATGAAAAAAATGAGATAACCGAGGTCACCTATGATTTGATGAAAAATAAAAAGATATCTATATTGCAGGTGATATAAAAGGAGGGAGGCGAAAAGCTTTATGCATAAATTTTTAAGAGCCATCGGATTTTCCGACATCAACAAGGAAGAATTGGAAAAAATATGCAGGGAAATCGAAGAAAAACCGACATTTTTAAAAGTGGCGGAGGATTCCGAGGGGAATGAGTTTGCGGAGTTAAGCAGGGAATTCGGGGAATTTTTCGGAATTTCCGTGCGCGGGACATATAAGGACGATGACAGCTTTGAGAGGGAATATTATTATCCTTTTTTTTGCGGAAAGACAATTTCCACAACAGAGCCGGCAGAGGTGGAAAAGCATGCGGAAAAGGAATCCTATGCCGGTATCTGTGATGAGGTGCGGATTGGTGTTACATTGATTTTCTATCTTCAAAACGTTGTGGATTATCTGGCGGTAAAGAAAACAAAAGGATATATGAACCTCGAGGAGGGGGTTATTTTAGGCGCTCTTTCCACCGAGGGAAAAATACTGCTTCCCGTCCATAAAGCGGAGAAAAAAATCAAACAGACAAAAAATCAGTCAAATGACAGAAATTATCTGATTGCCGCGGCCAGAGACGGCGATGAGAGCGCGATTGAAAATCTGACGTTGGAGGATATTGACACCTATTCGCTGTTGTCGAGGCGTATTACGCATGAGGATATATTAAGTATTGTGGATTCTTATTTTATGCCCTATGGCATTGAGAGCGACCAGTATGCGGTTCTCGGAGAAATATTGGACTATACGCTGGCTCAGAATGAAATGACGGGAGAGCAGGTTTACATTCTCGACCTTGTCTGCAATGAATTAGTGTTCAGCCTGTGCATCAACCGCAGGGACCTGCTTGGAGAGCCGCAGCCGGGCAGACGCTTTAAAGGAAATGTATGGATGCAGGGCAGCATAAAATATAAAAATTAAGACTGGTATTTTTATAAAAAATGTGTTAAAATAAAAAAGCTGTATACAGAAAAATAAGTACTACTTATTAGTTTTTTTGAATGTCGCTATAGCTCAGCTGGATAGAGCGACCGCCTCCTAAGTGGCGGGTGGCGTATTGCCAGCGGAACGCAAAATCAACAATTTCATAAGTTTGGATTCCTGCTTATTAGCAGGTTTTCATAAATGTCCTCGTAGCTCAGTTGGATAGAGCGATCGCCTCCTAAGCGATAGGTCGGACGTTCAAGTCGTCTCGGGGACGTTGAAAGCATTGAAAATAAAGGATTTTATCCTTAGATTTTTCAGTGCTTTCTTTTTTTGTCTTTAAAAATTCCGAATGGCATCTGCCTCACACCGAGGGATAAAAGAGAGTCAAACTCATTTTTTAAATTATAGGAGTTGTTCTAATATCCCGCTAATAGGAAATTAGCAGTCTAATTTGTGCTAATAGCCTTACCCTTAAGCGCCTGCATAAGCATTGAAACTAATGCCATGCAGACCTAAATCATGTATGATGAGAAAGATGATAAAAAGGAGGCAGTACAGGCATGGCAAAGGGTAGCAGATACGATCAACAGTTTAAGGGGAATGCAGTGAGGTATTGCTTGGACCATTCAGAGCTCTCACTTCAGAAAGCGGCTTGAGAATCTGGGAATCAGTGATTCCGCTCTCAAGCCGTGGCTCCGAGCGGCCAGAGAGCACGAAAGGAATGTACCAACAAGTGGTTCTGGAAATTATTCCAGCGATGTGGCGAAAGAGATTGCCCGTCTCCGGCGTAAGCTAAGAGATACAAAGGGATGCGTTTGAGATTCTAAAAAAGCCATCAGAACTATGGAGCCCCTAAGAACACAAGGGAATTGTGGAAAAACGGCGAAACCGATCAGCCGGATGCTGTATGGGTGTCGGATATCACTTATATCTGGACGTTTGACGGCTTTGTATACTTATGGCTCTGTATTCCCGGAAAATCATCGCATGGGTTCCGTAAAGCAACAGAGGGGATGGTAAATAGCTATTTGAAAAAGGCATATCCAATTGAAAAACATCAAAAGAATGGCAGAAGCCCGGCAGTTAAGCTAAAGTAACGTATTCATGTCTGTCTGGATGCTGGCCGGGAAGGTTAACTTCTTCTAAGCGGATGTTTTGAAGAGGACTGCCGGGGAGACCGCAGAGAGAAACGCCGGTGGCCAGGTCGTTTCCGCTGATTCGGCTGAAGGTAATCTCTTCAATATGGGGCAGAGCCTGACTTAAAGGAACTACGGTGCTGGAGCCATAAGCCATGCTGATTTCAATGGCTTCTAAAGGAATGTGGCTGATGGTCATGTCCTGGAAAAGCACATTGCGGATATAGCCACCTCGTCCGGGAATGGTTTTCAGCCGGATTCCGCGTTCTGTACCGTTGATAGTGCAGTGGTGGACAAAAATATTTTCTACGCCGCCGGACATGCCGCTTCCAATAGCGATTGCTGCGTGGCCGCCGTTAAACCGGCAATTTCGTATTTCTACCTGGCGGCATGGGCGATTTACCCGCCAGCCGTCTTCATTCATGCCGGAATTAATGGCGATGCAGTCATCG
>CALWBG010000012.1 GCA_944375975.1 uncultured Roseburia sp.
AGGAAATGCCGTCCTGCGCATTGGTGGAAGCCTGATTTAAGCCACGAATCTGGCTCCTCATTTTCTCGGAAATGGAAAGTCCCGCTGCGTCGTCCGCCGCACGGTTAATCCGGTAACCGGAAGAAAGCTTTTCCGTGGACTTTGCCTGTAAGCCTGTGGTTACTCCGAGCATTCTGTTCGCGTTCATCGCTGACATGTTGTGTTGTACTACCATAATGTTTACCTCCGTGTGATAAATTTATTTGGCTGCCGCGTGACTGCGGCCTGCGGGGAATCCTTTCCCCGGCAATGGTTTTCCGGGCACTGCCGGAAAAATTCTTTTCATCTAAGACAGATGTCTTAAAATGATGTATAATAAGTCGGGCCCCCTGGGTCAGCCCGGCATTATTACCGCGCCTGTTTTCTGCGTTCTTCCTTTAGAATGCGGGCAATCTGCCGTTTTGCCTGCGGAGAAATGTCCGGCTCCCGGTAATAGCCCGTTTTGGGGCCGGCGCCTCCGTGCACCGCGTTACTGCGCGCGATGTTCAGGCTCCTGGGAGCGTCAATCAGCAGACGGATATTTTTTGAAGAACCGCCTGAAAAAACCACCCGGATATTGTCGCCGATGTCAATAAACTCTCCGGGTTTTAAAGTGAGCTTTAGCATATGTCACCTCCCAACATGCAACAGTCTGTATGAAAATGTTGTGTCTGTCCGGGGGAGAAGGTTTTTGGGTCAGGGGGAATACAGGTATGGGAACAACACAGCCGATTAGGGATTTAACGGAGCTTCAGAAATTAAAAGATTACTATAGAAAGGAAGAACCGAATCTGAGGAATTACGCGATGATTTGCCTTGGCATTAATTCCGCACTGCGTATCAGCGATTTGCTTCATTTGAAGTGGGGAGACGTATATGATTTTTCAAGGGGGAAATTCCGGTATCACATTACGGTGACAGAGCAGAAAACGAAAAAGGAGACAAGAATCGCGTTGAATGAAAACGCGCGGGGTGCGCTCCGGCTCTATCAGGAAAGCCTTTGCGAAATTTCATCGGAACGTTATTTGTTCCCGGGAAGGGACGGGAGTGACCCGCTGAGCCGTTCACAGGCATTCCGGATTATCCGGCATGCCTCGGAGGTGCTTCATCTGGAAAAAGGAATCAGTTGTCACTCTATGCGAAAAACGTTCGGTTACCATGCATGGAAATGCGGCACGCCGCCTGCCGTGCTCATGGAGATTTATAATCATTCCTCCTATGACATTACGAGAAGATATCTTGGAATTGAGCAGGAGGATAAGGATTCTGTATTTTTTCAGGTTAATTTATAAAAAAATGAAAATAAGCTGTTAAGTATTACGAATCCGAGCCGATATATAACATGTAAAAAGGATGCAACATTTTCATACAAATTGTTGCATCCTTTTCGCCGTTTTATGTGTTAATTGCCGCGTATTGCCTCTACTATAGGGAACCTTGCGGAGCATGTCAAGACGACCCGGGGAAGGGAATGTCTGGAAATATGCCTGTCAAAGTCTTGTATATACTCAAGGACAATACAAAAAATCAAGAAAATTGATAAAATAACACCTTGCCATGAACAGGCCGGATGTGTTACTATGTATAACACAATTGTTTCAAAAGAAAAGCGATGAAAAGGAGCAGTAGCCGTGGACCGGAAATCAGAGAGCCGCCGGAGGGTGCAAGGCGGTCGGAGGAATACGGGGAACTCACCTTGGAGCTGCCGGCTGAAGGCACGCTGGATACGCGTGTTGTGTAGGTTCGGACGGAGTGCCCGCCGTAGAAAGGGGAGAAGGCATGACAGTGCCGGAGAGAGCGTGACGTTTTGCGGGAAAGCGGACGTCATGAAGCAGAGTGGTACCGCGTAAAGAATGATTTTGCGTCTCTGTAGATGAATCGAAAGATTTTCTACGGGGACTTTTTTATATAATGGAAATGATTAGGAGGATTATTATGAATATTGCAGAAAAATACGGAAAATCTTACTTTATGCCGCCGGAAATCACCTACGACTGGGTGAAAAAGGACGCAATCGACAAGCCGCCCGTCTGGTGCAGCGTCGATTTAAGGGACGGAAACCAGGCACTCATTGAGCCGATGAGCCTCGAGGAAAAAATCGAGTTTTTCCAGATGCTTGTTGAAATCGGCTTTAAGGAGATTGAGGTGGGATTCCCAGCAGCTTCCGAGACGGAATACAATTTTATGAGGGCATTAATCGAGCGGAATATGATACCGGACGACGTTACGGTTCAGGTGCTGACGCAGGCCAGAGAGCATATCATCAAAAAGACGTTTGAGGCGGTCAAGGGCGCGCCCCACGCCGTAATTCACCTCTACAACTCTACTTCCGTGGCGCAGCGCGAGCAGGTGTTTAAAAAGAGCAAGGAGGAGGTAAAGCAGCTTGCGGTGGACGGCGCGGTGCTGTTAAAGGAGCTTGCGGAGCAGACCGACGGCAACTTTACCTTTGAGTACAGTCCCGAGAGCTTTCCGGGCACGGAGGTCGATTACGCGGTGGAGGTATGCAATGCGGTGCTTGATGTCTGGAAGCCGGACGCGGCGCACAAGGCGATTATCAATATCCCGACGACGGTGCAGATAGCGATGCCTCATGTGTTCGCGTGCCAGATTGAGTACATCCACAAGCATTTAAAATACAGGGACAATGTCGTGCTGAGCGTGCACCCGCACAATGACCGGGGCAGCGGAATCAGCGACGCGGAGCTCGGCGTGCTTGCGGGGGCGGACCGCATCGAGGGCACGCTGTTCGGCAACGGAGAGCGTACCGGAAATGTCGACATCGTGACGCTGGCGCTGAACATGGTATGCCACGGGGTAGACCCGAAGCTTGATTTCTCCAATCTGCCGGCCATCCGTGAAAAGTATGAGCGCTTTACGCGTATGCGGGTATACGAGAGGACTCCCTATGCCGGGGATTTGGTGTTTACCGCGTTTTCCGGTTCCCATCAGGACGCGATTTCCAAGGGTATGGCGTGGAGAGAAGCGGGAAAGAGCGGGGAGCGCTGGGATGTGCCGTATCTGCCCATTGACCCGAAGGATGTCGGAAGGGAATACGAGTCGGACGTCATCCGCATCAACAGCCAGTCCGGAAAGGGCGGCGTCGCGTTTGTGCTCAAACAGAATTTCGGCATGGTGCTGCCGGATCAGATGAAGGAGGAGGTCGGCTATCTGGTTAAGGGTGTTTCCGACCATCGGCATGAGGAACTGACGCCGGATATGATTTATCAGATTTTCTGTGAGCATTATGTCAACCAGAAGGATGTATTTGACATTCCGGAATGTCATTTTGAACAGAAGGACGGAATTTCCGCAAAGGTGACGATTGAGCAGGGCGGGGAGCGCAGAGTGATTGAGACAAACGGAAACGGGCGTCTGGACGCGGTCAGCAATGCAATCAAGATGTATTTTGGCGTAAGCTACGAGCTTGCGATTTACCAGGAGCATGCGATTTCGGTTGGTTCCTCCTCCAGGGCGGCGGCATATGTGGAAATTATCTGCCAGGGCAGACCGTTCTGGGGTGTCGGCATTGACGAGGATATTATCAAGAGCTCCATCGCGGCGCTTGTTACGGCCACAAATAAAATGGCGAAAAGTGAAAATATCTGCGAGGGCAGAGATGAGCGCGTCATGGAAATCATGAATTTTATTCAGAACCATTATGCGGATGTGACGATGGATGTGCTTGCGGAAAAGTTTCATCTTTCCAAGCCTTATCTTTCCAAATATATCAAGGACAAATCGGGAATGACGTTTCAGGATGCGGTGAAGGCGGCCCGGATGAAAAAGGCAAGGCGGATGCTAAAGGAGACAAATCAGACAGTGGAATCCATTGCCGCGAGCGTGGGTTATGAGAATGTGGAGCATTTTAACCGGCTGTTTAAAAAGGCGTATGATATGACGCCGGTGCAGTTCCGCAGGCAGTATCAATAAAAAATGCAGTAAAAAACGGAGGGACAGTATATGTTATATTGTCGCTCCGTTTTTTGTGCAGCCATTAATTATTTGATGTGCCGCTTAATTGCTTCAAAGCTCTCCTTGCTGATGACATGCTCCATCCGGCAGGCGTCCTCGGCAGCAATTTTCGGGTCAACTCCAAGGCGGGTCAGCCAGTCGGTCAGCAGCTCGTGGCGCTCGTAAATCATCTCTGCGATTTCACGTCCCGATTCGGTCAGGTATATGTAACCTTCTTTCGTCATGGTAATATTATTTTTTTCACGCAGATTTTTCATGGCAACGCTGACGCTGGATTTTTTAAAGCCCAGCTCCTCGGCGATATCGACGGAGCGAACCACGGGGTTGCGTTTACTGAGAATCAGGATTGTTTCTAAATAATTTTCCGCAGATTCGTTTACAATCATAAAAGTCCTCCTTTTATCTTATTTTATCTGAAATTGCAGTAATTATCGTAATGACCGTTTTTGGTATTGTGAACAGTATAGCACATTTTCATAGCTCGGGCAAACGATAAAAGCATAGGATAGGCATTTTTGGGGAAAATAGGGTTATGCGGGCCGGCCGCAGCAGCGAAGCGGAAGGCGCAAAACAACAAGAAAGCGCAGAATTTTGCAGGAGGATACAATGGAAACGAACAACGGTACGGAAAGGCCTTTTGGCCTGCGGGACAAAATCGGCTATATGTTTGGAGATTTCGGCAACGATTTTACGTTTATTTTTGCCAGCTCTTTTTTGATGGTATTTTACACCAAGGTGCTCGGCATCAGCGGGGCGGCGGTCGGCACGCTGTTCTTGATTGCAAGGTTTGTGGACGCCTTTACGGATGTAACCATGGGCCGTATCGTGGATTCCGCCAAGCCGGCGAAGGACGGAAAATTCCGCTGCTGGATTCGCAGAATGTGCGGACCGGTGGCCCTTGCCAGCTTTTTGATGTATCAGACGTCGATGGCGGGAGCGTCCGAGGGGATGAAGATGCTTTATATGTATGTGACGTATCTTCTGTGGGGAAGTGTTTTTTATACCTCTATCAATATTCCCTACGGGTCCATGGCGTCTGCCATTACCGCAGACCCGAATCAGCGGACCTCCCTCTCGACTTTCCGCTCCATGGGAGCCACCCTTGCGGGCCTTGTCATTGGAGTGGGAACGCCAATCTTTATCTATACGACGGATGAGGCGGGCAATCAGGTTGTCCGGGGCGGGGCGGCATTTACGATTGTCGCCGGCGTTTTTTCCGTTCTTTCCATTGTGTGTTACCTGATTTGCTATAAACTGACGACCGAGCGTGTGCAGATAGAGCAGGATACCGGCGGCGGGCGTATATCGCTGGCGCGGACGCTCAAAGAGGTTTTTTCCAGCCGGGCGCTGCTGGGCATCATCGGAGCCGCCGTATTTCTGCTGCTCGCCCAGCTTTTGATAACGTCCATGAATAATTTCATTTATCCCGAATATTTTGGAAACGCAAAGGGAATTTCTGTCTTTACAGTCGCGTCCACCCTGGTGATACTGTTGGTGGTAGTTCCTTTGAGTGTTCCCATTTCAAAGCGGTTCGGGAAAAAAGAGGCCGCCGTTGTGGGGATGCTTTCTTCCGGCGCGGTGTATGCGCTGATGTATTTTCTGCACATAAAAAATATGTGGCTGTTTATTCTGCTGTCGATGCTCGGATACCTGGGCCTTGGATTTTTTAACACCGTCATCTGGGCGAACATCACGGACGTGATTGACGACCAGGAGGCAAGAACCGGTCATCGGGAGGACGGAACGGTCTATGCGGTGTACTCCTTTGCAAGAAAGGTCGGACAGGCGCTTGCGGGAGGCGCCGGCGGCTGGGCGCTCACCATTATCGGCTACGAATCAGCGGCAAAGGTGCAGACGCCGGAGGTTATCGAGGGGCTTTATATCACCTCTACGATTGTTCCGGCAATCGGGTTTTTTGTCGTGGCGGCAATTCTGTGGCTGATTTATCCGCTGGATAAAAAGCGGGTTGAGGCGAATACCGCGAAGCTCAAAGAGCGTCATCACCATGGATGAGTCAGGAAGGACAAAAGAAAAAACTTGCCGAAACATGCGGGATTTGTTATAATAACATTCATAGCATAAAATTTGTTATGGAGGTTTGTATGTCAGACAGTGAAGATGGAGACACGTCTCCTTGTCATAGTCAGAAGGGAACAGGTATCTGCGTCGGGACGGCGTATCAGATAAAACAGGCGGTATATTTTGAAGCGGCCGCTTTGCATATAGGAGAGGCATAGCTGCGTCACGAGACGAAGCTATGCCTTTTTGCGTCTAAATATGGGCGTTGATTTCCTGATAAGGCGCAAATTTCCATACAGATGAAGCAATCAGAAAAGGAAGGGAAAAGATTATGGGAAGTGACACAATATCCTTGATTATCATTGTAGTTTGTGTTGTGATGTCTGCTTATTTTTCTGCGACGGAGACGGCGTTTTCCTCCCTGAATCGTATCCGTGTAAAAAATATGGCGGAAAAAGGGAATCAGAAGGCGGAGCTCGTACTTAAGCTCTCCGATCGTTACGACAATCTGCTGTCTACGATTCTAATCGGAAATAATATCGTAAATATCACGACGGCCTCCGTGTCGACGGTGCTGTTTGTCCGGCTGATCGGCTCGGACGCGGGTGCGAGTGTATCTACCGCGGTTTCCACGGTTGTGGTGCTTATTTTCGGAGAAATCTCGCCGAAGAGTATTGCCAAGGAATCCCCGGAGAAATTCGCGATGTTTTCGGCTCCGATTATCAATGTGCTGATGAAAATATTAATGCCGTTAAATTGGCTGTTTGCCCAGTGGAAGAAGCTGCTGTCGCGCATTTTCAAATCCTCGGAGGATACAGGTATTACCGAGGAGGAATTGCTCACGATTGTCGATGAGGCGCAGGCGGGCGGCGGAATCGGAGAAAACGAGGGAAGCCTGATACGAAGTGCGATTGAGTTTAACGAGCTTGAGGCGGTAGATATATATACGCCGCGGGTGGATATCGTAGGTGTTCCCGTGGACATGCCGAAAAACAAAATTGCCCAGGTATTTGCGGAGACGGGATATTCCAGACTCCCGGTGTATGAGGAGAATATAGATCAGATTATCGGAATCCTGTATCAGAAGGATTTTTACAATTTTATTTATCATACGGATACGGGGATTAAGGAGTCCGTGCGCCCGGTCATTTATATTGCGAAAAATAAAAGGATTGACGATCTGATGAAGGAGCTGCAGCAGAAAAAGCTGCACATCGCGGTCGTTATGGATGAGTACGGCGGAACGGCTGGAATCATTACGCTCGAGGACATCTTAGAAGAACTGGTCGGAGAAATCTGGGACGAGCACGATAAGGTGGAAACAGAGATTGAGCAGATTGAGCCGGATGTATATCTGGTAGCCGGCAAGACGAGAGTGGAAAAGCTTTTTGAATGTCTGGGCAGGGACAAGGAGTTTGAGGTGCAGACAGTCAGCGGCTGGGTGATGGAATTGTTTGAGTGTATTCCCAAGGCGGGCGACAGTATCGAGGATACGGAATCACGTCTTAAGGTAGAGGTTACCGCGATGTCCGGCAAGCGCGTGGAGCAGGTGCGGGTTACGGATTTGGGAGAAGCGCCGCAGGACGAAGCGGAGTCATAACGTGTATTTCGGAAGCTGCCGGGAAGTTTGCAGTGCCAAAAGCACCTGCCATCGCAGCATGTTCTTTTGGCACATTGAAAGTGTAATTTATGCAAACTCAGGCGCTTTTTTGGACCCGGTGTTAGAAAACGGTAAATCCGAGTGCCGTCAGCTCTCGTTCAAATTCTGCCCGCAGCAGCCGGCCGGAGAGCACTGCCGCATAGAACATATCGAGCGCGGGCTGTAGCACATTGGAGTACTGGACATAATGCCAGCGAAGCTTTTCCTTCCAGTTGTCCAGTGTGATGAGATTATCCTCATCCAGGTGGTAATCAAACAAATTGCTGCGCAGCTCATAGGCAGCCGCGTAGCGGAGCATTTCACGAAGCATATCAAGAGAGGCGTCATGGCCAGGGGTACGGCTAAGCGTCAGGGAGCCGAAGCGCTTCATTATGGCAAAACGTGAGGTCGTGCCCGAAAGCATGGCCGACACGTCACCCGAGAGCAGCGTATCGAGGTCTGTCTTATAGTAGCTAAGTGTTGCCTGCACCAGCGTATCAATCATTTCCGTATAGGAGGGGTGCAGCACGCAGTTCCTTGTCTCAAAATATTCATCCATAAATTCATACAGTACCGTGTCCTCACTGGTAAAATGAAATTCCGGACGGTAGACAGACGAAAGCTTCGGCAAAATAATCCCCACTGAGCCCGAATATCTTGTGAGCGCGAGATAAAGTGCGGCGTAAAATTCCGCGCCGTTTTCCACGATTGCGTCCAGGCGGGTATTGGTGTCGTCAAGTGCCGCGGAGCAGAGCACCGGGTAAAGGGAGAGTACCAGATTGTCGACTACGGTGAGGGCGTCTCCCGCGGAAAATTCATCAAAGGCATTTTCTACGATAGCGACAGCCGCATACAGGAAAAAGGCGTCAAAGCTGTCTTCCTCCAGAGACGGAGAAAAAAACAGGTCTTCGGAGAGATAGCTTTCTATCACCGCAAAATCCAGGGTTGTCTCAACGGGAAACAGCAGCTCCTTTAGGCGGATGGCCAAATCCCTGTTCTCTTTTCCGGCAAAGGAAAAGAAACGGAAAATCGTATAGGTCAGAACACGCTTCACGCCAAAGGATGGGTGTGCGTGCATATAATCCGGAATCAGCTCCGGGGAAAATAAATGATTCATAATAACCTCCAGGTGGAACTTCCATATGGAACCTATTATAGCACCGCCTTATCCGGCTGTCATTCTTTTTTGAGGGCGAACAGTGTTTGACGTAACAGTTCAGCCATAAGCTTGTATTCAAAAAAATCCAATTCCTATCTTGACAATAGGAATTGCGGGTGTATAATACGAATATCATATGGAATAACTAGGAAATAACAATTTCCCGGTTTGGGTATGAGTATGGTTAACCAGAAGCACGAATGGATAATATAAGGATATAGAAAGGAACCAACGTTATGGAAAAAGTAATTTATTTGGATAATGCTGCAACGACGCAGGTTTACCCGGAGGTACTCGACGCGATGCTTCCCTATTTTACGGAATATTACGCAAATCCGTCGTCGGTCTACACCTTTGCGGCCGAGAGCGCGAAGGCGGTGAATCACGCGAGGGAGAGTGTTGCCAAATTGCTTCACGCAAAGCCGGAGGAAATCTATTTTACCGGCGGCGGCAGTGAATCGGACAACTGGGCTATTAAAGCCGCGGCGGAGGCATACGGGGAAAAAGGAAAGCATATCATCACCAGCAAGATTGAACACCACGCGGTTTTAAACACCTGCGCATACCTGGAAAAGAAAGGCTTTGAGGTGACCTGGCTGGATGTGGATGAGGACGGGAAGATAAGCCTGTCTGATTTGGAGGCGGCCATCCGTCCCGACACAATCCTGATTTCCATTATGGCGGCGAACAATGAAATCGGAACGGTTCAGCCAATCCGGGAAATAGGCAAAATTGCCCGGGAACACGGCGTGTTGTTCCACACTGACGCGGTGCAGGCGTTCGGACACATCCCTCTGGACGTGGAGGAAATGAACATCGATATGTTGAGCGCGAGCGGACATAAAATCAACGGCCCGAAAGGCGTCGGCGTGCTTTATATCCGCAAGGGCGTGAAAATCCGTTCGTTTATTCACGGAGGCGCGCAGGAGCGGAAGCGTCGCGCGGGCACGCACAACGTGCCGGGTATTGTCGGCATCGGGAAGGCTGCCGAGCTGGCATTAGATACGATGGGCGAGCGGAGCAAAAAAGAGACGGAGCTTCGCGATTATCTCATCGAGCGGGTGTTAAAGGAGATTCCGTATACAAGGCTGAACGGTCACCGGAGTGACCGCCTTCCGAATAACGCGAACTTCTGCTTCCGCTTTATCGAGGGAGAATCCATGCTGATTCTTCTTGACCAGGCGGGCATTTGCGCTTCCAGCGGTTCGGCTTGCACCTCGGGTTCCTTAGACCCGTCCCATGTGCTGCTTGCCATCGGACTGCCGCATGAAATTGCGCACGGCTCCCTGCGGCTGACGCTGTCGGAAAAAAATACGACCGAGGAAATTGACTACACGGTGGAGGAACTGAAAAAAATCATTGAGCGCCTGCGCGGCATGTCCCCGCTTTACGAGGACTTTGTAAAAAAGCAGCAGAATTAGGCGGTACCGGAAAACAAATGCGAAGAAAAGGAGTAGAAAGCTATGTACAGTGAAAAGGTAATGGACCATTTTAATAATCCGAGAAATGTGGGAGAAATCGAAAATCCGAGTGGTGTGGGAACCGTAGGGAACGCGAAATGCGGAGATATTATGCGAATGTATCTGGATATCGACGAGAACGGTGTGATACAGGAGGCGAGATTTAAGACCTTCGGCTGCGGAGCGGCGGTTGCCACCAGCAGTATGGCAACGGAGCTGGTAAAGGGAAAGACCGTGCAGCAGGCGCTTGAGGTCACAAATAAAGCGGTGATGGAGGCGCTCGACGGTCTTCCCCCCGTTAAGGTGCACTGCTCGCTTCTGGCGGAGGAGGCGATTCATGCGGCACTCTGGGATTACGCGGAGAAAAACGGCATCAAAATCGAGGGCCTCAATCCTCCGGTCAATGACATCAGCGAAAAAGAGGAAGAAGAGGATTACTAAAACGGCTGCGGCGTGAGCGGCTTGACGAAGCAGGAAACAGGTATTATAACAGAGGTTAGAAAAGAAAAGGAGACAGCATTATGGCAAACATTCATAAGAGTGCAACGGAGCTAATCGGGAAAACGCCGTTACTGGAGGTAACGAATCTGGAAAAAGAAAAGGGATTAAAGGCGAAGATTCTCGTAAAGCTGGAATACTTTAATACCTCGGGAAGTGTGAAGGACCGCGCCGCGTATTATATGATTCAGGACGCAGAGAAAAAAGGGCTGCTTGGCGAGGGCTCGGTCATCATTGAACCGACCTCCGGCAATACGGGCATCGGCCTCGCGTCCATCGCAGCAGCAAGAGGTTACCGTATCATCCTGACCATGCCGGAAACCATGAGTGTGGAGCGGCGCAATATTCTAAAGGCATACGGAGCGGAAATTGTGCTGACAGACGGGGCAAAGGGCATGAAGGGCGCGATTGAAAAGGCAAACGAGCTTGCAGAGGAAATCGAGGGAGCTTTTATTCCGGCGCAGTTTGACAATCCCGCAAACGCGAAGGCGCATTTTGAGACGACAGGTCCTGAAATCTGGGAGGATACCGACGGAGCGGTGGACATTTTTGTCGCCGGGGTCGGAACCGGCGGAACCATCACGGGCGCGGGCAGCTTTTTAAAGTCAAAAAAGCAGGATGTGAAGATTGTAGCCGTGGAGCCCGAAACCTCTCCGGTTCTCTCGAAGGGGACAGCGGGAGCACATAAGATTCAGGGAATCGGCGCGGGCTTTGTGCCGAAGGTGCTTGACACAAAAGTTTATGACGAGGTATTTCCCGTTTCCAACGAGGATGCCTTTGCGACGGGAAAAGAGCTGGCAAAGGCGGAGGGCGTTTTGGTCGGCATTTCCTCCGGCGCGGCGCTGTATGCGGCGATAGAGCTTGCAAAGCGACCGGAGAATGAGGGAAAAACTATTGTTGTGATATTGCCGGACAGCGGTGACCGGTATTATTCCACAGCGCTGTTTGGAGAATAAAAAAGCAGCGTGAAGGTGCGGCTAAGACCGAAAAAGAGAGGGAGCGTGACGGATGCCATGCTCCTTTTTTCGTGAGATTTTTTGAGGTATTGGCAATATTGCAGGATTGGCAGGTGTGTCCTTGCCAAATGCGGGCAGGATGTGTTAAAATAATTTCTAATGCATACCTTTTGTGCGGTGATTCGCGCGGAGAGAAGAGACAGACAATTCGAGGAATACAAAATGAATGATTTCAAATACGAAGAGGAGCACAAAAATACGGAAAAACCAGAGGAAAGTTTTTCGGCGGTCAGGGAAATTATAAGCTGGATACTCACCTTTGCCCTGGCCATCGGGGCGGCTTTTCTCATCAAAAATTATCTGATTATCAATGCGGATGTACCGACCGGCTCTATGGAAAATACGATTATGCCGGGTGATCGGTTAATCGGCAGCCGGCTGGCCTATCTGAGAGAAGACCCGCAGCGGGGAGACGTTATTATTTTTCACTATCCGGACGACGAGGAAGAACTTTACGTAAAACGAATTATCGGGCTTCCCGGTGAGGAAGTGCGGATTGAGGAAGGGAAGATTTACATAGACGGCTCCGATACGCCGCTTGAGGAGGATTATCTGAAAGAGGAGTGGACGGTGGAGACGGGCCCGTTCCTGTTTGAGGTTCCGCAGGACTGCTACCTTGTGTTGGGAGATAACCGAAACGATTCATGGGACGCGCGTTACTGGGTAAATACCTATGTGGCACGCGAGAAAATTCTGGGAAAGGGAGAGCTCATTTACTGGCCGCTTTCGGATTTTGGAAAAATAGAGTAGGGGAGTGAGACTTTGATAACATTTCTTTCAAAAATTTTTATCAGAGAAACGGCGGATAAGGCGAAAATTCGCCGTGAATATGGGATGCTCTGCGGGCTTGTGGGAATTTTCCTGAATATCCTGCTTTTTTTGGGAAAGTTTTTTGCAGGGACAATCAGCAAATCCATCGCGATTACCGCCGACGCGTTTAATAATCTTTCCGATGCGGCGTCCTCGGTAGTTACACTGGTGGGATTTAAACTGGCCGGGGCAAAGCCGGACTCGGAGCATCCGTTCGGGCATGGGAGAATCGAATACGTGTCGGGACTGGTAGTGTCGGCGGCTATTCTTCTGATGGCATATGAGCTGCTGCGCGATTCGGTAACGAAGATTCTGAAACCGGAGGAAACAGAGTTTTCCGCGTTGATTGTTGCAATTCTGGTGGTTTCTATTCTGGTAAAGCTTTATATGTACTTCTATAACATCAGCGTCGCAAAAAAGATTGATTCCGCGGCAATGAAAGCGACCGCCACGGACAGCTTAAGCGATACCTGCGCGACGACGGTAGTGCTTGTGGCGACGGTGGTAGGACATTTTACGGGGCTTGCCATCGATGGTTACTGCGGAGCATTGGTAGGCCTGTTTATCCTGTATGCAGGCATACGTTCAGCGAAGGAGACGCTGGATCCGCTGCTGGGACAGGCGCCCGAGAGCGAATTTGTGCAGCAGATTGATAAAATTGTGATGGCGCATGAGGAAATTTGCGGGATTCATGATTTGATAGTGCATGATTACGGTCCGGGCAGGCGTATGGTGTCGCTGCACGCCGAGGTCCCGGCAGAGGGTAATATCCTCGAAATCCATGACATCATCGATAATATCGAGAATGAGCTTAGGGAAAAGCTCGGCTGCGATGCAACGATACATATGGATCCGATTGTCACCTCGGATAAGCACGTCAGCGAGCTCAAAGCGGCAGTGGCTTCCATTATCAAGGGAATTGATTCGGCTGTGGATATGCATGATTTCCGTGTTGTGGCGGGACCGACACATACCAATCTGATTTTTGATGTGCTGGTTCCCTATAAGTTTCATATCGCAGACGATGAGCTGACTGCAATGATTGAAGCTCAGGTGAGAGAACGGCTCGGAGACAGCTATCATGTGGTGCTTCGGGTAGATACGTCCTATGTGTAAAACAGACGGAGCTGGAAAATATTGCTTGACTTTTGAGAAATGAGTGATATACTCTAAGAAAAATAAATAACAGTCTTCAGGGCAGGGTGCAAGTCCCTACCGGTGGTACAGCCCACGAGCCGCAAGGCATGATTCGGTGCAACTCCGAAGCCGACAGTATAGTCTGGATGAAAGAAGATGATTCGCGAGGCAGATAGAAATATCTGTGTATGAAGCTTATGCTCTGGAATCTTTGTATTCTGGAGCTTTTTGTTTTTTGGTGTGTTTTCTCCGAAAAGGGGCTTCTGCTGCCCGCGTCAAAACTCCCTGGACAAAAAATGTTCAGGGAGTTTTTGTTGTTAGGAATGGAGGAAAAGATGGGACAGGATGAGAGCTATATGCAAATGGCGATGGAGCTTGCAGAGCTGGGAAGGGGTTGGACAGCCCCAAATCCGGTGGTCGGGGCCGTGCTTGTCAGGGAGGGACGTATCATCGGGCAGGGGTATCATGAGCGCTGCGGAGAAGCTCACGCGGAGCGCAGAGCGCTTGCGGATTGCAGGAACAGGGGAGAGAGCCCTGCCGGGGCCACCCTTTATGTGACGCTGGAGCCGTGCTGCCACCACGGAAAAACACCTCCCTGCACGGACGCGGTTTTGGAGGCGGGCATCAGCCGGGTAGTTGTCGGCGCGAAGGATATAAACCCGCTTGTCGGGGGAAAGGGTATTGCGATTCTGCGTGCGCGTGGTGTAAAGGTTACGGAGGGAGTACTGCGTGAGGAATGTGAGAAGCAGAACCGCATATTTTTCCACTATATCAGGGAGCACACGCCTTATGTGCGCATGAAATACGCGATGACGCTGGATGGCAAAATAGCGGCAGCGGGCGGAAACGCAAGGTGGATTACCGGGGAGGCGGCAAGAACCCAGGTACACAGGATGCGTCACGAATTAAGCGCGGTCATGGTGGGAGCGGGGACGGTGGCGGTGGACAATCCAAAGCTGAACTGCCGCCTGCCGCAGGCAAGAAATCCAATCCGTATTATCTGCGATACGACACTTCGAACACCGATTGAGAGCTATGTCGTACAGACGGCAAAGGAGCAGCGGACAATCTTTGCGTCCTGTACAAAGAATAAAGAACGGATTGCGGCATATGAGTCTCTCGGCTGCGAGGTCGTTACGGTTTCCGAATGCCGTGGGCGGGTCTGCCTGAATGAGCTGATGCGGGAGCTGGGGGCGCGGGAGATTGACAGCATTCTGCTTGAGGGCGGCGGTGAGTTGAACTGGGCGGCGCTGCGAAGCGGGATTGTGAACGAAGCGTATATCTATATCGCCCCAAAGCTTTTGGGCGGGGCCGCGGCAAAGACCCCTGTCGCGGGAAGCGGCATGGATTCTCCGGAGCATGGATTTTTCCTGAAAAACCGTACGCTTGCGGTGATCGGGGAGGATATTTGCATCACCGGGGAAATCAATTATAAGAAAAGCGAGGTGGAGAGAGATGTTTACGGGAATTATTGAGGAAATAGGACGCGTGGCGGCAGTCAGAAAAAGCGAAAAGGCAATGCAGCTTGATATCCGGGCAGAGATGGTTTTATCGGATGTACGGAACGGGGACAGCATCGCAGTAAACGGAGTTTGTCTCACCGTGACCTCACACACAAATGCGGTGTTTACGGCGGATGTCATGCCGGAAACAATGAGCCGTTCGACGTTGTCCCGGCTTACGGTCGGAATGCCTGTTAATCTGGAGCGGGCGATGCCGGCGAACGGAAGATTCGGCGGACATCTGGTTACGGGACATATCGACGGAACGGGAATTATCCGGCGTATCAGGAGGGAGGAAAACGCTGTCTGGTATCACATCTGGGCGAATGAAGCGCTGCTGCGTGGGATTGTGGAAAAGGGCTCCGTGGCTGTGGATGGAATCAGCCTCACGGTAGCTGCCGTGGATAAACGGGAGTTTTTGGTGTCTGTAATTCCACACACGGCTGGGCATACGTCGCTGCCCGCCAAAAGGGAGGGGGACGCAGTAAATATTGAGAATGACTGTATTGGAAAATATGTGGAGCGTTATCTGTCCTGTGAGGGAGAAGGACGCGGCGGGGTTACACAGGAGTATTTACGGAAAAACGGATTTTAGGAGGTTCACATGAAAGAGGATGAGATGAAATCAGATAGCGTGGAGGAAGCGCTGGCGCAGCTTCGTGCCGGAAAAATCATATTGGTGACGGACGATGAAAACCGGGAAAATGAGGGAGATTTTATTTGCGCGGCGGAGTTTGTGACGACTGAGCAGGTCAATTTTATGGCAAAGTACGGCAGAGGGCTTATCTGTATGCCGATGTCGGAAAATGTCTGCAAGCGGTTACAGCTTCCGCAGATGGTGGAAAAAAATACGGATAATCATGAAACGGCGTTTACCGTGTCGATTGATTATACGGGAACCACGACGGGGATTTCCGCGGAGGAACGAGCGTTGACCGCCCGAAAATGCGCAGATGAAGCATCCTGTCCCGCGGATTTTCGCAGACCCGGGCATATGTTTCCGCTGCTGGCGAAGAAAAACGGGGTGCTGGAGAGAGAAGGGCATACGGAGGCTGTCGTTGATTTGATGCGCCTGGCGGGGCTTCGGGAGTGCGGCCTGTGCTGTGAGATCATGCGGGAGGACGGCACGATGATGCGGATGCCGGAGCTTGCAGAGCTGGCACGCAGCTTTGGAATGTGCCTGATTACAATCGCGGCTTTAAAGGAGTACCGGAAAAGAAAGGATAAGCTCATAGAGCGCGCGGCCGTCGCCAGTCTGCCGACAAAATACGGGGAATTTCAGGCATATGGCTATCGCAATCTTTTAAACGGGGAGCACCATGTGGCGTTAGTGAAGGGGGAAATCGGAGACGGCAGGGATATCCTTTGCCGCGTACACTCGGAATGCCTGACGGGGGATGTTTTCGGTTCACAGCGCTGCGACTGCGGGGAACAGCTCGATGCGGCCCTGCGCCGGATAGAAGCAGAGGGGCGCGGAGTTTTGCTGTATCTGCGGCAGGAGGGGCGTGGAATCGGACTTCTGAATAAGCTTCGGGCATATGAGCTGCAGGAGCGCGGTATGGATACGTTCGACGCCAATCTGGCGCTGGGCTTTGCGGCGGATGAGAGGGAATATTACATCGGGGCGCAGATTCTGAGTGACCTCGGTGTAAAAACGCTGAGGCTTTTGACCAATAATCCCGATAAGGTGTATCAGCTCGGTGGTTACGGTATGGAAATCACGGAACGGCTGCCGATCCAAATGAAGCCGACGCCACACGATATATTTTATCTGCGCACCAAGCAGCAAAGGATGGGACACATATTAAACATGGATGGAAGCGAAAATGCTTCGGAATGGAGATTAAAATGAATATTATAGAAGGAAAATTAACCTTACAGGGAGAAATAAGAATCGGAATCGTCGCGGCGAGATTTAATGAATTTATCGTGTCACGACTGCTTGGAGGAGCGTTGGACGGCTTGAAGCGCCATGACGTGCCGGAGGACTGTATCGATGTCGCATGGGTGCCGGGTGCGTTTGAAATTCCGCTTATAGCGTCCAAAATGGCGGCGAGCGGAAAATATGATGCTGTTATCTGTCTGGGCGCGGTCATACGGGGAGCAACGAGCCATTATGATTACGTATGCAATGAGGTGTCGAAGGGCATTGCCAACGTGTCCCTACAGAGAGGTATTCCGGTGATGTTCGGTGTGTTGACGACAGACAATCTTGAGCAGGCGATAGAGCGCGCGGGCAGTAAGGCCGGGAATAAAGGATATGAGTGCGCGGTCGGCGCACTGGAGATGGTGAATCTGATACGCGGCCTGTGAAAGAAGGAAGCGTCTTTGGAATGCAGAAAACCGGCATGACTTTCGTCACGCCGGTTTTCTGTGTATAAACATTTCTGTTATTTTGTTTCTTTGTATTCTTTTACAGATGTTGCAGATGTGCCGGATAAGTCTTCGCCATTTTCTGTTGAGGTTTCGGAACTGTCAGTCTCGGTGTTTTCCGTAGAGCTTCCGGAAGCATCAGTTTCCGTATTTTCCGTAGAGTTTCCGGAAGTGTCAGCTTCCGTATTTTCGGTTTCCGTCGCTTCCGTCGGGAGTCCGGTTTCCGTATCACGGATGATATCCGGATCCTCATAGACTACCTCGTCGATTCCGGCGCGCAGCAGAATGCTCTTGGAACCCAGGATATTGACGGTAATCACGTCGCCGTCCTTTACATTGTCAAGGCTGGTCGTAAGCAGCGCTGACGATACGAAAGAAGTGGAAACCTTTGAGCCGTTGACAAAGATTTTGGTATTCTTTGTGAAATTCGAGCCGTATACGGACAGCGTGCCTTTGTCGGAATTTTTACGCAGAGCGGAAATCGTCACATCTTCCACATCCATTTCAAGGTCGCTTGCGGGATAGAGATCTTCGCCGCCATATGCATAACGTTTTCCGTAAAGCAGGTCATACTGTAAATTCTCAAGGCCGTTGGAGTAAGTCTCGGAATCCATCTGTGTCTGATGATAATTGAAAATGGTTCCCTCATGGATACCGGCCTGTGAGGTAATCTCCGCAAGTAGCTGGTAAGCGGTGAGATCTGCGTCCTTCTTGGCAAGCCCCATGTTATTCCAGGTGATATATTTCGTTTTGAAAATATCGCCGGACTTCATATCAGAATCGGAAAGTCCCATGGTCGGAAGATGATCTCCGAACATTACCACAATGGTATCTTCTCCGCGACGGTTTACGGCATCAATCAAATCGCCGATAAAATCGTCTACTTCATGAATCATATTCACGTAATATTCCCACTGATTATTGGTAGCCTCATCGGCTGCTCCCGTCACGATGATGTCAGGATTTTGAAGAATCTTTTCCGTCGGATAGTCTCCGTGTCCCTCAACCGTAATCGTGTAGACGAAGTCGGACTGATTTTCCGTCGAATCGAGTGCCTTTACGGTTTCCTGCACGAGTACATCATCGGTGGGCCAGTTGCCGTTCGGTGTGTACGATGAAATATTCATCAGCTCCTTGCTGGTAAAGGTGTCAAAGCCCATCATGGAAAATGCGTTGTTTCTGCTGTAGAAGGTCGCGGTATTATTATGCGTAACATGGGTGCCGTAACCGATTTTAGATAAATCGGAGGCAATGCTTTCACAGTCGGTCTGCTTTAAAATTGTCTTGTAAGGATATTCTCCGGTGCCGAAATACTGCATACTCATACCGGTCAGGACTTCAAACTCCGTGTTTGCCGTGCCGGCCCCTACGACCGGGACAGTCAGATAACCGGTGGAGAAATTTTCCTCCAGATTATGGAAATTCGGAATCGGGTCTTCCGACATATTTAAAAAGTTTACCTCATACGGGTCGATAAAGGACTCAAGTAATACGCAGATAATATTCGGGCCGGTTTCACCGGAAACGGCAGTTTCCTCCTTTGCGGAATCCACAAGCGTCTCAATGGCATCGATGGTTTCCTCGGAATAATCCTCCGGCTTGCTCATGCCGCGACCTACCACGGAGGTCGAAAAACCGTAAACAAACCCGTAATCGGAGTAGCCCTCCGCAATATTGGAAAAATAGGATGCCAGTACGTTGGAGTTCTGCGCCGCCTGTGTCGTCACCGGAAGTCCTATCAAAAGCAGCGCCGCGATAGAGACAGGAGCCAGTACGGTGTGGCGTTTTCCCCGATAACGCGGTCCCTTTGCAAAGAAAAGGAACAGAAACACGAAGAAGGCAACAACAACGGATACCACCAGCGTTGCTTCCTCCGCCGTGAAATAGTTAGTGTTCTGCATGGCGAACAAATCGGAAATACATTTTAAATCCGTGTAGCTGAAGGGCGTCACGCGGTTCGAGAGAATCAGCCCGTTAATCGTGCCTAAAAATAACCAGAGACCACTGATTAACAAACGGAACTGCGCCCGGAATTTTGTCAGGTACACAAGCGACAGGGATGCAAAAATAATAAAAGCATTGTAAAGGTAAGCGAGCGTGTGATTATGTATGAAGGAAACTGTCGAAAGAAAGTCCCTTCTGGAAATCAGCTCGATTACAAAGGTTAAAATACATCCCAGCAAAAAGTGAAAGATAAGAGAGTATCTGTTTAAAAATGCAATCGTCCTATCGTATTTTTCGCTGTGTCCTTTCTTTTTGGGCAGCTTTGCGCGCAGCCCGGAAAGTTTATTGCGGAATAAACGCATTTTTTCTTTCATTATGAAATCCTCCCAACCAAAAAAGTATAGCTATCGGTATAGAACAGGTATTTCCTGTTTGTCCGGGGTATTCCCCCCTCTGAAGGTAAAATCGTTGTAAAGCTTTTGTAAAAATGCAAAATGTGATACTATGAGAATATATCGCTTCTTTAGGGAAAAATCAATCGGAAAGATGTATAAAAAAGTGTGAACAATCCGTGATTTTATGTTAAATATGAATAAGAAATGAACAAATTATGTCTAAATAGGAGGCAATACAGGTAAAAAGTACCTTAAAACAGGCTTATTCCACCGTGTTTGGCGTATGCACAAGTACCTTGTATCCGAGGGCGTTTCATAGTAGAATATCCCAGAAGAAGGAGTGTGAGGATATGGCTGAATTTACTCATTTTAATAAGGAAGGAAATGCGGTTATGGTGGATATCCATGAAAAGGAAGATGCCTACCGTACCGCCGCCGCGTCGGGACGCATATATGTCAGCCGCAGGGTGTATGAGGCCATTGCGGACCGGACGGCAAAAAAGGGTGATGTGCTCGGCGTCGCCCGGATTGCGGGGATCATGGGTGCAAAGAAAAATGCGGAGCTGATTCCACTTTGCCATATCATAGCCCTGACCGACTGCGAGCTTACCTTTGAACTCTGTGAGGAGGACTGCTGCGTCAAGGCGTATTGCAAAACCTCCTGCGTCGGGAAAACCGGTGTCGAGATGGAGGCGCTCACCGGTGTGAGCGTAGCGCTCCTGACGATTTACGATATGTGCAAGTCGATGGACCGTGATATGCGGATTTCGGACATTCATTTGCTGGAAAAGGACGGCGGGAAAAGCGGACATTATATAGCGAGTGGAGGTTGACATGGATAGATATACGGTGGGGATTATCACCGCAAGCGATAAGGGCTTTGCGGGAGAGCGGGAGGATGTGAGCGGCAGAAGAATCAAAGAACTGCTTTCGTCCGAGACATATGAGGTTGTGTCTTACCGCGTTTTGCCCGATGAGAGAGAGCTGTTGGAGAGAGAACTGCTTCGGTTGGCGGATGAGTGCAGAGTGAACCTGGTCCTCACGACAGGAGGTACCGGCTTTTCCGTGCGGGACGTGACGCCGGAGGCAACGCTTGCCGTGGCCGAGCGAAGTGCGCCAGGCATCGCGGAGGCAATCCGGGGCTATAGTATGACGATTACGAAGCGTGCGATGCTAAGCCGCGGGGTAAGCGTCATCCGGGGACAAACCCTGATTGTAAATCTGCCGGGCAGTCCGAAGGCGGTGGAGGAGAGCCTTTCGTATCTGCTGGGCACGCTGGAGCACGGCATGGATATATTACTCGGACGCGTCGATTCCCATTGACAGGCGGCGGAAAGGTGTGATTATCATGGAGGAAAAAATTGTTTTCTGTAAGGGTGGAGGCTGTACGGCAAAGCTTGGCGCGGGCGTGCTTGCCAGAATTCTGGAGCGGCTGCCAAAGCAGATGCCGGACAAAAATCTGCTGATTGGCTACGACAGTAAGGACGATGCGGCAGTGTACCGGATTTCGGATGATACGGCGGTGGTACAGACACTGGATTTTTTTCCGCCGATGGTGGAGGATCCGTTTACCTTTGGGCAGATTGCGGCGGCGAATGCACTGAGCGATATTTATGCCATGGGCGGGGATGTAAAGACGGCGCTCAATATTGTCTGTTTTCCCGAAAGTATGGACTTAAATATTCTCGGGG
The DNA here is from genome assembly GCA_944375975.1 of uncultured Roseburia sp. Lineage (GTDB taxonomy): Bacteria > Bacillota > Clostridia > Lachnospirales > Lachnospiraceae > Roseburia. Next base: position 21,634 of record CALWBG010000012.1, read on the forward strand.
AAATCCTGCGCGGCGGTCTGAGTAAGGTGGCGGAGGCGGGCGGCATACTGGCGGGGGGACATTCGATTGCCGACGACGGTGTCAAGTATGGTCTTTCCGTGACGGGCACGGTGCACCCGGCGCGCATCTATCCGAACAATCAGGGAAGGCCCGGCGATAAGCTGATTCTCACCAAAAAGCTCGGAGTCGGGATTATCTGTGCCGCGGACAGAGTGCATGAGGCTTCTCGGGAAGCGATGAGGGAGGCGGTTGCTTCTATGACGATGCTCAACAAAACCGCTTCCGAAATCTGCCGGGGCTATGAGGTACACGCCTGCACGGACGTGACCGGCTTTGGATTTCTCGGACATTTGCATGAGATGCTGGACGGCAGATGCTCCTGCCGCATTGACGCGGGGCGGATTCCGGTGCTCCCGGGAGCGCTTGCCTGTGCCGATGAATTTCTGCTGACGGCGGGCGGCCAGAAAAACAGAAACCACGTCGGCCCGTTCATTTCGTTTGAACATGTGTCGTTCGCGATGGAGGAGGTGTTGTTTGACCCCCAGACCTCGGGAGGACTTTTGATCGCGGCAGCGCCGGGGGACGCGGAGTGCCTGCTGGGAGAGCTGCGTCAGGCGGGGCTTCCGGCGGAGCTTGTGGGAGAAATTATCCCAAGGGAACAGACGGAAATATATGTGATTGGAAAGGAAGAAGGGAAATGATAACGGTAAACGCATTGGGAGATACCTGCCCGATTCCGGTGGTGAAGGCGAAAAACGCGATCCGGGAGTTAAACGGTGCCGGTCAGGTGGAGGTATTGGTTGACAATGAAATTGCGGTGCAGAATCTGAAAAAGCTCGCGGAGCAAAAGGGCTACGGGTTCAGCGGGCAGCAGTTGGAGAACCGGAAATACAGGGCTTTGTTTACGGTAGAGGAAAACGGAGTCCTGGAAAATCAGGCGCAGGAGCCGAAAGAGGCACAGGAGTTCTGTCCCTGCGGGAACGGACGCAATGTGGTTGTCGCGGTTTCATCTTCCCGGATGGGCGAGGGAGACGAAGAACTTGGAAACACTTTGATGAAAGCGTTTCTTTACGCTTTGACACAGCAGGACGAGCTGCCGCGGACGATTCTTTTTTACAACGGCGGGGCGAGGCTGACCTGTGAGGATTCCCCGGCGATTGAGGATTTAAAGCAGATGGAGCGTGAGGGGGTTGAGATTTTAACCTGCGGAACCTGTCTGGATTACTATGGCTTAAAGGAGCAGCTTCGGGTCGGGGGTGTCACGAATATGTATGTGATAGCCGAAAAAATGACACAGGCCGAGGTTCTGGTAAAGCCATGATTTATCTTGACAATGCCGCAACCTCCTTTTATCGTCCGCCCGGGGTGGAGCGCGCGGTTGTGGAAGGCTTACGCACGCTCGGAAATTCCGGCAGGGGAGCGCACGAGCCGACCCTTCGGGCCTCCCGGCTGATTTACGGGGCGAGGGAGCAGCTTGCGCGCCTGTTCCACGCGCCGGACGCTTCGCGGATTGCGTTTACCTGCAATGCGACGGAGGCGTTGAATACGGCTATTTTGGGGCTGTTTTCGCCGGGGGACCATGTCATTACAACGGTCAGTGAACACAATTCCGTTTTGCGGCCGCTCTATGAAATGGAGGAGCGCGGCATAGAGGTGACATATCTTGCCGTGGATGAAGCGGGGCGGCTTTTGTATGATAAACTGGAGGAAAGCCGGACGGAGCACACACGGGCGGTTGTCGTCACACATGCCTCCAACCTGACCGGAAATGTTACGGATTTGGGACGGGTGTCGGAGTTTGCCGGGAAATACGGTCTGCTGCTGATTGTAGACGCGGCGCAGACGGCGGGGCTTTTGACCATTGATGTGGAAAAGTATAGTATCGACGTGCTTTGCTTTACCGGACACAAGGGGCTGATGGGGCCGCAGGGAACCGGGGGGCTTTATGTGCGCCCGGGTCTGTCCGTCCGTCCGCTGAAGACGGGGGGAAGCGGGAGCCACAGCTATGAGCGGCATCATCCTTCGGTCATGCCCGAAGCGCTGGAGGCAGGGACCTTAAATAGCCACGGAATCGCGGGGCTTTCGGCGGCGCTTTCGTTTATCGGGGAGGCGGGGGTGACAGAGCTGCATGAAAAGGCGCTCGGGCTTGCACGGCGGTTTGCCGAGGGCGCGGGCAATATCCGGGGTGTGCGGCTGTACGGTGATTATGCGGCGGCAGAGCGCGCGGCCATTGTGACGCTCAATATCGGCGGAGAGGATTCCGCACGGGTCTGTGACTGGCTCTGGGAGGATTACGGTATCTGTGTACGGGGCGGCGCGCACTGTGCACCGCTTCTGCACCGGGCACTGAAAACCGGGAAGCAGGGTGCCGTCCGGTTCAGCTTTTCCTGTTATAACACGAAGGAGGAGGTAGATCTTGCGCTTCAGGCGGTGCGAAAGCTTTCAGAGTAGAGGCTTTTCGCAGCATTTTGGCGGGATAAGACAGGGATGAGAGAAAAAAGAGAGTATATCCTTCTGACGTTTCAGACGACATCGGAGGCGATGGCGATGGAGCGCTTTTGCGGGAAGCGGGAAATTCCGGGAAGGTTGATTCCTGTTCCGGGTGAGGTGTCCGCGGGATGCGGACTGGCCTGGAGGATGCCGGCGGAGGAATTTCCGGTATATGAAACGGCGATTCGGGATTCCGGGATTTTACCCGAGAATCGGGTGAGGCTGCTTTTGTAGCGGCCGTGCGCAGTAAGCGGAAAATAAATGAGAAAAACGGGGGCAAATATGAAAAAGGATGCGCTTATCATTGTGCGTGGAGGGGGTGACCTCGCCACGGGAACGATTCACCGTCTCTGGTCGGCGGGCTTTCGGGTTCTGGTGCTGGAGGCGCCGCGTCCGGCGGCAATCCGCAGGCAGGCGGCAGTCTGTGAGGCGGTGTATGAAAAATCCACGATTGTGGAGGGCATGGAGGCGGTTTTGATTTCCAAAGCCGGGGAAGCGGAGGAAGTTATCGCCTCCGGCAGGGTTCCGGTACTGGTTGACCCCGAGGGGGAGAGCATTGCCGCATTAAAGCCTGCGGTTGTGGTGGACGCCATTCTCGCGAAGAGAAATATCGGGACAAGCCGCGGGATGGCACCGCTTACCGTTGCCCTGGGGCCGGGCTTTACGGCGGGCGCCGACGTGGATGTCGTGATTGAAACTATGCGGGGACATAATCTCGGGCGCGTCATCAGGACAGGCACGGCGCAGCCGAATACCGGGATTCCCGGAAATATCGGAGGCTATACGTCGGAGCGTGTACTGCATGCCCCGGAGGCAGGCATATTTTACGGTGTCCGGCAGATTGGGGACATCGTTGATGCGGGAGAGGAAATCGCTTTTATCGTGCCGGCGCGCGAGACGGGGACGGAGGAGAAAATGTCTGCCGCCGGGCCTGTGCGCGGCGTGCAGTGTGCGGAAAAAATATCCGTGACATCATCGATTTCCGGCGTTTTGCGCGGACTGCTCCGCGACGGTTATCCGGTTACGGCGGGCTTTAAGGTCGCGGACATTGACCCACGGAGGGAAGAACGGAAAAATTGCGTTACTATTTCGGACAAAGCGCGGTGCATCGCGGGAGGCGTGCTGGAGGCTGTCTGCGCGGAACTGTGACGGGAGCAGGGAGATTTCGTCCGGCGTATTTTGCCGGTTTCGGGAGCGGGGAAAAAGAAAAGGAGCGTATCGGCGATGAGGCTTGTGAAAACAAAGGATGCGGTGGGGCAGGTGCTCTGCCATGATATTACACAGATTATCCCAGGGGTGACAAAAGGTCCGGTATTTCGGAAAGGGCATGTGATTACCGAGGAGGATATTCCGGTACTGCTCAGTGTCGGAAAAGAAAACCTTTATATATGGGAAAAAGACGAAACAATGCTCCATGAAAACGAGGCAGCGCAGATACTCTGCGAGATGTGCCGCAATGAGCATATGCACCCTTCTGAAATCAGCGAGGGAAAAATAGAGCTGTTTGCCGACTGTGACGGCCTTTTTAAGGTGAAGCGGGAAGCCCTGCGCAGGGTGAATGGCTTCGGTGAACTGATGATTGCGTCAAGGCACGGCAACACGCCGGTAAGGCGGGGAGATAAGCTTGCGGGAATGAGGATTATCCCGCTTGTCATCGAAAAGGAAAAAATGGAGCGGGCCAGGTCACTTTGCGGCGATGAGCCTCTGTTCGAACTGAAAAAATACCAAAGGAAGAAGGCGGCAATTCTGACGACAGGCAGCGAGGTTTACCACGGGAGAATCAGGGACAGCTTTACTCCTGTGGTACGGGAAAAGCTGGAGGAGTACGGCATCGAGGTCATCTTTCATGAAATATTTGATGACAGCCACGAAAGGATTACGGAGGGCTGCCATCGGGCGCTTGCCGCCGGGGCGGATTTGATTCTCTGCACCGGCGGTATGAGCGTGGACCCGGATGACAGGACGCCGCTTGCCATCAAAAACACCGGGGCAAAGATTGTCTCCTACGGCGCTCCTGCACTGCCCGGAGCGATGTTTCTTCTTTCCTATTATAAAGATGATATTCCGATTGTCGGACTGCCGGGGTGTGTCATGTATGCAAAACGCACGATATTTGATTTGGCGCTGCCGCGTCTTGCGGCGGATGACCGTATCACGGCGAAGGAGCTTGCAGAGCTTGGAGAGGGCGGACTCTGCCTGAACTGCCCGCAATGTACATTCCCGAACTGCGGTTTTGGGAAGGGCTGGTAGCGGAAGATGAAGGACGGATTTGGAAGAAACATTGATTATATGCGGATTTCGGTGACGGATCGCTGTAATCTGCACTGCCGCTATTGCAGTCCCGGGGATATTGCCGGGACAAAGGAGGCAGAGCTTTTGACCTTTCGGGAAATCATAAGGGTCGTGGAGGCGGGCGTGCAGCTTGGAATTACACATTACCGGGTGACCGGCGGCGAGCCTCTGGTACGACGGGACTGTCCTGAGCTGATTTGGCGGATGCGCCATACGCCGGGCGTGGAGTCGGTCGGCATGACGACAAACGGCGTGCTGCTTGCCGATTTTGCCGGACAGCTTGCCGACGCGGGACTTGACAGTGTCAACGTGAGTCTGGATACGCTGGATGAGAACGAATTTGAGCGGCTTACCGGAAGTAAAAGTCTGTCAAACGTGCTTGAGGGCATACAGGCGGCAAAAGAGCAGGGGCTCGCGGTAAAGCTCAACACGGTCAACCGAGGGGAAACGGACTGGCGGCCGGTCGCAGCGTACGCTATGGAGCAGGGACTTATGGTGCGTTTTATCGAGCTGATGCCGATTGGTTACGGAAAAACCGAGCCGTGCAGGCCAAACGACGTGCTGCTGGAAGAAATGAAGGAGAGCTTCGGGCAGCCCGAATGTCTGCGGCAGCGGTTTGGGGATGGACCGGCGGTGTATTACCGGTTTCCGGGTGCAGGCGTCACCGTCGGCTTTATCAGCGCTATGCACCATAAATTCTGTGAAAACTGCAACCGCGTGCGCCTGACTTCGCAGGGGAGCTTAAAGCTGTGTCTCTGCTACGGGGAGGGCATTGATTTGAGGGAGGTTCTGCGGACCCCCGGCGGAGAGCTTTTGACCGCGATGCGGGAGGCAATCCGAAATAAACCAAGGGAACATTGCTTCGGAAATTTCGCACAGGTGACAGAGAAGCGGGCAATGGCGGAAATCGGCGGATGACTGCCGGAAAGTAAACGGCGGAATAAAAAAATACAAAAAAACGGAGTGTCAGACGGCATGGGAGTAGTGAGAGGAATTTGTATCAGCGAAAAGAGAGGAACGGAAAAGCACGAGATCGAGAAGGCGGAATTTGTCAAGGACTGGGGCATTTTGGGCGACGCCCATGCAGGAAACTGGCACAGGCAGGTCAGCCTTTTATCCTATGAGCAAATTGAGGCATTCCGGGCACGCGGCGCGCAGGTGGCGTTCGGGGCATTCGGGGAAAACCTGATTGTGGAGGGCTTTGATTTTAAAACGCTTCCACCGGGAACAAGGCTTCGCTGCGGCGGGGTGCTGCTGGAAATCACGCAGATTGGAAAGGAGTGCCACTCACATTGCCGAATTTATCAGACGATGGGGGATTGCATTATGCCGCGTGAGGGCGTGTTTGCCGTTGTGCGCGAGGGCGGCGTTATTTCCAGGGGAGACAGTCTGGTGCTGGTTCCGTAGGCGTTTTTCCGAAAGAGAGGATAAGGGTGCGATGAGGGAATTATTTGAGGCTTTAGGGCGGCAGCTTGAGAAAAATGAGGACTGTATGCTTGTCGCCATCATCGAGGGCAGCGGTTCGACACCGAGGGGAGCGGGAGCTTATATGGTTGTCAGCGGCGGGGGAAGGAGCTATGGAACCGTCGGAGGCGGGAATTTGGAATATCAGGCGATATTGACTGCGCAAAGGCTGCTGGAAGAGAAAAAAAGCTGTCTGCGTGAATATCAGCTCGGAGCGGACAAGGCGGCGGAGCTTGGCATGGTCTGCGGCGGTCAGGCGAAGCTGCTGTTTTATTTTGTGGACGCGCGGGAGGAAAAGGAGCGCGAGTGGGTGAGAAACGGACTTGCGGCAGGCGCGGAGCACCGGCCATATTGGCTGCTTTTGCCGCTGGTGGACGGCAGGGCGCAGATCCTTTCAGAGCTTTCGGCAAAGGCGCGCCGCACGACAATCATGCGGAACGGAAACGCATATTATGTGGAGCAGTTCTGCTATGACGGTACGGTTTATCTGTTTGGCGGCGGGCATCTGGCACAGGAGCTTACGCCGCTTTTGTCGCATCTTGGTTTCCGCTGCGTTGTGGTCGACGACCGGGAGGAATTTACCAGACCGGAGCTGTTTCCGGGGGCATGGCGTGTACTTTTGGCGGATTTTTCCTCGCTGGAGAAAACGCTTACCGTACGGCGAGAGGATTATATCGCGGTGATGACGAGGGGGCATTTGTGCGATACGGAGGTGGAACGATTTGCGCTGCAAACCGAAGCGTCGTACATCGGTGTTGTGGGGAGCCGCAAAAAGGCGGCGTTTGTCAGGGAGAAGCTTACGGCGGAGGGCTATACCAAAGAGCAGCTTGACCGGGTTATCACGCCGATCGGACTGCCTATCGGCAGCGAGACTCCGGCGGAAATCGCGGTCAGCATCGCGGCGCAGCTCATTGCTTTCCGGGCGGCGAAGGAGAGAACATAACCTCGGAGGAAGAGAAATGATGAAAAAGAGACTGGTGGGTATGGCGATAACGGCAGTGACGGTTATGACGCTGCTTTTGGGCTGCGGAAATGCGGAAACGGAGGAGCAGCAGGCTGACGGGAAGGAAACGTTTGGCGAAACGACCGTGACTCTGTTTGCGGCAAAAAGCTTAAATACCGTGATGGAAGAACTGATTGCGGAGTACAGCAAAACGCAGCCAAATGTATCCGTTGTGGGAAGCTATGACAGCTCGGGAACCCTGATGACGCAGATTGAAGAGGGTGCTGCCTGCGATGTGTTTTTTTCTGCGGCTCAGATGCAGATGGACCAGCTTGATGCGGATGGCTTTGTCGTGGAGGGAACAAGACACAACGTTGTGAACAACCAGGTGTGTGTTGTGAGCTATCAGGGCAGTGAAACGGAGGTCACGGGGCTTTCGGATATCGGAAAGGCAAAGAGTCTTGCACTTGCGGACGGCTCCGTGCCCGTGGGAAAATATACCAGAGAGGCGATGGTGAACGCCGGAATGCTTAAAACCGCCGGGGACCCGGCGGATATTACGACGCAGGAGGTCTCGGAGGCTCTGGGCGGGATTGAGATTAATGAGTGCGCGAATGTAGGCGCGGTGACTGCGGCGGTTGCGGAAGGGGCAAACGAGGTTGGAACGGTTTACTATTCGGACACCTATGGCTATGAGGACCGGCTGGAAATTCTCGAAATCGTGCCGTATGAGCTGACCGGGGATGTCATTTATCCGGTGGCGCGTATTGTGAACGCTGAGGCGGACGAGCTACAGCAGGAGGCTGCGGAGGACTTTGTTTCCTTCCTGACATCGGACGCGGCAAAGACAATTTTCCAAAAATATTATTTTGATACCGATGTGGAATAGGCAAAGGAATGGGGGATATAATGAGTGAGTGGGCAAAGCTGCTTGGCGGGCTGGATTGGAGCCCGCTGTGGATTTCACTGAAAACCGGAATTGTGGCAACCGTGATTTCATTTTTTCTGGGGCTGTACGCCGCGAGAAAAGTGGTTGCGGCAGGGCCGCGGGCAAAGGCGCTTGCCGACGGACTTTTCACCCTGCCGATGGTGCTGCCGCCGACGGTTGCCGGTTTTTTTCTACTATTGATTTTCAGCTTAAGACGGCCGTTTGGCGCGTATTTATACGAAAGCTTTCATATCAGGGTTGTGCAAACCTGGCTTGGCTGCATCCTGGCGGCCACAGTCATCGCGTTTCCGCTGATGTACCGCAACGCGCGTGCGGCGTTTGAGCAGGTGGACGCCAATCTGGTTTATGCGGCGCGGACGCTTGGCATGTCCGAGACAGTCATTTTCTGGCGGGTGGTAATTCCGTCAGCCGGTCCGGGGGTCGCATCCGGCACGATTCTGACCTTTGCGCGGGCGCTGGGCGAATATGGGGCAACCTCCATGCTTGCCGGGAACATTCCGGGAAAAACCGGGACAATCTCACAGAAAATTGCAATGGTAATCCAGGACGGCGATTATGCCGCGGCGGGCTTTTGGGTTGCGGTCGTGCTTGTGATTGCATTTGTCCTGATTGTTTTGATGAACCTGATTCTGGCAAAGAGGATGAAGCACATCCGAAG
>CALWBG010000013.1 GCA_944375975.1 uncultured Roseburia sp.
CGTTCGGAATTTATCCGGGAACGAAAAGCAGCCTTTCGGAGCTGGCAGAGGGTGATACGATTGCGGTGCCAAACGACACGACCAATGAGGCACGGGCACTGCTGCTGCTTGAGGCAAACGGTATCATTACGCTGCGGGAGGACGCGGGACTTGAGGCGACCGTCAACGATATTGTGGAAAATCCCTCAAACGTAAAGATTCAGGAGCTGGCGGCAGAGCAGGTGGCGAGGGTCGCGCCGGAGGTCGCGTTCGTAGTGCTCAACGGAAACTATGCGCTTCAGGCGGGCTATTCCGTGCGGGAGGATGCCATCGCCTATGAAACCTCGGATTCCGAGGCGGCACAGACATATGTAAACGTGATTGCCGTGAAGGAAGGCAATGAAAACGCGGCGGGTATCCGGGCGCTTGTGGAGGTACTAAAATCTGATGCAATCCGCCAGTACATCAACGATACTTATGACGGAGCCGTGATTCCGTTTGAGGATTAAAACCCCGTCCGGGATTGATTCTTTCCTTAAAATAAAGTAAAATGCCGTTAGATAGAAAAGGCCGCGCCAGGGGCGCGGGCGGGAAGGATGCGGCATTATGCTACAGGATATCAATGAGATTTCGGACGGAAAAATCTACGGTCTTCACGATATGGTCCGGGTGTCATGCAATGACTGCGAAGGCTGCCACGCATGCTGTGAACAGATGGGAACCACCGTGCTGCTTGACCCGCTGGATGTATTCCGGCTGACAAAGGGGCTCGGAAAAACATTTCAGGAGCTGATGGCAGGAACGGTGGAACTGCATGTGGAGGATGGGCTGGTTGTCCCGAATCTGAAAATGGCAGAGGGTACGGAGCGCTGTGTGTTTTTAAATAAGGAAGGAAGGTGCTCCATACACGCCTTCCGTCCCGGTATCTGCCGGCTGTTCCCGCTTGGCAGAATCTACGGCGAGGACGGAGTATCCTACTTTTTACAGAACGGGGCCTGCCGCAAGGAAAACCGCTCTAAGGTTAAGGTTGTGAAATGGCTGGATACCCCGGAGCCGAAAGCATACCAGAAGTTTTTGGCGGACTGGCATTCCTTGAAAAAGGAGCTGATACAATATCTGGATACGGCACAGGGGGAACAGGCGGCAAAGACCGTCGCCATGTTCCTTTTGAATCAGTTTTTTGTAAAGCCGTATGATACGGACAGCGATTTTTACCCGCAGTTTTACGAGCGGCTTCGTGAGGCGAAGGACGCATTCGGGCTGGTGGACGTTCCGTGAGAATTGAGTTGGGAAAATATCCCGGCGGAGAGAAGCCCTTGGCGGCTTTGCTATGCTATGCCCTGGCGAAGAATGCGACGCCGATGGCGCCCGGGCCGGCATGGGTTCCGATCGTGCTGCCGATGGTCGTAATCGGAAGCTCAGATACCTGCCCTTTCCACAATGCCTCACTGTCGGTAATATATTTTTGCAGCAGGCTGTCGTCAAGTCCGGTATAGCCGAGCACAAACGGCAGGGAAAAGTCGATGCCGTTTGTTTTATTGATTTCCTGAATCAGCATGTTATTGCCGTTTTTGGAACCGCGCGCTTTCCCTAAGATGGCGACCTCGCCTTCCTTAACGGCAATGACCGGCTTAATGGAAAGGAGATTTCCCGCAATGGCGGCAGCGCCCGAAATGCGTCCCCCACGGCGCAGATATTCCAGCGTATCTAAAAGGGCAATCAGACGGATATCACGTTTGCGTTCCTCCAGTATCTGGGCAATATCAGCAGCGGAACGCCCCTCGTCCCGAAGCTGGCAGGCAAGCAGCACAAAAATCTGCTCCCCGAGAGAGACAGTTTCACTGTCTATCAGAAAAACACAGTCCTCATAGCCCTCCCGCGCAATCGCTGCGCTCTGGAAGGTTCCCGAGAGCTTTGCGGACAGGGTGATGACGACGGCTGTATCGCCGTCTTTTTTGATTTGTGCAAATACCTCCTCAAAATCATGGGGCGGTATCTGGCTGGTGCTTGGCATATCGCCGCTTTCGATCAGCTTTTCATAAAATTCCCGATGGGACATTGTAATTCCGTCGGAATATTCTTCCTCGCCGAAAATCGTCTTCAGCGAAAGAAACGTAAGATCCAGAGCGTCCGCACGCTGTTTTGTAAGGTCACAGGCCGAGTCAACCACAATTTTCACACTCATAACTGTCCTTTCCTGCCGTTGTCCGGCAAGGCCGCTTCCGCAGCCTGAAAATATCGCGTTTCCGTAAACTTGATATTTACAGTGCCAAAAGAACATGGCAGGTGCTTTTGGCACTGTAAAAAGTACGGAAACTGAAACAAAATACTTTGATTATCAAACTATTAAATGACTATACTCAAAACAAATCGGAATGTCAATAGCAAAATTTGGATAGTTTTTGGAAAAAAGGTTCATACTAACGGAAAAGCATTCAGACCGCTGCGCCGGCGTACGATACCGGAAAGGCGGCGGGGCAGGAGGAAGCAATGAGTTCTGTATGGACGGAAACGGTGAAAATGCCGGAGTTTGGGACGTTAAAGAGAGATATCCGCACCAACGTGCTGATTATCGGGGGCGGAATGGCGGGAATACTCTGTGCGTATTTTTTGCAGCAGGCGGGCGTCGATTACTGTCTGCTGGAGGGCAGGGAAATTTGCAGCGGAGTGACACGGAACACAACGGCCAAGATAACGGCGCAGCACGGGTTGATTTATGATAAGCTGCTAAGATACGGTGGCAGGGAGAAAGCGGGGCTGTTTCTGAAGGCAAATCAGCTTGCGGTAAAGCGCTACCGGGATTTGGGCTGGCTGATCGACTGCGACATGGAGGAAGCGGACGCGTTTGTCTATGAAAGGGAAAACAGGAAAAAGCTGGAGCGGGAGGTGCGGGCATTAGAGCATCTCGGTTATCCGGCGGAATTGATAGAGCATCCGAACCTCCCGTTTGAGACGGCGGGGGCCGTGCGGTTTGAAAAACAGGCGCAGTTTCATCCCCTTAAATTTGCGGCGGCAATCGCGAAAAATCTCCATATTTATGAGCATTCGCCGGTGCGCGAAATGACGGAATATTTTGCGCTGACGGACAAAGGCTCCGTGGCGGCGGAAAAGGTTATTGTGGCGACCCACTTTCCATTTATCAACCGCAGGGGAAACTATTATCTGAAAATGTATCAGGAGCGCTCCTATGTGCTGGCGCTCAAGCAGGCCGCCAGGGTGGACGGGATGTATATTGACGGGGAAAAAGGAGGGCTGTCCTTCCGAAATTACGGAGATTATCTGCTTTTTGGCGGAGGCAGCGAGCGGACCGGGAAGAAAAAGGACGGCTTTGAGCAGCTTCGTGAGGCGGCACGCAGATATTACCCGGATGCGGAAATTGTGACCGAGTGGGCAACGCAGGACTGCATGTCGCTGGACGGAATGCCCTATATCGGAAGATATTCCTCCCATACCCCCGATTTATTTGTGGCAAGCGGTTTTCATAAGTGGGGAATGACCGGTGCGATGCTTTCCGCAATCGTTTTAGCGGATCTTGTACAGGGGAGAGAAAACGAATTTGCCCATATTTTTTCCCCTTCGCGCAATATCTTAAAACCCCAGCTTGCCATCAATGCCTGGGAGGCGATGAAGGGAATCCTAAGACCTTATGGAGGCTGTCGCTGCTCCCATATGGGCTGTGTCCTGCAATGGAACGCGGGAGAGCAGACCTGGGACTGCCCGTGTCACGGCTCACGGTTTGCATACACGGGAGAGGTGCTTGACAATCCGGCGCTCCATCAGATGAAGCGTTTCGGAAAAATGAAAAAAGAGCACGCGGACGGTTGATATTATGGAAAAAAGTGCTATGATTATATCCGGTTAAAAAATAAAAGGATTCCGGGGAATTATCATGAAATACGTAAGACAATTTTTGCTGATACTGTTTTTTTCTTTTTTGGGAGAGTTGCTTAAATATCTGCTCCCGTTTCCGGTTCCGGCAAGTATTTACGGATTGGTACTGCTGTTTTTGGCGCTGGAGCTTCGGATTGTGCGGCTCGATGCCGTGCGGGATGCCGGGAACTTTCTGATTGAAATTATGCCGCTTTTGTTTATTCCCGCAGGGGCGGGACTGATAGACGCATGGGATGCGTTAAAACCGATATTTCTTCCGCTGCTTGTGATTATGGTGGTTTCCACACTGATTGTTATGGTGGTTTCGGGTCATGTCACGCAGTTTATGATGCGCAGAAAAAACAGGGAGGACAAACGGCAATGAAAGAATTTTTATGTGATTCCGTATTTTTTGGTGTGGCAGTGAGTATTTTTGCCTATGAGCTGGGCGTGTTTCTGAAAAAAAAGCTCAAGCTGGCGGTATTTAATCCTCTTTTGATGGCGATTGCGGCGGTTATCGTCTTTTTGCTGGCTTTTCGCATTCCCTATGAGAGCTATAACGAGGGGGCAAAATATTTAAGCTATCTGTTAACTCCTGCGACAGTCTGCCTTGCGATACCGCTTTATGAGCAGTTTGAGCTGTTAAAGAAAAATGTCGCGGCTATTTTTGCCGGTCTGGTTTCGGGTGTGCTCACAAGTGCTGTCTGCGTACTGGCGATGGCGGCGCTGTTTCGGCTTGAACATTCCCAGTATGTGACGCTGCTTCCGAAATCCATCACGACCGCAATCGGCATGGGTGTTTCCGAAGAGCTCGGTGGTTATGTGACGATTACCGTGGCGGTTATCATCATCACGGGAATTATCGGAAACGTGATGGCGGAGACCGTCTGCCGCGTGTTTAAAATCGAGGAACCTGTGGCGAAGGGTATCGCAATCGGTTCCTCCGCACATGCTCTCGGAACGGCCAAAGCGTTGGAAATGGGAGAGATTGAGGGCGCTATGAGCAGCCTGTCGATTGCAGTCGCGGGAATTTTAACGGTAATTGCAGCCCCGGTGTTCGCAAATTTCCTATAATTGCCGTTAACGGAGGGCGCGGTGAAATGCACGCACCACACCCTTCTCTTTCACATATCATATTATGAAAATGAATTGTGATGGAAACAGAATGTATTGTCAGAACAAAATTGTGCATACGGTACAGGCGGGAGACTCTCTGTACAAATTATCACGACAGTATAAGACCACGGTGACGGAGCTGATTCTCGGAAATCCGAGTGTCAATCCCTATAACCTTCAGATTGGAATGAAGCTTACGATTTGCCCGGGCGATGGGTACGAGGCACCGGGGAATCCGGGAGGAAACCCAAATGGAGGAAATCAGAATCAGGGTAACCAGAACGAAGGAAACATGTCCGGGGAAAATCAGACGGGCGGAACCCAGACGGAGTCCGAGATAGAAAATGCCGTGCTGAAATTGAATGAAGCAATGCGTCTTGCTTGGCTGGATCATGTGTACTGGAACAGGATGTATCTGATGAGCGTGGCAGCCGATGCCGCGGATCAGCAGGCCGTCGAGGAACGGCTGATGGAGACGGCGGATGAAATCACCGATGTATTTGCAAGATACCTTCCGGTGGCTGTGACAAGACAGCTTCGGAATCTTTTGGTGGAGCATATTGAAATCGGCGGTGAGATTATCCGAGCGTTAAAGACGGGCGAAATGACAAATTATGATTCCCTCATAAAGGAATGGTATGCGAACGCAAATCAGATTGCGACGCTTTTGGCGAACCAGAATCCGTATTTTGGAGCGCGGGAGACAAGAAATATGCTGCTGAATCATCTTGACCTTACGAGGGAGGAGATTGAGCATCAGATCAACGGAGAATACGGACAGAGTATCGACACATTCCGCGACATTGAAAATCAGGCGTTGGAAATGGCAGACTATTTTGTACGGGGGCTTTTGGCAAGGTAAATAGTCATAACAATTTTTCCTGCATATCTTAATATTACAGAGTACGGGCGTCGTTTGTGGCGGCGCCCGAAAGATAAAGGAGGGAAAAATTTGCCGGACTACGGACTCGTAAAAATAATCGCCATTACGGCAGTGATTCTGCTTGTTGGTATATTGGCAGTCTGCATAATTGTCAGAAGGAAAAAAAGTAAAAGGAAGGTACGCCGGATGTGCAGAAAGGAGAAAATCCAGTTGTTGGAGGAACTCGTGGAACCATTCGGCTTTTCTTATGTACCGCGTGAGGGGGTTTTTACCTCCCGAGAGGACGCATGGCAGAGAACACAGGGTTATAGGGCGTTGTTTGATAAGGCCGCCGTCGGGGTGAATATGGTATTCGACGCACTGCCCGTCTATTTTGAATACGGCGGAAAAACCTGGCTCATCGAGCTTTGGAAGGGGCAGTACGGAATCAACACCGGAGGAGAGGTGGGCGTGTATCATGCAAACGAAATCATTCCGGAAATTTTTTATCAGGCGGCTCATTTTGAGGCGGTGACGGATGAAGAAATGCCGTTTATCCAGTGCAGGCTTGACCGAAAGCACAAAAAAGTATATTTTTTGCAGAAGCGTCACTGGTGGCTGACCGGTTTTTGCATGGGAACCTTTTCCAGACCTTCGGATCTCCGTCTGATTACCACCTTTAGGTTTGACAGCCAGGCGATGGCAATGGCATTTTATGAGGGCCTGCAAAGGTGCGGGACAAAGATTCCGGGAAACAAATACCGCATATGCAGAAACGAGGTATACATCAGAATGGATTTTTCGCCCGAAATAAGCTGGCCGTTAAAGCTGCACCGCGCCGCCGTGCAGGCGGTCAATGCCGTAAACTGCTGTTTATACAGGCTGGTGACGTATCCGTTTTGCTTTACCGAGGATCGGCTGCTGTTTTTATATTTTCAAATTCCGGGCTGTTTTCGGAGGATACTCAGACGGTTGGGAGGACGGCATGGCAGATGTTAAAAATTATGGCCGTCTTTCCTGTCAGGGCAGAATCAACCGGGCGTTTTTGGAGGCGTGGCATCTTCCGCTAAACGCCTGCAGCCGCTATATCCTGATCAGTGACTGCCATCGGGGAACTGGAACCGAAAATGACAATTTCCTGAAAAACCAGCATTTATACTACGCGGCGCTGGACTATTATTTTAACAGAGGCTTTTATTATCTGGAACTCGGGGACGGGGAGGAGCTTTGGGAAAACAGAAGCATGAGAAGGATTGAAGAGTGCCACAGCAACGTGTATTGTAAGTTTGAAGAATTTGCGAAAAGGCGCCGCATTACCAGAATATACGGAAACCACAATATGGAGCTGAAATCAGAGCTTGGCGAGGCGGTTATTCTTGACAATCAGGAGGGCGGACGGGACATCTGTATTCTTCATGGTCATCAGGCGGATTTTTTCAATTCCGTATGCTGGCGTCTTTCCCGTTTTCTTGTACGCTATGTGTGGAAGCCGCTGGAGCGTTTTGGTGTGAACGATCCCACCAGCGCGGCGCGAAATTACAGGAAAACCCAGCGATATGAAAATTGTCTGGTGCGCTGGACGAGAAATAATAACTGCTATCTTGCGGCGGGACATTCCCATAGGCCGAGGCTTTCGGAAAAGGATGAACTGTACCTGAACACGGGGAGCTGCGTGCATCCGTGGGGCATTACGGGAATTGAAATTGAGAATATGAGGCTGACGCTGATAAAATGGACGATGGCGACCAGAGCCGATATGACTCTTTATGTGGCGAGAGAGGTATTGGCCGGTCCGGTGGAGATAGTGTGAAAAATAAGCTTGATAGCTTATTTTTCACACGCAAACTTGTTTGCGTTGGCTATATTGTGCCGGAGCGTCACAAATAAGCCTTGATGGCAAATTTCTTAATAAGAAATTGCAAATTTGAGATTTGAGATTTTCTGAAAGAAAATCTGCCCGATTGCGTAAAACGCTCTGGGATGGAGATAACATAAATACCTGAAATTGGCATTTTGGCAAAAAAATGATTTGACGGAAACGCCATTTATGATAATATATAATCATTGGTCAGTTACAAGTAATCGGAGGTTCAAAAGAAAATGATTAAAGTTGTAAAATTTGGCGGCAGCTCCCTTGCAAGCGCCGAGCAGTTTGCAAAAGTGGGAAAAATCATAAATGCCGATAAAGAGAGAAGATATGTCGTACCGAGCGCCCCGGGTAAGAGAAATGCCAAGGACACGAAGGTTACGGATATGCTGTATAACTGTTACCAGCTCGTGGAGGCAGAGGAGGATTTCCGGGTTCCTCTGATGAAGATTAAGGACCGTTATGATACGATTATCAATGGTTTAAACCTCAAGCTGTCCCTTGAGGATGAATTTAAGAAGATTTCAGCGAATTTTAAGGAAAAGGCCGGCGTGGATTATGCGGCTTCCCGCGGAGAATATTTAAACGGCATCATTATGGCAAATTATCTGGGATATACGTTTGTGGATGCCGCGGAAGTTATTTTTTTTGATGAGAGCGGAAACTTTGACGCCGATAAAACAAATCAGGTCTTAAGCAAGCGTCTTGCAAAAACCGAGCGTGCAGTAATACCGGGCTTTTACGGTTCCAATCCGGACGGCAGCATCCGTACCTTTTCCAGAGGAGGCTCCGATATCACGGGCTCTATCGTGGCGCGTGCCGTTCAGGCGAGCTGTTATGAGAACTGGACCGATGTGTCCGGCTTTCTTGTTGCGGACCCGAGAATTATTAAGAATCCACAGACAATTAAGACGATTACCTACCGGGAGTTAAGAGAGCTGTCTTACATGGGGGCAAGTGTACTTCACGAGGATGCGGTATTTCCGGTGCGCAAGGCGGGCATCCCGATTAATATCCGAAATACCAATGCCCCGGAGGACGAGGGTACCTGGATTGTGGAGAGCACCTGCCATCAGTCCAAGTATACGATTACGGGAATTGCCGGAAAGAAGGGCTTCGTTTCCGTGAATATTGATAAGGATATGATGAATTCGGAGGTTGGCTTCGGGAGAAAAGTGCTTTCCGCTTTCGAGGAGAACGGAATTTCCTTTGAGCACATGCCGTCGGGCATTGATACAATGACTGTGTTTGTACATCAGCCGGAGTTTGAGGGCAAGGAGCAGGCTGTGATTTCGTCGATTCACCGCCTGGCACAGCCGGACAGCATTGAACTGGAGGGAGATCTGGCTTTGATTGCGGTGGTGGGACGCGGCATGAAGTCCACGAGAGGGACCGCGGGAAGGATTTTTTCCGCGCTTGCCCATGCCAACATCAACGTGAAAATGATAGACCAGGGTTCGTCCGAGCTGAATATTATTATCGGCGTAAGCAATGCGGATTTTGAGAATGCAATTCGGGCGATTTACGATATTTTTGTGGTGACTCAGTTATAAAGTCACAGAAAAAGCGGAAAGTGCCGCTGTATGCTGAATGACAATAAGGAAGCGGCAAAAACAAGCTGACTTAACGGCTGATAAACAGGGGTGCATAAGAACCGGCGTGTTATTTCATAAAGAAATTGCACGTCGGTTTTCTGAAGTGCAGAACACGGTCAGGTGCTGCGACATCATCGGCGCAAGCAGCGTCTGTAATTGCTTCCGGCAACTGACTATAGTTCTGATTACTAATCGATTTCATTTATTGTATTTCCAGTGTCACAGTTAATATATTAGACCTGATTTCAGCAGAAATATTGCCGCCAAGCTTCTCTGTAAGCAACTTCACAACAGAAAGCCCGACTCCTGTCCCGCCGTGATGTCTTGATTTATCTCCTGTATAAAATCTTTCAAAGAGCCGGTCAGGATTTATTTCAATCTCGCCTTCAATGGGATTTTCAATTATAAAAATGGTGCCATTCCCCTCTTTTTGTCTTAATCTCATCCTTATTTCGCCAGACGAATAACGAATAGCGTTTGTCAATAGATTCTGAAGAATTCTTTCTACCATGCTGTAATCGGAATATAGATATACAGAATGGTCGGGTAAATCAATTTTAGGGGAAAGATTTTTTGCTTCCAATGCCGGGGCGTTCTCTGTGATGAGATTTATCAGTAAATTAGACAGGTTAAAATCTTTTCGCCGGGGCGTTATCTGCTCAGCATCTAATACAGACAGATCATAAAAGGTCTGCACCAATTCTTTCATTCGTTCTGCTTTATTAAAAATGGTTTCTATACGCTGTGCCTGTCTGTCTGTTAAATCCTCTTTTTTCAATAGCTGTAGATGCCCAAGCATAACCGTCAATGGTGTACGCAAGTCATGCGAAACATTAGCAATCGACTCTTTCAGATATTTTTCATGGCGCAATGCGTCTGCAATCGTCTGCCTTTGTTTATCGTTATACTGGTTTAATATACCTGCCAGTTGTTCCAGGTCTTTATCAATCAGAGAGAGGTCCAGCATTTTTTCTGACGTTCCGTTTGTCAGTTCGGCCACCTGTGTTGATAAATTGCGGATTTGGTTCTTTATTTGTATATACTTAAATATCAAAACAAGCAATATTACAAGGATAATTAGCAACAGTAGTTTTATATCAGGCACCTCCCTGCTTTTTTATTTGAGTTCACATTTGCGAAAACTGAGCCATGAGAAAGCCAGAAACACAATTATCCAAATGGCCCCAATTAAAATAGCCCATGGCTGAAAAAATTCTATGGTAGTAACCGCTTCTCTTATCTGGTAAGTTGGTAAAAAATCCACCGGAAGCTTCAGCATCATTCCATATCCCAAATAAAGGCTAAGTACAAAAGTCACAACAGCAGTAACACCTGTTGCTTTTGTTGAACTTCGCAGGGAAAAACAAATCCAGATTGCAATAAAAAAAGTCGCGCTGTTCAAAAGCAAAGAGTATAGGACTGCTTTGCTTACCTGAAAAAAAAGATTTCCTCCATTAGTGAGCCCAAATCGGAAAAATTCTCTTATACACCCGGCAAAGGGATAAACAAGAGCCATAAGGTTAAATGCAATCAAATATGCGATTACCTTTGAAAAAAAGATTGCTTTTCTGGAATGACCCGCATTTACTTCAAGAGCAATCGTCCGGCAGGAAAATTCCTGCCCCAAAATCAGAGCCAGAATACTGGACATAAGAATAAGGAGAAAAGTAGAGTCATAAACCATTCCGTTGAAAATATCTACAAGGGAAGCGGCGGCTCCTCCTGTCGGCCCCATAGCTTCCGGAACATAGGTTTCCGCGGTAAAAAAGCCAATTAGAAATATGCCGATTATGCCACACCAATAAAAGAAATTATGCGATAATTGGTATCTTTCCATTTTTAATAGATTACTCATTTCGACACCTCCCTGTTACTTCAAATCAGAATGCCTAAACCCTAAATAAGCACCAAAATACAATATAAATATCCACAAAAAATCTGTGAGAATAAATGGCATCATAGGCGCAGTGAGTTGTTGTAATGCAATCAATCGAAGCTGTCCCATTGGCAATATTTGTGAAATGAAGAGTGCCTGATCTCCATTCATCAGAAATATCATGAGGAAAAAGAGAACCATCGGGACAGCCAGGGCTTTGCCTGTATCACGAAAAATGAAAGCAAAGAAAAATGGCAGCAGGCACATTGTAAATAAAGAAACAGTGGCCGTTAAAACTGTATTAAGATTGCCGCCAACACTCACGAAAGTTTCTTTTAAGAAAAGTTCACCAATCAATCCATGTATCAGTAATGGCAAAGCTAAAATTATCATACAGGCGATTTGATATACCAACAGTTTCACAAACAGTACCTGTTCACGCGTATGACCGGTGTTGATATAAGATTGCAGCGTCCTTTGCCCAAAGTCATTTCCGACAAACAAAGCAGAAAAGACAATCGCAAGGAAATAGAGGATGGGCGTATTATACAACGATGCAAAGAATAAATTGGAGGTTTCTCCTATACTGTCTAACAGCAATACACTGCTTAAAGAAAGATGGAACGCCCCTATTCCCCAAAAGTACCGGCTATGAAACAGCTTATAAAACTCAGCTTTTAGGAGATTTGACATTTCCGGTCCCTCCTGTTTTGCTTAAAAAGTAATCTTCCAGTGTGTCGCCGGATATAGAAAGTCCCGTAACAAGAATACGGGCATCCGACAAAGCGGCTGCAACTTTTTCCATATCATCGAGATAATCATATAGATGAATAATACCGTCCGGCAATAACTTAAAGTTCTCTGTGTGAAGTTTTTCCTCCAGCACAAGTAAAGCTTTTTGCGGGCTGGTGGTTTTGATTGCGATATGACGTTTACACCGCTCATTCAATTCATAAGCGGATATTTCTTCGACAATTTTCCCTTTGTCAATCAAAATGAATTCCGACGCGGTTTGATATAGTTCTTCTAAGATGTGGCTGGATACCAAAATCGTCATGCCATATTCGTTATTCAAGGATTTCAGCAAATTTCGAACATCTACAATACCGGCAGGATCAAGCCCGTTGATTGGTTCGTCGAGAATTAAAAATTCCGGTGTATTTAAGAGTGCGATTGCAATGCCCAAACGTTGCCGCATACCTAAAGAAAAGTTACGGACACTCTTTTTTCCGGTGTCTTTTAAGCCTACCATATTTAAGGTTTTTTCGATAACCGCTTTATCGGGGATACCACGTTGAATACGCTGCACTTCCATATTTTGATATGCAGTCATCGTCGGAAAGAGTGCAGGAGTTTCAATCATACAGCCGATTCTTTTTCGCTGTTCCTGTAATTCCTTTGTATCGGTTTTTCCCCATAAAGACAGGGAACCGCTTGTCGGAAACGCCAGTCCTGTAGCTAATCGAAGAAATGTGGTTTTTCCTGCCCCGTTTTGACCAATAAAGCCATAAATTTTACCCTTTTCAATTTGCAAGTCAATATGCTCCAAAGCAACGGTATGCCGATATTTTTTTGTCAGGCTGTGCGCCTCTAAAATAATAGAACTCATAACATGAACCTCCGTTACCTTTTAGTGTAAGAGGCAATCCTAAAGAATTTCTTAAATCTCAACAGAAAACCATAAAGAATATATAAAGCCAGGGGCTTAGCCCCTGGCTTTATGCAAACGGTATCCAATGCCCCATACGGTATCTATAATATCTTTGTCCGGGCAAATAGCTTTCATTTTGTTTCGTAAATTGCTAATATGGACATTCATAGTATTGTCCTCGCTGATATACTCTGTATTCCAAACGCTTTGAAACAGATTTGCCTTTGAGAATATTTTATCTGGATATTTCATCAATAATTCTAATATGGCAAATTCTTTTGCGGTTAAAGTCAGCTCTATTCCTTGTAGTGATGCTGTATTACTGTTCAAATCTAAAATCAATTCATCGTATTGCAAATAAGCTGGAGCGTCATTTTGAAATTGTACTCGGCGCAGGTTGCTTTCAATTCTGGCTAGCACTTCCTCCATATCAAACGGCTTTGTAATATAGTCATCTGCGCCAAGGCGCAATAGATCAATCTTGTTTTGTGTTGTCTCCTTCGCAGAAATGATAATAACGGGAACCGTAGAAAATTTTCTTACATCTGCAAGAACAATATCACCGCTTCGATACGGCAACATAATATCAAGCACAACTAAGTCAATCTTATTCGTTCGCAAAGAATCCAATACATGAAGTCCATCATACTGGCAAAAAACCGCATAGCCTTTTTCCTGCAAAAACTCAGCCAATAACTTACTGATTTCTAAATCATCCTCAACTAACAAAATTTTCATATTTATATTCACTCACTTGGCATTGGTGCCCCGTGAAACGCTCCATTGAATTAATGTTTCTAATTATATTTCATTTACTAAGAGAACACAAGGCAGAAAATGTGAATCATAGAATGTAAATACAGGGTATATTCAGCATAGTCTCCATCAGAAGAAGCCAAAAACCAATGTCGAAGGTACCAGTTGTTTTCTTCTGGCAGAGGTACTATACTTGATAACGATAAGACTTATTATATGGGGGATATTATGAAAGTAAAAAATAGGAAAGTAAAAATATTTTTCTTTGCTTTAGCCGGGGTAATAATAATTGCAGCACTTTTTTTCTATATGGCGCTGTTCAGAGGTTTTTATGCTTCAAGTGATAAGCCTGCGGGCGATTATTCAGGCCCCGCAGATTTTGATTTTCTCGGCGGAAAAGAAGTATATCATGTTGTAGCCAATAAATATGGTGAGCCAATTTTTGAAAATTCTTCAGGAGCTTTTGATGAAGCAGAAAAAGATTATGGTGATGCGATACAGCTTATTTATGATACCTTTAGAAGTGAATATAATCTTAGCCCTTTTAGTGAAAATAACTATCAGATGTATATGGCTTTAGGGTGGCAGCTTCCAACTGATAATGAAGTTGTGCGAAAACAGGGAAGCGATTTATCTAAATTCCTTGATATATACGAAAACAGCGAAAAAAGGTGGTTTTTAACACCTGTTGGATGGGTTCGTGAAGCTCCATAAGTAAAAAACACCGGACGCAGAGGTCATATAGTCTCCGCATTCGGCGCGTAAAGCATTCAAGCCTCTCATAATTGAGGGGCAGGGGAGTTGATGTGGACTTGCCCGCTTTGTCGCATGAAGAAGGCGGCATCGTATGTAATCATTCATTCGACGCCGCCCTCTAAACTATTTCGTCCATGGGACTTTACCTCTTTCTTTTGTTTTTTTGAGATTTCACTCAAATTCTTTTGGACTTCTTCGCTTCTTCCCTCATCCTTCGTATCATTTGCTTATGACGTTTGGAAGTGTACCATATCTGAATCTCTCCATCTGATACTAAATCCTGTTTCCATTATTTGGAATGTCACGTTTTCCTCTTCCGGTTGAAAGAAAAATCGAATGCACTTACGTTTTCGGTGGTCCGTACCTCTCTTTCATTGATATCGTTTGGGGTAAATCGTTAAGTTTCTGGTGGTCTGTACCTTCCTTTCTGATTGCCTTCCTTACAATCGATTTCTTTGTGTTTGTTTTCTCTTTCTTCTTTGTTTGTAACTTTATTATATCTGGTAAAAAGAAAAAAGTCAAGCATAAAATGAAAAAATTTTAAAAAATTAATCGTATAAATTTTCTAATTAGGTATAAAAACATAAATAAATAGAAAATAATGATATTTTTGAAAAATATATAGATTTAAGAAAAATGGGAGATGAAAAAACGGAATGTGTTAACGGTGTTATTCGCGTAAGGACATGCGGGCGGTAACACCACAGGGCGCTCCTTTCATATAATATATGGAAGGGAGCGTTATTTTTATGAATAAACAGACAATTCTTCTGATTAGTGATATGCGTCAGGTTTATCTCGCGGAGATACTGACAAAAAAGGGTCACAATGTACGCTGCCTGGATATCAGAAACAGCGGTACGGCGCTGGAACAGTTGGAAAAACTGAAAGGATTTCTGGTGGAGGCAGAGATACTGATACTTCCGATTCCGGTATCAAAGGTTCCCGAACAGAAGCTTTTGAATGACATATTAAATAAAGAGCTGGTGAGAGGAACACTGGTCATGGGAGGATGCTTTTCAAAGGAGCAGAAAGAGCTATTTGAAGGGAGAGACATCCATTATCTGGACTTTATGGAGGACAGTATTGTGACGGAGGAAAATGCCGTCGCTACGGCGGAGGGAACCATCGCGGAGCTTGTGAATAAGAGTCCGTATAATATTGACGAGGCAAAAATTATTGTGACCGGTTACGGTTGCTGCGGAAAGGCGATTGCCGTACGTTTAAAGGCACTCGGAGCGCGGGTGACAGTACTTGCCAGAAGGCGGGAGGCGCGCAAGGCGGCGAAGCAGGACGGCTTTTATGCGGCCGATTTCGCGTTCGGGCCCGAGGAGGCAATGGGCGCCGCCATGCTGGTAAATACGGTTCCGGCTCCGGTTGTCACGGAAAAAATTATAAGGGAGCTTCCGAGGGATGCGTATATGATAGATATCGCGTCGGGTGCGGGCGGCATTGATTTTGCGTGCGCGAAGGAGTGCGGAATCCGCGCGGATCATGTGCTTGGAATCCCGGGTAAATACGCGCCGAAGGAAAGCGCATATATTTTGGAGCGTTCCGTGGAGCGGTTTGCAGAGAGCGAAAGGCAGAAAGGAGAAGGCTGATGGATTTATCAAAATATAATATCGGGCTTGGAATCACGGGCTCCTTCTGTACGTTCGCAAGGGCCAGAAAAGAAATTGAAAGGCTCTGTGAAATGGGGGCCAACGTGATTCCGATTTTTTCATTTAACGCCCAGACCTGCGATACGAGGTTTGGCAGTGCAAAGGAGTATGTGGAGGGAATCTGTGAGATTACGGGCAATGAGGGAATCCGCAGCATCTGCGGAGCGGAGCCCATCGGTCCGAATAATTTTCTCGATATTATGGCGATTGCGCCCTGTACCGGGAATACGGCGGCAAAGCTCTGCAACGGAATTACCGACACACCGGTGCTGATGGCGGCAAAGGCGCATATGAGGAACGGAAAGCCGCTGGTAATTGCGATTTCCACCAACGACGCGCTTGGGGCGGGATTTAAGAATATCGGTATGCTGATGAATATGAAAAATATTTATTTTGTGCCCTTTGGACAGGATAATTACAAGAGTAAGCCGAACTCAATGATTGCGAAAATGGAGCTTTTGCCGGAGACGCTTGAGCTTGCGATGCAGGGAAAGCAGATTCAGCCGATTTTACAGAATCCCGTATAAGAGAAAAGGAGCAGTGCATATTCCGAAAAAATAAAAGCCCCGGCACTCCCGCCAATCCGTAAGGAAATGCGGAAGCCGGAGCTTTTTGTGTGAGTGCACAGACAGGATGTCTTTACATAAGACTGCAATCGCGGTAATACGCGTCAGCCTTTCGAGGCTTCATAAGCCTCCCGGCAGGCTTTGGCAAGCTGGTCGCCGCAGGATGTCGGACGTCCGCCGCAGTGTATACCGCCGATTTTTTCCTCCACCTGCTCTACCGTAAGTCCTTCTACCAGCTTCGGAATCGCCTGAAGATTGCCGTTGCAGCCTCCGGTGAATTTTACATTGTGCACGATATTTCCGTCCAGCTCCAGCTCAATTTGTGTGGAGCAGGTTCCCTTTGTCTTATATGTATAGGTCATTTTTCCTTCCTTTCCCGGGCGTTTTTGGCAGCCCGTTTCCTTATCAGTAAAAGTATAAGCACCGAAAGCCGTTCCTGCAAGTGTTTTTTAATTTTCTGTATCGGGAGAGAAAGGATGGCAGGTGACGCGCATATCTATAAAAACAGGCTGCTTGAGGGCGTGGACGTGGAGGCTTTATAGGAGAGTCTGGTGTTAAGAAAGCGCTAAGATGAAAAAAAGGTCTTGCTATATTTGTAATACTCTGCTAGAATAAAGTGCGACAAAGGTGTCAGAAAAACAGGAGACTGTTTTGCTGGCACCTTTTTTATTTTCAATAAAAACGAAAGGTGGATGAGTTTATGAATGCAGGAGATACCGGATTTATGTTGGTGTGCGCGGCCCTGGTGTTTTTTATGACACCCGGACTGGCGTTTTTTTACGGAGGCCTGGTACGTAGGAAAAATGTGGTGAATACCATGATGGCATGTACGGCGATTATGGGTCTGTCCGTTGTGATGTGGGTGCTTTTCGGCTATTCGCTTTCATTCGGCGGCAATCATGCGGGGATTATCGGAGATTTTCGCTGGTTTGGTCTGAACGGAATTGCGATGGACGAGGCGGGGCCTTATGCGGATAATATACCGCATCTCGTGTTTGTGGCGTTTCAGATGATGTTTGCAATGATTACGCCGGCGCTGATTACCGGTTCTCTGGTAGGACGTGTCAAGTTTAAGGCGATGTTTCTGTTTATCGCACTCTGGTCGGTGGTTGTGTATTACCCGATGGCGCATATGGTATGGGGCGAGGGCGGTTTCCTTGCGGCAATCGGCTCGGTTGACTTTGCGGGCGGAAATGTCGTACATATCAGCTCCGGCGTGAGCGCACTCGTATTTGCTCTGGTGCTCGGCAGAAGAAGAGGCTACGAGCATACGGCGTACCGGATACATAATATCCCGTTTGTGGCTCTGGGAGCGTTTATTTTATGGTTTGGCTGGTTCGGCTTTAACGCGGGAAGCGCATTGGCGGCAAACGGACTTGCGGCACATGCTTTTATGACGACGGCGTTGGCTTCGGCAAGCGCGATGCTTTCCTGGATGCTTTTGGATGTAATCAAGGATAAAAAACCGACGCTGGTAGGCGCGTCCACCGGTCTGGTAGTCGGACTGGTGGCGATTACGCCGGGAGCAGGCTTTGTGCCAATCTGGTCCGCAATCATTATCGGCGTGCTGGTCAGCCCGATTTGCCGGTTTATGATTTCCTTCCTGAAGGGAAAGCTTAAGATTGACGATGCGCTGGACGCTTTCGGCTGCCATGGCATCGGAGGAATCTGGGGCGGAATTGCCACCGGGCTGTTTGGAAAAAGCTCCATAAATTCCGTCGCGAAATGGGATGGTCTGGTATTTGGCGATTATCACCTGTTTGTGGCGCAGTTAATCGGAATTGTCGTGACGATTGCGGTCGCTGTTGTCGGAACCTGTATTTGTCTGGCGATTGTAAGAATCTTTACGCCGCTTCGCGTAGACGTAGCGGAGGAGAAAATCGGTCTGGATTTGGCGGAGCATGGAGAGAGCGCATATCCGACCTTTAACGGTTTGGATTCATAATGGGAAAAGGAGATAGTGCAGTTATGATGATAAAAGTGGAAGCAATCGTGAGGGAAGAAGTATTTGAGGATGTGAAGGCTGCCCTTGACGCGGTCGGCGTAAATGGCATGACGGTTTCGCAGGTGATGGGCTGCGGAATGCAGCGCGGCTATAAAAAGCAGGTGCGCGGCACGGAAGTGGATGTGGTGATGCAGCCGAAGATTAAGTTTGAAATTATCGTATCCTCCGAGGAATGGGAGAAAAAGACGATTGATGCAATTCAGGAGGCGGCGTTTACCGGTGAGGTTGGAGACGGAAAAATTTTCAGCTATGAAATCCGAAACGCTATGAAAATCCGCACGAAGGAAACAGGATACGATGCGTTGAATTAACAGGCGCCGTTACATCGCGCATATTGGAAGAAAGCCCGGGGCATATGGCGGTAGAACGCCGTGCCCCGGGCTTTCGTTTGGTACCGTCTCTGTCAGTTAATAAAAAATTCACAAAACATTTACCCCGGTTATTATTGTGATGAAACATGAAAAGTGTTACAATACTAATATTGTGCGGGGTTTTACCGTTTTGTCGGCAAAAAAGCAGGACCGCAAATTTGAGAGACAAGTCAGGAATAGGAGTTTTTATGAGCGCAATAACAAAAATTTTCGGAACCCACAGCGAGCGGGAATTGAAGCGAATCAATCCCATCGTTGATAAGGTGGAATCCTACCGGGATTCTATGACAGCGCTTTCCGATGAGGAATTAAGAAACAAGACCAGGGAATATAAGGAACAGCTGGAGAAAGGGGAGACATTGGACGACCTTTTGCCGGAGGCCTTTGCGACCGTGCGTGAGGCGGCGAGGCGTGTGCTTGGCATGGAGCATTACCGGGTACAGATTATCGGAGGGATTATCCTGCACCAGGGGCGTATTGCCGAGATGAAAACCGGTGAAGGTAAGACGCTGGTTTCCACGCTTCCGGCATATCTGAATGCGCTGGAGGGCAAGGGTGTCTGCATTGTCACGGTCAATGACTATCTGGCAAAGCGTGATGCCGAATGGATGGGCCAGGTACATGAATTTTTGGGCTTAAAAGTCGGCGTGGTTTTAAATTCCATGAATAATGATGAACGCCGGGAGGCGTATAACTGCGATATTACCTATGTCACGAACAACGAGCTGGGCTTTGACTATCTGAGAGATAACATGGTGATTTACAAGGAGCAGCTTGTGCAGAGAGGGCTCCGTTACGCGATTATCGACGAGGTTGACTCAGTGCTGATTGATGAGGCGAGAACGCCGCTGATTATATCCGGTCAGAGCGGTAAATCTACCCGGCTGTATGAAGCCTGTGACATTCTGGCAAGGCAGATGAAGCGCGGCGAAGATATGCCGGAGTACTCCAAGATGGATGCCATCATGGGCGTGGAGCAGGAGGAAACGGGAGATTTTATCGTCAATGAGAAGGACAAGGTTGTAAGTCTGACTGCCGACGGTGTGAAGAAGGTAGAGCAGTTCTTTAAGATAGACAACCTGGCGGATCCCGAGAACCTGGAAATTCAGCATAATATTATTCTGGCGCTGCGGGCGCACAATCTGATGTTCCGTGACCAGGATTATGTGGTGAAGGATGACGAGGTATTAATCGTTGATGAATTTACCGGCCGTATTATGCCGGGGCGCCGCTATTCCTACGGTCTGCATCTGGCGATTGAGGCGAAGGAGCATGTAAAGGTAAAACGTGAGAGCAATACGCTGGCGACGATTGCCTTCCAGAACTTCTTTAATAAATTTGAGAAAAAGGCGGGCATGACAGGTACGGCACTGACCGAGGAAAAGGAATTCCGCGATATTTACGGCATGGACGTCATTGAGATCCCGACAAATAAGCCGGTGATACGCGAGGATAAGCAGGACGCGGTTTATAAAACCAAGAAAGAGAAATTCCGCGCCGTGGTCGAGGAGGTAAAGGCAGCTCATGCCAAGGGGCAGCCGGTGTTGGTCGGCACGATTACGATTGAGGTGTCCGAGACTATCAGCGCAATGTTAAAACGCGAGGGTATACCGCACACCGTGCTGAATGCCAAATTCCATGAGATGGAGGCGGAAATTGTTGCGGGCGCAGGACAGCATGGGGCGGTTACGATTGCGACAAATATGGCTGGGCGCGGTACGGATATCAAGCTCGACGACGAGGCGCGCGCGGCAGGCGGATTGAAGGTAATCGGTACGGAACGCCATGAATCCAGACGTATTGATAATCAGCTCCGCGGACGTTCCGGTCGTCAGGGAGACCCGGGTGAATCACAGTTTTTTATTTCCCTTGAGGATGATTTGATGCGCCTGTTCGGCTCCGAGAAGCTTATGAATGTGTTTAATGCGCTCGGAGTGCCGGAAAATGAACAGATTCAGCATAAGATGCTGACCTCCGCCATCGAAAAAGCGCAGAAGAAGATTGAGGGAAATAACTTTGGTATTCGAAAGAATCTGCTTGAGTATGACCAGGTGATGAATGACCAGAGAGAGATTATCTATGCGGAGAGGCTGCGCGTATTAAATGGCGAGAACATGCGGGATGTGATTTTCAAGATGATTACCGACCGCGTGGAGAGCTGTGTGGATACCTGTATTTCTCCGGATGTTCCGAAAGAGGAATGGGACTTAAATGAACTCAACCAGCTTTTGACGTCCATCATTCCGCTCAAGCCAGTGGACGACGCGGATGTTGAGAGCGTGAAGAACAATAAAGAGCTGAAGCATCTTTTAAAGGAGCGGGCAGTCAAGCTTTACGAGGCGAAAGAGACGGAGTTTCCGGAACCGGAGCAGTTCCGTGAGCTGGAGCGTGTTGTGCTGTTAAAGGTAATTGACCGTAAGTGGATGGATCACATCGACGATATGGATCAGCTTCGCCAGGGTATCGGTCTTCAGGCATACGGGCAGAGGGATCCGTTGGTGGAATACAAGATGGCCGGATTTGATATGTTTGACGATATGACGGCAAACATTCAGGAGGATACCATCCGTCTTCTGTACCATGTGAAAATTGAGCAGAAGGTAGAGCGTGAGCAGGTTGCAAAGGTAACCGGAACCAACAAGGATGAAACGGCAACGAATACACCGAAGAAACGCGCGGCGGCAAAGGTTTATCCGAATGACCCGTGTCCCTGCGGATCGGGGAAAAAATACAAACAGTGCTGCGGCAGAATGGCATAGCTTACAGAAAGCTGCGTTCCGGAGGGCGGGATTTTGTCCTGAAGCACCGGAATGCGGCTTTTTTGCCATAGGACGCAGGTTTACTGAAAAAATTGTAACAGTTCAGCCATAAGCTGTTACAAAAATTTTATAAAATAGTACTTAGGTCATTGCAACAGAAAATACCATATGGTATTATTGCTGCGGACAGGCAAATTATTAACGACAAAAGTAAAAGAAAAGGAGATGGCAGTTATGTACAACGTGAGAAAAGTGACGGAAGACATTATCTGGGTTGGAGCGAGCGATAGGAGACTTGCACTGTTTGAAAATATTTTTCCGATAAAAAGAGGTGTTTCCTACAATTCCTATGTGCTAAAGGACGAGAAAACGGTTCTTTTTGATACGGTCGATACGTCCGTGGCAGGGCAGTTTTTTGAAAACCTGGAATTTGTGCTGGGAGCTTCTAAACTGGATTATCTTGTGGTCAATCACATGGAGCCGGATCACTGTGCGATGATTGGCGATATTGTGCGCAGATATCCGGATGTTAAGATTATCGGTAACGCGAAAACCTTTGGTATGATGACGCAGTTTTTCGGAACGGATTTTTCCGACCGCGCCGTGGTGGTAAAGGAGGGAGATACCTTATCCACCGGAAAGCATACGCTTCATTTTGTGATGGCGCCGATGGTGCACTGGCCGGAGGCTATGGTGACCTACGACGATGCGGATAAGGTGCTCTTTTCCGCGGACGGCTTTGGAACCTTCGGG
Organism: uncultured Roseburia sp.; assembly: GCA_944375975.1. GTDB lineage: Bacteria > Bacillota > Clostridia > Lachnospirales > Lachnospiraceae > Roseburia. The sequence continues at coordinate 22,444 of CALWBG010000013.1, forward strand.
GCTTTAAACGGCAATATTTTTGCGGATGAGGTGGATTTTGAACGTGACTGGCTCGATGACGCAAGACGTTATTATACCAACATTGTAGGAAAATACGGCGCTTCGGTGCAGGCATTGTTAAAGAAAGCAGCCGGCCTTGACATTGCGGTGATTTGTCCGCTGCACGGCCCTGTCTGGCGGGAAAACCTGGGCTATATCCTTGAAAAATATCAGAAGTGGAGTACCTATGAGGCGGAGGAACAGGCGGTTGTGATTATGTACGCTTCCATGTACGGAAATACGGCATCCGCGGCTGATGCACTTGCGGGAGCGCTGGCGGTGAGAGGAATCAAAAAGATTGCGGTCTATGATGTTTCGAATACCCATGTATCCGAGTTGATCAGTGAGATTTTCCGCGCGAGCCACCTCGTATTTGCAGTACCGACCTACAACGGAGGTATTTATCCCATTATGGAAAATCTGCTTTCCGATATGAAAGCGCTTGCCGTACAGAAAAAGACCGTGGCTGTGATGGAAAACGGTACATGGGCTCCGACAGCCGCAAAGCAGGTACGGGAAAAAATCAGCGAGCTGAAGGATATGACAATATTGGATACGCAGGTTACCGTAAAGTCGGCGATGCATGAGGATCAGCAGAAGGATTTGGATGCATTGGCGGATGCAATTGTGGGTACACTTTAAAATAAGAAAACAGTTTCGGGGAAATGGGAGACAAAAATGAATGAGTTAATGAAAGAGTTCCGGGAAGACCTTGCGGATTTTCGTGACATGACGGATAAATTTTATGCAAAGGAGGTCAGTGTTGCGGAATATAAGGGCTTTTCCGGCGGCTTTGGAAGCTATGCCCAGCGCGGCGGTGAAAAGAGTATGCTTCGTCTCAGGATTCCGGGAGGACGGCTGACGAAGGAAAAATTAAAATTTGTGGCCGATGTGATTGCGGAATACCAGGTTGATAAGGCGCATTTTACGACCTGCCAGACGATTCAGCTTCATAATCTGAACGCGGCGGCGGTCTGCGGCATCATGGAAAAGGCGTTTGATGTTGGAATTATTACACGGGGCGGAGGCGGAGATTTTCCGCGCAACGTCATGGTTTCGCCGCTGGCCGGTGTGGAACAGGGAGAATATTTTGACGTGCTTCCCTATGCCGAGGCGGCATCCGATTATCTGCTTGGCTTTATTAAGAGCGTAAAGCTTCCGAGAAAGCTCAAGGTCGGATTCTCCAATTCCCCCGCAAACGAAACGCACGCTACTTTCCGTGACCTCGGGTTTGCAGCAAGGGAGGACGGAACCTTTGACGTATACAGTGCCGGTGGTCTGGGAAATAACCCGCGCATGGGCCTTTGTGTGGCACGGCAGGTGCCCCCGACGGAAATTCTTTATTATATCAAGGCGATGGTGGAGACATTCACCGCCTACGGGAATTATGAGAAACGTACGCAGGCGAGAACCCGCTACATGCAGCAGACGCTTGGAGAGGATGGCTATAAAAAGGCGTATCTTGAGAAACTCGCACAGGTAAAGGCGGACGAGACACTGGATTTATCGGTGGAGGTAAAGCCCGCTGCAAAGCAGGGAGACGGGTCCGTAGCAGAGGGAAAACGAGTGATTCCGCAGAAACAGCAGGGACTTTACGCGGTGGCGTATCATCCCATCGGTGGCGTTCCGGCAGTCACGAAGTTTGCCGAGCTTTATGAGACGATTCGGGATATGGAGGCGACGGAGGTTCGGATTGGGCCGGATGAGACCATTTATGTAATCAATCTTACCGGCAGTGAGGCAGAAAGAGTGCTTGCGGTGACTGACGATGGGGCGGACAATCTGTTTGAAACTTCCGTGTCCTGTATCGGAAGCACCATCTGCCAGATTGGGCTGCGTGATTCTCAGGGAGCGCTTGCCCGTGTGATTGAGGAAATGCGGAAATATGATTTTGCGGACGGAGTGCTGCCGAGAATCCATATTTCCGGCTGTCTTTCCTCCTGCGGAACCCATCAGATCGGAACACTTGGTTTCCGGGGCGTGGTAAAGCGTGTGGGCGATGTGTCGGAGCCGGCGTTTGAGCTTCATGTAAACGGCAGTGACCGGCAGGGACAGGAGCGCTTCGGCGAGGCCTGGGGTATGATGCTTGAGCGCGATATGCCCGCGTTTTTTGCGGAGCTGGGACAGGCAGTTGCGGCAGAAAATAAAACCTTTGAGGAATGGTTCGGGGAAGATCCCGGGAAACTCAGGAAAATTGCGGAAAAGTATTTGTAGGAAAAGCCGGCCGGCCTCCGAAAGGGGAACGGCCGGTTTTTGGCTTTGTGGATTCTAAGCCCAGATGTCTTTTGTGTGGCAAACATTTGTTTGCTTATAGAGAGCCTATGTGATATAATGTGAGGGACTAGGAGATGACATGCGAACAGGAAGGAATATATGGTATACCACTATTGCAGTATAGACACATTTCTAAAAATAATAAAAAGTAAATCGTTGAGACTCTCAGATGTAGGAAAATCGAATGATTATGCAGAACGAATTTATATAGAAAATATGATTCGTGAAGAATTTGAAAAGAAGGTAAGTACATTTTTATCAGAGGATGAAATAAACAATATATTATCTTTGGAAAAAAGGTGTAGGCAGACGATGTTGGATACAATTAATCTTTATGCAATGTGCTTTTCCGAAGAAAGGGATTTATTGAGTCAATGGAGAGGCTATGCAAATGGAGGAACAGGGGTTGCAATTGGTAAATAAGGAACAATATGGGTTGGTGTTTCAGCGTGTATGTTATGAAGAAGAACAACAACGGGAATTTGCAAAAAAGGCAGTTCAAATTATTATAAAGACAATGCAAAGAAAAAATATATTTTCCGCGTTTGCGGAAGTGTATGAAAATGATATTCAAAATATCGGATGTATGAAACAGCCGGGGTTTTCGGAGGAGAAAGAGTGGAGAATATGTATAGGCATGTCTCCGGAATTACGTATCGCCAAATCGGCAACATTTGCAGATTTTACTCTTTCAGAGATAAAAACACAATGTATCAGAGAACAAATTATTACATATTTTGATTTGTCATTTGAAATGGTATGTGATGATTTTTTGAAAGAAGTAATTATTGGACCTAGCGCAAAAGTGACAGAAAAAGATATATATACGAGTTTATGGATTAACGAATTTGATGCTAATAAAATTCATATTACAAAATCTCAAATTACATATAGATAAATTTTTGATGATAATATAAAAAAGAAAAAAGAGATATCTATAGTACGTTCTTCGGCAGCAGAATAAAAAAATATTTGCAGATGGGTAATTTATTATATATTATGATTTTCTCTCATGGAATGAAAGGAGAGTTCGATGTGGATTATTTCAAATTAGTATCGAAATATGTCCAAACCGGGGATCGGCCCCAAGCGATTGAGCAGCTTGTGCAGGGGTTCAAAGAGGGCAGCCAGTTTCAGACCCTGCTCGGCGTGACCGCGTTCGGCAAGACCTTCACGATAGCCAATGTCATCGTACAGTTAAATAAGCCAACACTGATTATTTGGCATAACAAGACACTTGCGGCACAGCTTTACGGAGAGATGAAGGAATTTTTCCCGAAAAACGTGGTGAAGTATTTTGTCTCCTAGTGTGCCGGAGCCGGAAAATGAGGTATATCTGGTGTTTTTTCGTACTGTTTAGTCCAGATTTTGTGGACAGAATAGGACGAAACGGACTGGATGATACCAGGCGGACAAAATGATTTTGTGACTTTTTGCAGGAAAAATTCGTAATGGTAAAAAAGCTATTGGATTTAAAGGTGAAGAATATGAAAAAGAAAAAAGAAATATCTATGGTGCGCTCTTCGGCAGCAGAGTATTTGACATTTATTACTGCTACAGGAGAAAGTGATGTTAATGCTATATATTTTGATGAAAATGTTTGGCTGACCCAGAAAATGATGGGGCTTCTTTACAATGTGGAAACTCACACGATTAATTATCATCTGAAGAAGATATTTGCTGATGGAGAATTAGATGAGAATTCAGTTATTCGAAAATTTCGAATAACTGCTTCAGATGGGAAGAGCTATAACACAAATCATTATAATTTAAAAGCAATTATTGCTGTGGGAAATAAGGTCGATTCTCCGAGAGCAGTTCAGTTCCGAAAATGGGCGAATGGAATTATAGAAGAATTCACTATAAAAGGTTATACTATGGATGATGAACGACTAAAAAACTTTGGAACTGTGCTGACAAAGGACTATTTTGAAGAACAGTTGCAAAGAATCCGTGAGATTCGATTATCTGAGAGAAGATTTTATCAGAAGATTACGGACATTTATGCAACAAGTATAGATTATGATCCCAAGGCACAAACAACAAGACTGTTTTTTGCGAAGGTCCAAAATCAATTGCACTGGGCGATTCATGGGGAAACAGCAGCAGAGGTAATTTATCATAGAGCGGATAGTGAAAAAGAGCACATGGGATTACAGACATGGAAGGATGCCCCTAATGGTAAAATACAAAGATTTGATGTTACAGTTGCAAAAAACTACTTGACCGAACAGGAACTTTCGGC
>CALWBG010000014.1 GCA_944375975.1 uncultured Roseburia sp.
TGCTCATACGCACCGCCTTCTCCAGGCTCGAAAACTTCAATGCGCACACCAACGTCTCCTTCCTGACCTTCTTGTTTTCGGGACTGCTGACAGCTTCCTGCTTCTTTTCTTCCTTTTGAGCTCTCCTGCTTTCGACAAAGGTATCTACCAGATTCTGTTTTTCCTCCTTTGTCAGGCGCTTAAACGCCTCCGCCTTCTCCGGTGTAAGCTGTGCGGCGAACTGTGTAACCACATCCATAATCTCCTGAATGCTCAGCTCGGACTCTCCGCCGAAGGTAATCGCCATACTGTGGTCAGAAAGCAGCTCCGCTTTCACCATGGGTGAAACATTATCAAGGCTGATATTCTCCTTCTCCTCCACAATCTTCAGGATGAGATGCATGAACTCCTGCGTGGTCTCACCGTTTCCGATAATATCATCAATGTTAAAGCCCATGCCCCGGATTTCCTCCTCCGTCAGGGCACATCTGATTTTATTTTGTCCAATACGTTTAATTTCCATACAGATTCCTCATTTATCTATCAAAATTACATGTCTATTATCCTATGTTTTTGTCGATTTGTAAAGTCTGCTTTCCTCCCCAACCGGGGTAAATTGCGGTGAAAAATTTTACCAGAAATACCACAAAAATAAAAGTGCCGCCCGCGGCACTCTTTATTTTTGCTGCTTTTGCAGCAGCTTATTTTCATACATCGCCTGGTCCGCCCGCCGAAATACCGAAGCGTAAGACTCTCCCGTCTCCCCGTCGTAAAAAGCGATTCCCCTTGCCACCTGAAGCTTTTGTTCATATTTGGTATTATTGCTGTTAAATACCGCAATTCCCGTATCAAAATTACGCACAAGCTCACTGCTTTTCTGTGCAGCATCATTTTCCAAAATGACGGCAAACTCATCTCCGCCAATCCGGTAAACCTCATTGCCCGCAAACCCTTTCTGTATCAGGCCACAGGCGTCACGAATCAGCATATCCCCATACTCGTGACCCAGATGGTCATTGACCTTTTTCAGATTATTGATATCCAAAACTACAACGGCAAAACGCGCCTTCCCCGCCGCCATTTCCTCCTCCAGTTCCGCGACGGCATCCTGATACGCCGTTTTATTCCCGACCCCCGTCAGGGCATCCGTACAGGCAAGCTTATTGACATAATCAATGTAGTGCGTCAGATGCTTTACCATCTGCTGCACACTGACGGATAAAACGCCGATTTCATCTCTCGTTTCACAATCAATGTGCACGCCCAAATCGCCGCCGGCAATCTTCTGTGCCGCGTCGGTCAGTTCTTTCAGCGGCCGGATCATCTTCCTTGTCATATAGATTGTAACCAGCATAAACAGAAATACAATGAGCACCGCCGCTCCCAAAAACTGTCGGATGAGCCGGTTCTGGGAGGCATTAATTTCCTCCTCGGGTGCGGTAATCACAAGAAGCATCCCGTTTTTTAAGGTCTGGTACGTCAACTTTTTCTTCTGGCCGTTCCATCGGTAGCTGATTAACTCATCATCAGCATTTTCTCCCTGAAGCAGCGACAAAACCTTCTTCATCGCCCCCCGTGCCTCCCCTGCGGAAAGGCCATCAGGATATTCCCGGTGATAATAAAGCTGGCTATCTGTTCCTGCCAGGAAAGCATAGCCTGTATCATAAATCTTCACCGAATCAACGCTGTTCTTTAGAATATCCACATCAATGTCCATGCCGATGACCCCTACCGTAGTATCTCCGTCAAACACGGGAATCACGTAGGATATCATGCGCATTCCGATGTTTTTATTTTCATAGGGCTCCAACCAGGTCGCCGCTTTATTATCCAGGGGAATATAATACCAGCCCACGCGCCCGATATCCTCCGGCTCATACTGCGAAATATCCGTCAGCTCGTGGTCCTTGAAGCTGCCGCCGTCCTCCCTCGTGAGAAAAAAACCGTCCGTCTGCATCTTTAGCTCCGGTGCGAAACGCATATAGACCGCCACCGCGCCGTCCGTGTTCTCGGCCGCGTTCAGCGCCACTTCCCGCACCTTTTCCATATAATTATTGAGAAGGACCTTGTCTCCCCATGGAACCTCCATGCCGACAAACTGCTCTTTCGCATAGTGGTATATCGTGTTTACGGACTGTTCGATGCTTGCGAGCGTCACGTCGATTTCCTGCCCCTTTTCCGAGCACAGCAGGTTCATAATCTGGGCAGAATCCTCCTCCACAACATACTGCATATTCAATATGCCGACGCAGCCAAGCGCCAGTGAAGACAGCAAAACGCAGACCACGATCAAAATCAAAAATTTAGACTGTAAGGACCTCATGGGCGCCACCCCTCTTTTTTTTCTTATTCCCTATTATACGTATGTTGTCAGAAAATGTCAAAAAAAGCGTCCGAAAACCGAACGCTTTTTTTGATAATTTATGCTATTAAACCGAAATATATTCTTTATTCCGGCATACAGATGCGAATATGGACATCGTCAAGCTGCTTTTGCTCCACGGCCGCCGGCGCCCCCATCATAACATCCATCGCGTTTTTATTCATCGGGAATGGAATGATTTCACGAATACTTTCCTCACCGCAAATCAGCATAATCATACGGTCTACGCCCGGCGCGATTCCGGCATGGGGGGGCGCTCCGTAGCAGAACGCGTTGTACATCGCCGGGAATTTTGCCTTCACGTCATCCTCGCCAAGCCCCACGAGCTCAAACGCGCGAATCATAATCTCAGGGTCATGATTACGGACCGCGCCGGAGGACAATTCCACGCCGTTGCAGACAAGGTCATACTGGTAGGCAAGAATCGAAAGCGGATCACTGCTGTTTAATGCCTCCATCCCGCCCTGCGGCATGGAAAACGGATTGTGGCAGAATTCAAGCTCCCCGGATTCCTCACCGATTTCATACATCGGGAAATCCACAATCCAGCAAAACTCATAGCTGTCTTTTTTCATATGCTTTTCACTTGCCGCCCCGAGCAGCCTGCGCAAAACGCCGGCCGTCTTTAACGCCGCCGCCTTTTTACCCGCGGTAAGACCGACAAAGTCTCCCGGCTTTAACCTGAGTGCCGCAATCACCGCCTCTTTTCTGTCCTGAAGGAACTTGGAAATTCCGCCGACAAGCTCTCCCTTTTCGTCCAGCTTAAACCAGAACGCCTTATTCGCGGTCTGTACCTCAACCTCTGCACATATGCCGTCAATCACCTTGCGGGTCGCCGTAAATCCGTCCACGACAATCGCCTCGACGGTCTGTCCTTCAAACGGGCCGAAGCCACAGTCCGCTAATATCCCGGTCGCTTCCGTGAGCACCAGATCAATCCGAAGGTCCGGCTTGTCGCTTCCGTATTTTTCCATTGCCTCCAAATATGGGATCCGCACGAACGGAGCCTTTGACGCCGTATGGTAAACGCCGTATTTTTCAAATACCGGCGGCAGCACTTCCTCAATTACGGAAAATACATCCTCCTGCGACGCAAACGCCATCTCCATATCAAGCTGGTAGAACTCTCCGGGGGAGCGGTCCGCCCTCGCATCCTCGTCACGAAAACACGGTGCAATCTGGAAATAGCGGTCAAACCCGGATGCCATCAAAATCTGCTTAAACTGCTGCGGTGCCTGCGGCAGAGCGTAAAACTTGCCCGGATGATTTCTCGCCGGGACAAGGTAGTCTCTCGCCCCCTCGGGAGAAGAACAGGTCAGAATCGGCGTGGTAATCTCCAGAAAACCAAGCTCTGTCATTTTGTTGCGAAGCTCCGATACAATCCGGCTTCTTAATACAATCTTATTTTTCACGGCCGGATTGCGCAAATCAAGATAACGGTACTTTAATCTTGTATTTTCATCCGCCTCTGCCGACTGGTTGATTTCAAACGGAAGCGCATTGTAAATGCATTTGCCGAGCACCTCGATTTTCTCCGGCACAACCTCCACTTCCCCTGTCGGAAGCTCTGTATTTTTGTTGGAGCGCTCTCTGACCGTACCGGTTACGGAAAGCGTGGACTCCTTATTCACGCCGTCGAGCTGCTGCATGATTTCCTCTGTCTCGACGACAACCTGTGTCGTCCCGTAAAAATCCCGCAAAATCAAAAAACCCAGATTTTTGCTTACCCTGCGGATGTTTTCAAACCATCCGACAAGCGTGACCTGCTTTCCCGCGTCAGAAAGCCGCAGTTCGCCGCAATTATGTGTCCTTGACTGTATCATCTTCTTAACTCCCTCTATCCTTGTATTTTTTAATCCTTAAAAAACTCGACGATGTCTTTGTAGCCTTCCGCCGCCAGCTTTTCCTTCTGGAATTTTTTATTTTTGTTCATGCGCACCACAAGCACCTGTTTTCCCGCGGCGCGTTCCTCCTGCGCCCTACGGATTACCTGGCAGAGCGCATCCGCCGGATAGCCCTTCTCGATCAGATATGCCGTCTTGGGCCGCTGCATCGGCACCGTAAAGCCGCTCTCCATCAAGAGCAGGATAATGCGCTCAAACCCGATGGAAAATCCGCACGCCGGCACATCCTGTCCCGTAAACCTGCCGACCATTTTATCGTAGCGTCCGCCGCCGCCGCAGGCCGCGCCGAGCTCCGGCATGGAAATCTCAAAAATCGTTCCCGTATAGTAGCTCATACCGCGCACAAGCGTCGGGTCGAACACCAGCCGGAAGGAAGCCGTCTTTGCCGCCTCCACGCTTTCCATGATTTCCAGCAGATTCTTTTCAACGTCCGGCTCTAAAAAGCCCTCAAGCGTCTTTGCGAGGTATTTGATGCCGTTGTCCGCCTTCTCCACCTCACGGAACAGCCCAAGGTATTTATCAATGGACTCCTGCGCATAGCCCTCCTTCGCGAGCTCTCCCGCGACACCGTCAAAGCCGATTTTATCCATCTTATCCAAAATGATAAATACAGTGTCAAAGTCCTCCTCCGCAAAACCGCTGTATGCAGCCATCGCCTTTAAAATTCTGCGCTCATTGATGCGGATTTCAAAGTTTTTAAAACCGATTTTCCCAATCGTGGCGGTGGTGGCAAGAATCAGCTCGATTTCGGCAAGGTTGCTCGGCTCACCGATAATATCGATATCGCACTGCATAAACTGACGGTAGCGCCCGCGCTGCGGACGGTCCGCACGCCATACGTTCCCCATCTGAATTGCCTTAAACGGGGACGGAAGCTCGTTCGCATTATTTGCGTAAAAGCGCACCAGCGGAACGGTCAAATCATAGCGCATACCAAAATCCACCAGGTCCGCCTCGCTTTTTGCCTCATCGATTTTCAGCTTTTCCCCGCGCTTCATGACCTTGAAAATGAGCTTCTCATTTTCGCCGCCCTGCCTGCTGCTCAAATTTGCGATATTTTCCATACACGGCGTCTCAATCAGGGTAAACCCGAAGCTTCGATAGGTCTCCTTAATGACCTGCTGCACATAATCACGAATCTGCATCTCCTCGGGTAAAATATCCTTCATACCGTTGACCGGCTTCTTATTTAGTGCCATGAAATTTCCTCCATTTTTCTGATTTTTCGCTCTATCATCTCGTCGATGCGCTCCAGATAATTTTTTACGTCCTTCACATTTTCCACGCGGGTGATAAGCGGCTCTTCTGTACCGCCGCCCGGATACCGGACAAACTTCGTCGTCGCCCCCGCGCCAAGTGCCATTATAGTCTGTTTTTCTTCCATAATCAAGACGTTGTAGACGCCCGCCATGCCGTCCGCCGCATAGCCAACGTTCTCGAGATTTCCCGCCATACCCTTCTGACGGTACAGGTAATAGGGGTGAAGTCCCAGCCTTTCGGCATAGGAAGCGACGACATCCATGTGCTCCTGCGTGTTGACCATCTCGTAGTCCTGATAATCTTCCTTAAACATATTCAAACGCGCCGCCCGCTTGAGCGCAAGGGAATGTACCGTCAGATTATCCGGCTTTAACGCCGCTATCTGCTCCATTGTCTCCCTGACATCGGAAAGCTGCTCACCGGGAAGTCCCATAATCAAATCCATATTGATATTATCAAACCCGAGCGCTCTTGCCAGCCGGAAGCTTTCCACTGTCTGCTCCACCGTATGCCTCCGCCCGATTAAGTCGAGCGTCTCCTGCTTCATCGTCTGCGGATTGATGGAAATTCTTGAAATCCCGTGCCTGCGCAGCACCTTAAGCTTTTCTTCGGTAATACTGTCCGGCCTGCCCGCCTCCACGGTAAATTCAAGGCAGTCCGCCAAATCAAAGCTGCACTTGATTTTGCGCAGCAGCCGGTCGAGCTGGTAAGGCTCTAAGGTAGTCGGCGTTCCTCCGCCGATGTAGATGGAATTTAAGCGCTTCGATGCGAACTTTACCGCCGCAAAATCAATTTCCTTCTCCAGTGCGTCCAGATAGGTGTCCACACGGGATGCCCACGCCTTAAGCGGGTAGGAGGTAAAGGAACAGTACAGGCAGGTCGTCGGACAAAACGGGATTCCGATATAAAGGCTGTAGCCGTTTTCATAATCGATTTGATTTAACAGCGCAAGCTCCCGCTCGGCAATGTCTATGGACAGGCTGATTTTTTCCTCTGAGGTAAAATACGTCTCCTTCATATAGGAGCGGATTTCCTCCCTGCTTTTGCCTTCCTCCAAAAACTTCATCGGTATTTTAACCGGACGTATTCCCGTCAACGTTCCCCACGGCAGCGTTTTCCCCGTGTATGTGGCAAGCATTTCATACAGGTTGCGCTTGAGCACATTTTTTGCCTCTGTCTTATCCGAAAAATCCACGGCAAACGTCCGCCCCAGCAGCGGAATCACATCCTCCGCCATTGGAAGTTCTCCCTGTTCCTTTGTCTTTGGTACATGCCGCTGCCACAAAACCGTAATGCAATCCGCACCGTACTCGATTGACATCAAAAAATCAATATGCTCCTGATAGGTTTTCTGCTCCGCCGATACCCCGACATACTGCTTCGGGAAAAACGCCTTCAGCAGCGAATGAATATCATATTCAAACTCAGGCTTATTAAGTATTACTGCAATCATAGCCGTCTCTTTTCCTCCGCCGTCCTACAGATAGGGATTGTACATCCGCTCCGTGCCGATTGTCGTCCCGTCGCCGTGTCCGGTATAAACTGTAACATCGTCCGGCAGCGTCATCAGCTTTTCCCGGATTGCCCGTATCAGCTCAGACGCGCTGCCCTTTGGGAAATCCGTCCTGCCGATGGACATCTGAAACAGTGTGTCCCCGGAAAACAATATCTTATGATACGGGAAAAAATAGCAGCAGCCGCCGACCGTATGTCCCGGCGTATGGAATACCCGGATATGAAAGCCCGCCAAATCGATTTCCTGCTCATCGGAAAGCCAGCAGTCGGCATGATAGCGCCGCTCCGCGCCCTCCCAGCCGCTTAAATTCAGCGCCGGATCCTCAAGGGTTTCCTTTTCCGCCTCGTAAGCATATATACTCAGTCCAAAGCGCTCCGCCAGCGCATCCGCCGCTCCGGCATGGTCAAAATGCCCGTGCGTCAAAAGAATGGCCCGTGGCTTTAAATCCTGGTTTGTAATGATTTCGGCAAGCTGTCCCGCCGCCGCTCCCGGGTCAATCACCAGTGTTTCTTTCGTGTTCTCATTGATTGTAAAATAACAGTTCGTCTGAACTGCACCTACAACATATTGTTCTACCTTTATTGGCGCCATCACTCTACTTCCTTTCCCACAAGAAAAGCTGTCCCGGGCGGGCGGCATGTTTTCCTGCCTCAGCCCTCGGACAGCCCCAAACCTTCCTCCTCAGCCCGTGGTTCTCTCAATATCAATCACGCTTTCCACCTGACGCAGCTTTTCCACCACGCTGGTCAGCTCCTCCCGTCCCTTGGTGCTGAAGGATACGTCTATCGTCGCAATCCCCTGCTTGCTGGTCTTGGAATGAATGGAATTAATGTCAATTTCCCGCTCGGTAAAGATCCTTGTAATATCGACAAGCAGCCCCGTGCGGTTATTTCCATATATTTTAATCTCGGCACGGTAAAGCCCGCTTGCGCCGGTTTCCTCATCATGCTGCCACTCCGCGTCAATCAGCCTCTCCCGCTCCAGCTCGGAAAGATTGATAATATTGATACAATCGGTGCGGTGTATCGAAACTCCGCGCCCTCTGGTGACAAAGCCGACAATTTCATCGCCGGGCACCGGACTGCAGCACTTTGAGAAATGAACCGCCACATCATAAAGCCCTTTTACGATGATTCCGCTCTTGGAGCGCTTGACATCGCCCTTCTCCTTATTCTCCGCAATCGTCTCTAAAACTTCTTCATCCGTAATTCTCGCCAGATGATCCTTTTTGTATTCCTCATACATGCGGTTCACAATCTGGCCTTCCTTTAAGCCTCCGTGCCCGATCGTCGCCAGGCACGAATTCCAGTCGTGAAAGCCGTATTTGCGCAGAATTTTTTCCTGATATTCCGGCTTATTGATATCCGGGAAATTAATGCCCTTTGCCTTGCAGTAGGCAATCAAAAGCTCCTTGCCATGCGTGATATTCTCTTCTTTGAACTCGCTGCGGAACCACTGATTAATCTTATTTTTGGCCTGCGTGCTCTTTACAATGTTCAGCCAGTCGCGGCTCGGTCCCTTGGAATTCTGCGATGTGATGACCTCGATGCGGTCCCCGTTCTGAATCACATAATCAATCGGAACCAGCTTTCCGTTGACCTTGGCGCCGATCATCTTGTTACCGACCGCGGAATGGATGCTGTAGGCAAAATCAATCGGCGTGGAGCCGTTCGGAAGATTCTTGACATCCCCGGTCGGCGTAAAACAGAACACGGTGTCGGAGAACAAATCCAAATCGCTCTTTAACAGGCTCATAAACTCCTTGTTATCCGACATGTCACGCTGCCATTCCAGAATCTGGCGCAGCCAGCTCAGCTTTTCCTCCTCCGTCACGGTCATCGGCGCGGTGACGCCGCCGTTGTTGCTCGCCTCTTTATATTTCCAGTGAGCCGCAATTCCGTACTCTGCGGTACGGTGCATCTCAAAGGTACGAATCTGAATCTCAAACGGCTGTCCTGTCGGCCCAATCAGCGTCGTATGGAGCGACTGATACATATTGGGCTTTGGCATGGCGATATAATCCTTAAAACGGCCAGGAATCGGCTTATACATCTCGTGGATGACCCCGAGCGCCGCGTAGCAGTCCTTAACCGAATCCACAATAATGCGGATTGCGAACAAATCATAAATCTGGTCCAGCGTCTTATGCTGGTTTACCATTTTCTTATAGATACTGAAAAAATGCTTGGCACGGCCATCCACCTGCGCGGGAATCCCCGCCTCCCGGATATGGCTGCGCACCTCCTCCACAAGGCTCTGGACATATTCGTCCCGCACGCTCTTACGCTGGTCTATCTGCCGCACCAGATCATAGTATGCTTCCGGCTCCAGATACTTTAAGGAAAGGTCGTCTAATTCAATCTTGATTTTGGAAATACCGAGACGCTGCGCAATGGGCGCGTAAATATCCATTGTCTCCCTGGCCTTTTCCTTCTGCTTTTCGGGCGTCATATATTTTAAAGTGCGCATATTGTGAAGCCGGTCGGCAAGCTTAATGAGGATAACCCTGATATCCTTTGCCATCGCAAGGAACATCTTGCGAAGATTCTCCGCCTGCACCTCCACCTTATCCGCGTCGTAGGAAAGCTGTCCCAGCTTGGTCACGCCGTCCACGAGCAAAGCGACCTCATCGCCGAACTCCTTCGCAATCTCCTCGTCTGTCATGACCGTGTCCTCGACAACGTCATGCAGAAGCCCCGCTACAATCGTCTCCTTATCCAGCTCCAGCTCCGCCAGTATGATTGCCACGCAAAGAGGATGGATAATATAAGGCTCTCCGGACTTGCGCACCTGTCCCTCGTGCGCTTCACGCGCAATATGATATGCCTTCTCAATCAGTGAAATATCGGTGGAAGGATGATACTTATGCACGCTGGCAATTAATTCGTCATATAATTTTTCAGGACTTTCAAACTCCTTCGTCGGTTTGATATTGTCATCTTCTTCCTTTACCTTCTTTTCCAAATCCAACGTCTCTGCCGAAAAATCTGCCATGCATATCACCCTCTTTCTCATGCTCTCTGGTATTTCCATATTATATTTTATTTTACGCCAAATTGCAACGTTTAATCCGAAACATTGCCTCCAAGGCAGTACCGCCTCATGCATTTTCCTTCCAAAAAAAGGCAGTCCGTGAAGACAAACCCCAGTTTTTTTGCGACATGCTCCGACGCCTCGTTGCCTTCCTGAATCAGACAGACAATTTTGGGGAAGCCAAGCCGCTCCTTCGCATAACGCAAAATAGCCCCGCACACCTCCGTGGCGAAGCCCTTTTTCTGATACGGCGTACCGATCGCATACCCAAGCTCCACTTCCCCGTCCAGCTCAGCCCGGTGCTCTAAACCCGCCCTGCCGATAAGCTTACCTGTGGCTTTTTCCAGCACCGCCCACATACCATACCCGTAAAATCCATACATATGCTCTATATATGCCTTCTGATACTCCTTTTCCTCCTCATACGCGTAAAGAGGCTCTATATAATCGGTCATCCCCTCTCCCGCATAGAGTGCAAAGAGGTCATCCAAATCGTCAAGCGTAATCTCCCGCACAATACAGCGTTCCGTCTTTAGAATCGTCCACGGAATGCGGTGGGCGCGCTGATACACCCGTACAAAAAACTCCGCGTCGGCATCCTCAAAGCCCTCCACCAGCATGTCCGGCGCTCCGCCCTCCTGTTTTGCCGCGCTATTGGAAGCGTTTGTACACCGCGCCGATGCTCCGATAAATTGAAGAGTCGCCATCCCCGCGCGCTTCATCCCGGCGAGAAGCTCTCTGTCCGCGGAAATAAGGATGCCGTTCTCCGGCGAAAGCCGTCCGGGCAGCGCACTCTTATTCTGCCCGTCCCATTCCACAAGCCTAAGTCCGCTCTCATTGCCGATATTCCGTCTCAGAAATTCCAGCTCTTTTTCTGGAATTCTGTCCACAATCACATATTCAGGCCCAGACATCACGTTTTTTCCTGTCCTCCCCTGTCCGCACGGCGTCACGGCGCAACCCACGCTTCGTCGATTCCGTCGTGCTTCCACTCGTTATTTTCCTCCGAATAGCCGTGTACCAGAAGATACTGATACTGGCTGACTGTCTTTAACGCGTCGTACGCATAGCGCAGCGGGAGATACGTCCGGTTGCCGTCAGGGTCAGCAGGGTCGGCAAGAAATACTGTATCCGTATCCTCCTGATAGAGACAGATATTGACATAATGTCCTCCCGTATTCTTCCAATAGGTATCGTCATCCCGGCTGCTGACCAAAATAACGGCGCTCTGCGCCTTGGCTATCTGCTGCCGGAATTCCTCGTAGGTTCCCGGCTTATTGCACAGCTCCGTGTCAAATCCGCATCTGCGCAGCGTAACCTTCATATCCGCCCAGCCAATCGCGCCGATTTTCCGGTTCGGAGAATACCCCGACACCTGTCTGGCATACTCAAACATGTCCCACGGGGAGCAGACCTGACCCGTGAACGTGCTGTAAATATTTGCCATACAGCACAGCCCGCAGCCGAAATTGCCGAAATAATTTCCGTTCACATATTCATTGCTCCACTCACCCGACCAGGCGCGGCCCTCCCCCCAGGATTTCGGCCCCTGCAAAAAGGTAAATACCTGTTCCGGGGCAAGCCCGCTCTGCGGGTTTGGGGAGGCGACCAGCAGCTCCTTTTTCTCCTCTATCACTGCATACTGATTATTGTCAAAATCCGTAAAAGCTCCGGCATACAGACCGGTCTGCGGGGTAAACACCGCCTCCTGCGCCGCATCCGCGCTCTTTTCCCCCGCTTTCTGTTCTCCGGCGCAGACAGCCAGCGCCGCCGCAAAAAGTGTCATACAAACAGCCTTTGCCATTTTGTTCCGATAGTTCACACTTTCCCCTCCGTTGATCCTTTCTATATTTTTATCTTCACGCACTTCTATTTCTTATGTTACGCCCTGTCTAAGTCTTATTCAAGCAAAACTTTTGTAACAGTTCAGCCATAAGCTGTATGACAGGCAAATCATGCTTGCATGAATTTGCCTGTTGTGCAGCTTATGAGCTGAGCGCCCGATAATGAGCAAAGATAGCTGCGCAGCAGCCAAAAAGCGCCTCTGGCGCGGCTTTGCGAATGGCGCGGGCTGAACTGTTACAAACTTTTACAAGTTTTCGCTTTACTCCGCGGTTTTTTTTCGCTACAATACAGGATAGCGTCAGAGTACACTGTCGTCTGTAAAATTTCTATTATTTTATCAAACATGAAATGTTTTAGAAAGAGGTAGCATATGGCAAATCCAATCGTAACCATTGAAATGGAAAACGGCGATATTATGAAAGCGGAGCTTTATCCGGAAATCGCCCCGAACACGGTCAACAACTTTATCAGCCTGATTCAGAAGGGCTATTACGACGGCCTGATTTTTCACCGTGTCATCAAAGGCTTCATGATTCAGGGCGGATGCCCGGACGGAACGGGAATGGGAGGCCCCGGCTATCAAATCAAAGGCGAATTCAGCCAGAACGGCTTTGCGAACGACTTAAAACACACGGAGGGCGTTCTTTCCATGGCAAGAGCGATGCACCCGGATTCCGCGGGAAGCCAGTTCTTTATCATGCATAAAAACGCTCCGCACTTAGACGGTGCTTACGCCGCTTTCGGAAAAATTACGGAGGGTATGGATGTGGTAAATAAAATTGCGGAAACCACTACGGATTACAATGACCGTCCGCTCGCTCCGCAGACAATGAAAAAAGTAACAGTAGAGACCTTCGGCACGGAATATCCGGAACCGGAGCACTGCTAATACGAAATATGCGCCGCAGGGCGCACTGGAAAAAAATTCCGGCAATGCTTCTGTCATTGCCGGAATTTTTTCCCGGAATATGGGAATTTCCTTTCGCCTACTTCACGGGCACCATCCGTTCCTTACCGCCCATATAAGGCTGCAGCGCCTTCGGAATATTCACGCTTCCGTCTTCATTTAAATTATTCTCCAAAAACGCAATCAGCATTCTCGGCGGAGCAACTACCGTATTGTTTAACGTATGTGCGAAATACTTATTGCCGTTCTTATCCTTCACACGGATTTTCAGGCGTCTAGCCTGCGCGTCACCTAAGTTAGAACAGCTTCCAACCTCAAAATATTTCTTCTGTCTCGGAGACCACGCCTCCACGTCGCAGGATTTCACCTTCAAATCAGCAAGGTCACCGGAGCAGCACTCAAGCGTACGCACCGGAATGTCAAGGCTGCGGAATAAATCAACAGTATTCTGCCAGAGCTTATCATACCACTGCATGGATTCCTCCGGTCTGCACACCACTATCATTTCCTGCTTCTCAAACTGATGAATGCGGTATACACCGCGCTCCTCGATACCGTGCGCCCCTTTTTCCTTGCGGAAGCAGGGGGAATAAGAGGTCAGCGTATAGGGAAGCTTCTCCTCCTCGTTGATGGTATCAATGAATTTTCCAATCATAGAATGCTCCGAGGTTCCAATCAGGTATAAATCCTCTCCCTCAATTTTATACATCATGGCGTCCATCTCGTCAAAGCTCATAACACCAGTCACAACGTTGCTGCGAATCATAAACGGCGGAACCACATAGGTAAAGCCACGGTCAATCATAAAATCTCTCGCATAGGAAATCACGGACGAGTGCAGCCTTGCGATGTCTCCCATCAGATAATAGAAGCCATTTCCCGCCACCTTTCCCGCGGCATCCAAATCAATGCCGTTGAAGCGCTCCATAATATCGGTATGGTACGGAATCTCAAAATCAGGCACGGCCGGCTCGCCGAACTTTTCAATTTCGACATTGCAGCTATCATCCTTTCCAATCGGAACGGAGGGATCGATGATGTTCGGAATCGTCATCATAATTTTTGTTACCTTCTCCTGAAGCTCCTTTTCCTTTTCCTCCAATTCCGCAAGGCGGGCCGCATTGGCGCTCACCTGCGCTTTTACCGCTTCGGCTTCCTCCTTTTTACCCTGTCCCATCAGCTTTCCGATTTCCTTGGAAAGCCTGTTTCTGTCCGCGCGCAGTCCGTCCGCCTCCTGCTGCGCGGCCCTTGCCTCCGCGTCAAGCGCGATAACCTCGTCCACCAATGGAAGTTTATGCTCCTGGAACTTATTTTTGATGTTCTGCTTTACCACTTCAGGATTTTCCCTTAAGAATTTTAAATCAATCATCGTTCTCCTCTTTCTGCGGTTTCCCGCTGTAGTCTGATTAACTGCGCAGGCAGCCACGGCGTTTTTGCCCGTAGACAAAAAACCTTCCGTCCCGTGCGTTTCTGCGTCCACAACAGGACGCTTTTCACATGGGACGAAAGGTTTAATTTCTTCCGCGTTGCCACCCAGATTGCCGCCGGATTTCCCGGGGCCTCTCATTTGTACGATAAAGGATACAACCCTCGCGGCTTTCACCGCAGGCTCCGGGAATGGAAAGGCATACCCGCATACCGGCTCTCACCCGCCGCCGGCTCTCTGAAACGCTCCGTCATGCCGCAGTTCCCATCACTGCCAAATCTGCCGTTATTATACACTTAATGTTGCCGCAATGCAAGCGTTTTATACGCCGCGTTTTATACGCCGCGTTTCAAACACGTTCTTCCTTTTCGAACCACTCCGCCAGCGTCCGCGCCCTCTGCTTCCAGGTATGTGACTTTAACACCTTTTCCCTTCCTCTTGCCGCGATTTCCTGCAACAGCGTTTCATTTTGCAGTAAATCCTTCACCTTGCCGCATAGTTCGGGCAAATGCTCCAAATCGTAGTAACAGACGCCCTCCCCCTCATGCAGTTCCCCGCAGAGATACCGGCTGGTATCGGAAACGCAGACCGCACCGTTTAAAATAGAATTAAATACCCTGTCATGGGCGCCGTCCTTAAACCACGGCATCACATTTACGGAAATCTTTGCCCGCGCGAGGTACCTGAGACAATTCTTTGAATCCGTCTGCGGATGAATGGCAAGGTTTTCGGGCGCGCCGCAGTCAAGCTCCTCCCAGCCCTTACCGATAACCTCCACCGGAATTCCCGCCTCAACAAGCGTTTTAATGACCCTGCCCCGCCAGTAATTTCGCACATACAAATCAATAAAAATCATTTTGTGCAGCACCAGCCGCAAATCCTCCCGCGAAACCTCGCCCATCTCCCGCTCGCAGTGACGCTTCGCAACCTCCTCCACCGTCTGATGGGGCTTTTCGATCAGTTCATCGATAATTCCCCGGTAAAACGCGGCATATTCATCGTTAATCCAGTTGATATGCTGCTCAAAAAAGGAGGGAGGCGTATAATTTCCGGTCATAACCACAGCGGTTTCCCTGCTCTGTACCGGCTCCCGCAGCACGGTACCTGCCAGCGGCAAAAACCCCGCGCTCTCATATTCCGGATAATATTCCTGAAAATACCGCTCCTGCAAACGGTCAATGCTGATATGGCGATATTTCCGCGGAAGTGACCGCAGACGGTTGTCATAAAAATAGGGATGATCCGCCGCAATATTATAGCATGGAATCCCGTAAGCATCCCAGATATATCCATCCCTTTCTCCATAAACCCCGGGCTCCTGCTCCAGCCCCTGAAAATTAAACGTAAGCATCACGGTCTCTCCGGGCTTTATGAACTTTTTCAGCTTTCTGGCGCTTTCATCCTCATTTTTCAAGTCATAGAAAAACACCGCATAGCCCATTTCCTGAAATTCCCGCGCCATTTCCTCCGAAAAAAACGCAAGTGTCTCCACCCCGCCGCGGAACATCACAATTTTCTTCATTTGCCTTCCTCTCCCGGTCTTTATTCATGCCGCAGCGCGTCAATCGGATTTAAATTTGCCGCCTTATAGGACGGGAAGACGCCAAACACGATTCCGATGACCATGGAAAAGACAACCGAGCCGATTGCTGCCGGGACGCTGATTGCCACCGGCATTGTCGTGACATAGGAAATAACCTCTGCCAGGATGATGCCGACCACCACGCCGAGCAGCCCTCCAAGGCTGGTAAGCACAGCGGCCTCCGTCAAAAACTGGCTCAGAATTTTTGATTTCCGCGCGCCGATTGCCTTCTTTAATCCAATCTCCTGCGTCCGTTCGGTCACGGAAACCAACATGATATTCATAACGCCAATACCGCCGACAATCAGGGAAATTCCAGCAATCCAGATCAGCATTGTATTTGTGGAGCTGCTCAATTCCTGAATCTGCTGCGCCTGCTCCAGCAAATCCTTCGCCTTATACTCAATCGTTTCATCCTTCGGCGACAGGTAATTATTGAGGATATCCGCGCAGGCCTTTCCCGCGGCGGTCATATGATCCGTGCTGTCCACCCGGATAATCACATTCTGCGGCTCGTCGTACTGGTAAATAATCGGCCAGGTTGTATTCGGCACATAAACGGAACCCGCCGAATCCTGTGCGTAAGTATAATAGTCATCAATCGAATTGATGACGGGTTCGAATACCTTTGCCTTCGTCACGATTCCAATGACCGTATACGGTTCCTGCTGAATCTCAATCGTACTTCCGACCGCGGGCTCCCCCTGAAAGAGAGCGTCCGCCGAATCCTCATCCAAAACGGCCACCTTCTGGTAATTCAGAAAATCGTCCTCTGTAAAGCCCCTACCTTCTTTCATAATATAGTTACAGGCAGTAAAATAATTTTCGTCAATTCCCCGGACATAGCCGCCGGAAAGGGCCGTATTCAAATGATAGACGCCGCCGTAATCCTGTCTGCTGACATAGCTTGAAACACTCTGCACATGAGGAATATCGGCAATCTCATCGAGAACCTCCTCCGCCACTAAGGGCACGCCGTCAGGAACCCCGTTGTATTCCATCTCGTATTCCCATTCGCCCTGATAAAGTGAGACTTCCACGGTATTGTCACCGGAGCCAATCAGGTTTTCCTTTATCTGCTCGTTGGTACCCTTAATGGTAGACACAATGGCAATAATCGCCGCGATACCGATAATAATTCCAAGCATGGTCAGAAAGGAACGCATTTTATGGGACCAGATTCCCTGAAAAGATAATCTTATATTTTCAAACATATTGTTCCTCTTTTCTCCCTGATTAATACATTACGGATTCTTCCGTTACCGCCGCGCCCTCGACGGCAGTCTTACCGTAAGGGAAGGCAATCAAATCACTGTCGGACAAACCGGATTTCACCTCAATCGCAGAACCGTAAACCGTTTTCCCGGTCACAATATACTGCTTTTTGAGGCGGTTATTCTCGTCCGCAATCATCACATAGGACTTACCGTCCTCCTCCCTTACATACGCTTTATCGATATAAAGTCCTCCAGACTCGGACTGATTCGTCTGAATGGACAAATCCACGTACTCCCCGTTCTTTAAAGCCGAGCTGTCCTCGATATAAGCCGTGTACTGATAGTAGGAAACATTCGGATTCCCCTCTCCCCAGGAATTGCCGGTTACAGGATAATCGGAAACCTCCGTCACGGTAGCCTGAAACGTCATTCCCGTTTCCCAGGAATTTGCCGTAACCACGGTTCCAGGCTGCACCTCGTCGAGTAAAAGCTCACTGATGGTTCCGCTGACATAAAGTCCCTCGTCTCCGGTGACCACCACAAACGGTTCGTCTTCCTCCTGTGCATCCACATCCCCGACTGACTTCACCACACCGTCAATCTTCGCATAAACGATTCCGTCCGACGCACTGTCCTCCAGTGACTCCAACTGCAAATCCAGGGTTCGCTTTTCAATATCCAGCCTTTTCAATTCTGTTTCCTTCTCGTAAATTGCCTCGGCAAGTTCTTCCGCCGTATAGCCCTCCGGCTCCTCCCAATCCTGTTCCAGCTCAATGTCGTCCAGAAGGTCCTGCAAGGTATCGCCGACCTCTTCTCCGCTGAATATATACCACATGCGGCTGTCGTCATAGACGGTCGGCAGACTGTTGCCGTCATATTCCTTCGTATTCGGCGTAACGCTGTCATCCGGCACCGGAATCTTTGTTTTTGCGTTGCTTTTCTTCGCCGCTGCCGCATGGACCTCATTGCTTACCTTTACGGAAACACTGCCGTATCCCGATTCCAAAGCAACCTCTCCGTCCTGTTCCGTACCCTGTGTATCTCCCGGAAGCTCTGTATTTTCGGTGCTCTCCGTGCCCCCCGGAAGCTCTGTACTCTCGGTGTTTCCCGGTGCCTCTGTGCTTTCCGTACCCTGTGTATCTCCCGGAGTCTCCGTTTCTGTCGGTATCTCCGTTTCCGTCGGTATCTCTGTTTCTGTCGGTGCCTCCGTTTCCGTTGGTGTCTCCGTCTCCGTCGGTGTCTCCGTTTCTGTCGGCGTCTCCGTATCATTCACGGTTTTCATTACCATTTTTCCATTGCTGTCCTTTTTACAGATAATAAAGACAACATGCTTTCCCTCGGTATAGGTGCCGTCGGCTTTTTTCCCGGGTCTAATGGAATTAAAAAAGCTCCCGTAGGCATATACATCCTTATTGCAGTAATAAATATACGGATTTTCCGCCGAACCGTCCGCCGTATCGGCATTGTAGGGAACGGAATCCTCAGTCACATAGTTAAATATCCTGTCGTCCTTCTCGTCCCGTTCCGGCAGAGTCTCTATATATTCCTCCTTCTCCTCAAGCTCCGCAAGCTGCTGATCCCGGAAACCGGAAATATCAATCTCAGGCCGCGTCTTATCAACAGGCTTCGTCTGCTTTAACACCTCAAGGGCGCGTGTTTCCTTTGCGATTTCATTCTCTTTGTTGCTGATTTCCAGCTTTTTGCTCTTAATATCTATCTCAATTTCCGCAGTATCATATTTTATCAGAGGATCCCCAACCTTTACCTCTGCCCCGGCCTCGACATAGACCTCCTCAATCTTGCCGGAATCCTCCAGATAAACCTCCTGCGAGGAATCGTTCGTAACCATGCCGTAGCTTGTCTCGGAGTCTCCCCAATATCCCCAGTTGATATTGGAAACAGGCTGTACCTCAGCCACAAGATTTTTATTCTGATAATATTTATAGCCGTAAATACCTCCGCCGGCTGCGCCGAAAACGACGGCAAGGGTGACAAGCACCGCGATCACTTTCTTCAACTTCATGACGCATCCTCCTTTTCGCCGCCCTCAAAAATCTCCCCGTCAATGATTCTTACTATGCGCTTTGCATTCGCAGCGATTTTCGGGTCATGGGTAATCATGACAACCGTGACTCCCTCATCATTGAGCTTCTGGAACAACTCCATGATCTGCTGCCCGGATTTGGAATCCAGCGCTCCGGTGGGCTCATCCGCCAGCAGAATTTTCGGATTATTCACCATAGCCCGCGCAATCGCCACCCTCTGCTTTTGTCCTCCGGACAACTGCGTGGGCTTAAAATCTACCCTGTCACCCAGACCGACGCGCTCCAAAGCCCCAATCGCGCGCTCCCTGCGCTCCTTTTTTCTGACTCCGGCATAGCTGAGCGGCAGAGATACATTTTCTGCCGCACTCTCCCGGGGCATCAGATGAAAGCTCTGAAAAACAAAGCCGATACTTCTCAACCGCAAATCCGACAATTCCCTGTCCTTAAGCTTTAACACATTCTCTCCGGCAAGCTCATAAGAACCGCTGGTTGGCCGGTCCAGACAGCCGATGATATTCATAAGCGTTGTTTTTCCCGAGCCGGAGGGACCCATGATTGCGACATATTCCCCCTCCTCTACCGTCAGACAGATGTCCTTTAACACCGGCACCACCAATTTATCCTGCTGATAGTCCTTAAACACATTCTGCAGATTCAGTATCATTCCGCTACCTCCATATCAAAAGCCGCACCGGAGCCGCGCATTTCGATATCCCCTTCCTCAAAAAGCCATTCGGTGTCTTCTTCGTAGAGCCACTCCGTATCGTCCATATAAACATCCTCCATGCCCTCATCCGGCATTTCCGTGCTTTCCTGATTGTAAAGCGGAGATGAATAATCAACCTCGCTCGCGTCCGTAACCGTCGTAACTCCCTCATACAATCCTGTCATCGGCCAGGTAATATAATCATCCCCCGAGAGTCCCGAAAGAATCTCATATTCATTCAGGGTTTCATCATATTCACCAAGCTCTACATACCGCTTTTCCAGACGGTTCTTTTCGTTCGCCGTCCATACATAAGCTCCGGTATCGTCCTGCACGACATAATCGGCGTATAGCCAGATACCCTCCCTGGGCTCATCCTGTCCCTCGTCCATCTCTATATAGACATGCTGTCCCAGCAGCAGACCTTCCGCCGAATCAAGTGCAATATAAAACGGATATTTTGTCGCGGAAACCGTTCCGCTGTCATAGCTGCTCGCATATTCATCATCCTGCTGTATATTTTCCGTGTCAATTTTGGAAATCGTACCGCTCCAGGTCTTTGCCTCATCGACCCTTGAGCGGATCAGCACCTCCTGTCCCTCTGTCAGCATCCACACATTCTGCTCGTCAATGCTTCCCTTAACACGATATTCTCCTGTCTGCATGATTGTCATAAAGGCCGCGGAATTTCCATTAGCATCCATTCCGCTCTCATTGATTTCCTTGACAACACCCGCCTGCTTGCTGACTACCGTAGAATCCTCCACCTGCTCCCTGTACTTGGAAATCTCAAGATTTTTGCTCTCCAAATCAATTTTGCTCTGCTCGATGGAATTTTCGAGAGACTGAATATCCGTCGTAAGGGAGAACTTTTCATCCTCGTCGGTCGTCTTGCCAAGCGCCTCGTTGAGCGTGGCAATCTGCTTATTATAATTGTCAATTTCGTTGTTAATGCTCTCCAGCTCGAGATTTGCCTGCTTAATCTGCATTTCAATGTCGCTGGCGTCATACGTAAGCAGGGCCTGTCCCTCCTCCACCGTATCACCTACCTGCACCAGTATCTCGTCAATGGTACGGGAGGAATCCACGTTTACCTCATAGCTGTCCTGCGACTCCACAACTCCGTTATAGCGATTGGAAACTCCCGTATATGTGTTCATAACCCGGGAGAGCTTTTCCACGTAAACCTTATCGTCCGACCGCGCCGTCTGGAAAAAGGGGATTAACTCCATAAGCTCACTGCGGTAGTAATAGCCCGCTCCCCCAAGCGCTCCAACAACAATCAGTGTTCCTATCAAAGCGATTACTTTTTTCTTTTTCATAATTCCCTCTCTCATGCTGTTATCAATAAAAAATGATAGAATGGATAAACATACTATTGCCTCCATTCTATCATCTTTATCGGTTATATAACAGATTTTATTCTTAAATTTTATTTAAATTTAAAATCTGCGGCTGAAATTATTTCCAGCAGTTTCCTCTATTTTAATGGATATTTTTCGGTCAGGGATTTTACAATTACTCTTGCCCGCTCTGCCGCCGGCTCGCCTTCCTTAATCATCATGGCAATTGCCTCAGCAATCAAATCCATATCCGCGGTATTCAGTCCGCGGGAGGTTACCGCCGGAGTTCCCAGACGTACGCCGCTGGTCACAAACGGTGACTTCGGATCATTCGGAATCGTATTCTTATTGCAGGTAATGTTGACGGAATCAAGCAGCTTTTCAACAGCCTTTCCGGTCTGGTCATAATTGGTCAAATCCACAAGCATCAGATGATTATCCGTGCCGCCGGAAACAATTTTAATTCCTCTGTCCATCAGACCTTTGCAGAGCGCCTTGGCATTATCCGCAACATTCTGCTGATACTGCTTAAATTCCGGCTGAAGCGCTTCCTTAAAGCATACCGCCTTCGCCGCAATCACATGCATCAGCGGTCCTCCCTGAATTCCCGGGAATACGGCCTTATTGAAATTATATTTGTCCGCCATCTCCTGGCTGGATAAAATCATACCGCCCCTTGGCCCGCGCAGCGTCTTGTGCGTGGTCGTCGTCGTCACATGCGCATAGGGAATGGGGCTTGGATGAATCCCCGCCGCCACAAGGCCTGCAATATGAGCCATATCCACCATCAAAATGGCGCCGCAGGCATCCGCAATCTCACGGAAGCGTTTAAAATCGATTGTCCTCGCATAGGCGCTGGCACCCGCGATAATCATTTTGGGCTTACATTCCATCGCGATTTCCTGCACCTTATCATAATCAATAAAGCCCTCATCGTTTACTCCGTAAGGCACGATATGAAAATACGAGCCGGAAAAATTCACCGGGCTTCCGTGCGTGAGGTGTCCGCCGTGGTCTAAGTTCATGCCCATTACGGTATCACCCGGCTTTAAGATAGCGAACTGCACCGCCATATTTGCCTGCGCCCCGGAGTGCGGCTGCACATTGACATACTCACAGCCGAACAATTCCTTCGCGCGCTCCCTTGCCAGATCCTCCACAACATCCACACACTCACAACCGCCGTAATATCTCTTTCCCGGATAGCCCTCCGCATATTTATTCGTCAAAATGCTCCCCATCGCAGACATGACCGCCGGGCTCACCCAGTTTTCCGACGCTATCAGCTCGATGTGGCTGTTTTGTCTCTCAAATTCATCGGTAATGGCTTTTGCCACCTCCATATCAACTGCCTGAATATCTTCCAGTGTATACATGATTGGTTAATCTCCCTTCTTAAGTTCCTGTTTTCGAGTGTCTTTTACAGAAAAACATTTGTCCTCGACAGCTATGCTTATCATTATAAAGGACTTCCTTTTTTTTGGCAATTATAAATACCACAATATATTATAACAATTAATTATAAATGATATAAGTATGTCCGATAAAGCCATAGCAAAAGAAACACCTGCGCTGCGAGAATAAACGGTATGCCAATCACAAAGCGCCAGTGTCTTGTCTTATGGCGGAACGCATACATCCCAGCCCATGCACCCGCGCTGCCGCCGAGAAGGGCACAGCAAAACAAAGCTTTCTCGGAAATGCGCCAAAGATGCCTCCTTGCTCTCCGTTTGTCCTCCCCCATAAGCCAAAAGCCGGCCAGATTGACAGCCGCCAAATACAAAATTACCGCTTTCATCCCCTGTTTCCTTTCCTTCCATCCTATCATTTATTTTATAAAATATAAAAGGAAACGCGGCGCACTGCAAAAGCAGCGTGCCGCGCACCGCCGGAAGCTCCCGCTTCCTTCTCACAAAAGTATTTTACTCCGTAATCTTATTTTTCCCGAAATGCACCTTCATGACATACCACAGCTCCGTCGCAATACATACGGAAGAATATGCGCCGCAAATCAGTCCTGCCATCAGCGGAAGCGCAAAATCCCGAATACTCGACACACCCAGAAGGAACAGCATAAATACCATAATAAATGTGGTAAAGGAGGTATTGATACTTCGCGCCAGCGTCTGTGTCAGGCTTTCATTGGAAATCCGCACCAGCTCAGCCTTTGTCAGCTTTCCTGGCATCTTCGCCATATTTTCACGGATACGGTCAAAAATAACAATTGTATCGTTGATTGAGTAACCGATAATTGTCAGCATACATGCAATAAACGTATTGCCTACCGAAATCCGCAGCAATGCGTACACCGCAAGCACTACAAGCACGTCATGCAGCAAGGCGATGATGGCGCTTGCGCCAAAACGAATATCCTTAAACCGGAACCAAATGTAAATCAGCATACAGACAGAGGAAATCAGCACTGCCACAATCGCGTCGGTACGCATCTCCCCGCTGACCGTGGAACTGATACTCTGATAGGTAATACTTTCGGAATCGACTCCTAAATTCTCCGAGAGCACCGTATTGAGCTTATCGCGCTCGGTCTTGTCAAGCGTACGCGTTTTTATCGTAATCTGCGTGGTTCCCTCCACCCGGTTCGCCTGAATGTTGCTGTCCCCGGCCACTCCGGCAACCAGAGGGATAATATCCTGCTCAATGTCGTCAATGGTATATTCCTTTCCGACATCTACGGTAGTGGAGGTACCTCCTACAAAGTCAAGCCCATAATTGAGCGCGCTGCCGGTTGTTGCCTTGTAAACCCCCATGCCGATAAAGCCGGCCGCAATCACAACACCGGAAATGGCAAAAAAGACTGCTTTCTTGCCGAGGAAATTGATTGTCTTTCTCTCCTTTGCACGGCCGTAAAACTTTTCATTTTTTATTCCGAGCCCGTACATCGCAAAAAGAATCCATCTTGTGATTACAAGTGCCGTAAACATGGAAAGAATAATACCAATCATCAGGGTATAGGCAAAGCCCTTCACCGTACCGGAGCCGAGCGCCATAAGCACCACCGCCGCCAAAAGCGTTGTGATATTTCCATCAAGAATCGCTGACATCGCTTTTTGAAAACCGATTTTCATGGAGGTTAAGACAGTCTTTCCGCTCGCGATTTCCTCGCGGATACGCGCGAATATAATGACATTGGCATCCACCGCCATACCGATGCCGAGAATAATACCCGCGATACCGGGAAGCGTCAGCGTAATCTCAAACAGATACAACGTGGCAATGACAAGGGCCGTATACAGCAAAAGCGCGATTGATGCCGCGACGCCCGGTATCGCGTATATGATGATCATAAAGATTATCACCAGCACAAGACCGATTGCAGCCGCTTTTAAGCTGGACGTAATCGCCTGGCTTCCAAGCTGCGCCCCGACCACGCTCGACTAAAGCTCCGAGAGTTCGGGCGAAAGAGAACCGATTCGAATCTGAGTAGCCAGCGTCTCCGCCTCCTCAAACGTGCTCTGTCCCGAAATCTGCGCGGTTCCTCCGGTAATCGCCTCCTGTACCTGCGGATAGCTGATAACCTCACCGTCATATACGATTGGAAGGTAACCGCCGACATTTTCAGCAGTAACCTCCCCGAAAATCTCCGCGCCTTCGTCCGTCAGCGTAAGCTGAACGATATACTGCCT
>CALWBG010000015.1 GCA_944375975.1 uncultured Roseburia sp.
GTTTGGCCGACTTTCCGTCATTGTGCTCCCCTTATATCTGCGAGACTCCGCCATTATACCGACAAAGGAGGTCATCGACGGCATTAGCTGCTACAAATATTCCGTCACAAATCAGATGTCCCCCTTCGAGGTGATTCTGCCGGAGCGTTTTGTAAAAACCGCCGATTTCGGAAAAACGATGAGCCAGCTTCAGGCCTGTGTGAAAACCGGAGACGAGACAATTTTTCTTACAGCCCTTGCGGGTAAGCTTTCCCCGGAGGAGCAGGTGGCTCCCGGCGTCATGGAGTGCATCCGCAGGCTGGCGCACCATCTGACGCTGCTGCACAAAAATAACTGGGACGATATATGGATTCGGATTTCAACCAATTTTATGCTGATCGCACGCCTTGATTCCTTCGACCTGATTGTAGGCAATCCCCCCTGGGTGAAATGGGAGCATCTGCCTGCGATGTACGCCAACAGAATCAAGGAGCTCTGCAACATTCAGCATATTTTTTCCAGCGACGGCCAATTCGGCGGCACGCAGTTAAATATCTGCGCCCTGATTTCAAACGTGGCCGCCTCAAACTGGCTGGCAAAGGACGGCATGCTCGCCTTTCTGATGCCCGACAGCATTATGTCGCAAAATTCCTACGAGGGTTTCCGCAGCTTTTATACGGATTACGAAAAAAAGGAACGTCTCTATTTGCAGGAAATCGATAAATGGGAGGCTCCCCTAAGACCCTTCCGCTGCGACGATAAGCCCATTACACAGGATTTCAATACCTATTACTTTTCGTCCACACCGGTAGATTATAAGAAATGGATTCCGGTCAATATCATATCCAGAGAACGCAGCATCCCCGATGCCGCATTAAACAAATGCAGGCTGTTTTCGCAGGTAAAGAAGCACCTGACCTTCCAAAAGGGCTGCGCCAGACAGCTTTCGGAGCGCTCGACGGCCTTCTCCTATGTCTCGGATTTATATGACTTTTCTGAAATCATCGGCCCTACCTCTTACCGCTACCGCACCGGAGTGGAGTTTACGCCGCAGGAGCTGTATCTTCTGGTCGGGCTGAGTGCGTCCACAAGGGAAAAGCATTACCTTTTTAAAAACAAAAAGTTCCAGCTCTCCAAATACACGGTGGACGATATGCCTGCAAGCGGCTGGGACCTGCCCACGCAATATATCTATCCCATCGTGACGGGGCCGAGCCTTACGCCGTTTCACTATGATTCCGGCAATGCCTTTTGTATTTTGCCGTACAACGCCGACAATACCTCCGCCCCGGTTGCACTTGCCAGTCTGCTTGCCGAAAACGAAGCATTGTTCCATTATCTGGTAAGCCACAGGGATTTGATTGAACAGCAGTCCGAGAAAAGCAAGCAGATGCACCGCGGCAGAGAATTTTACGCGTTATCGAAAATCGGCTCCTACACCTTTGCCGACCATATTGTCGCGGCCAGGGACAACAGTAAATTCTGCGCAAGCGTCATCCGCAAATCGGACACGCCGTGGGGCGAGCGAAAGCATACGATTTGCGTAAAGCATACAATTATTATCAGTCAGGATAAAACCGGAAGAAATATTTCGGCAGACGAGGCAAATTATATTTGCGGTATATTGAATTCAGACATTGTCATCAGCTATATTCACCATTCCTGCAAATCGAACGGCTTTAGCCTGAACAAATCAAATCTTTATCTTCCCCTGTATGATGCTTCCAATGCACTTCACCGGGAAATCAGCAGGCTGGCCGCGTCCGCACCGGATGATGCGGAACGCATCCGGCTCCTGCAAAAACAACTTTCGGAAATTTATCTGGAAATTTGCCGGAACAAATAGACCGGTCGGTCTCTACCGCTCCACAGAGAAACGATACTTCGTGGTCGAGCGGTAGGTATCCCCTGGCCTTAACACCGGAGACCGGAAGGACTTTTCATTGACGGCATTCGGGAAATACTGTGTTTCCAGGCAAAATGCATGGCGGGAGTCATAGGCGGCTCCTGCCTTTCCTTTCTGCTTTCCGATAAAATTCCCCGCATACAACTGGATTCCGACACAGTCCGTATAGACGTCCATGCAGATGCCGGACTCCCCGGATTTCGCGCGTGCGGCATGCTGCATGCTTCCGTCCGCCTTATCCAGCGCGTAATTATGGTCATAGCCTCCCGCAAACACAAGCTGCCGGAAATCGGCTCCGATGTCCCGGCCGATTTTTTTCATTTTGCGGAAATCCATCGGGGTCCCCGATACCGGCGCAATCTCCCCGGTCGGGATTGCCTTTGCGTCGACAACCGGCGTATAGTAAGAGGCCAAGATCATAAGCTCCTGCTCCTCCATACAGCCGGAGTCGTGTCCGTTTAAGTTGAAATAGCTGTGGTTGGTAAAATTGGCCACCGTGGTTTTATCTGTCACCGCCTCATAAGCGATGACAAGCTCATTTTCATCTGTAAGCGTATAGGTAACCCGCGCCGTCATATTGCCCGGAAAATCCTGCTCGCCGTCCCCGCTTTCACAGCGGAGCGTAAGGCTGTTTTCACTCTCCTTTTCCGCTTCCCAGATAATGGCATGAAAGCCCCGCCTCCCGCTGTGCAGATTATTTTCGTTATCGTTTTGCTCAAGCCGGTATTCCTTTCCGTCGAGTACGATTTTTCCCTGCGATATGCGGTTCGCGTTCCGACCGATGACCGCGCCGAAATAACAGGTATGCTCCTGATATTCCTGCGGCGTATCATAGCCGAGCACAACATCCCTGCGCTCTCCCTGTCTGTCGGGAACCTTCAACGAAACAACCGTCGCTCCAAGGTCCATAATCTCCGCTTCCATGCCGTTTTGATTGGTCAGCGTATATTTCGTGACCGTATTTCCTTCTCTTGTTTTCCCAAAAATGATACCTGCCATATTTTCCTCCGTTTCCGCTCCCCTTAATTCTGTCCGTAATAGGCGTTCGCCCCGTGTTTCCGGTAAAAATGCTTTTCCCTGATGCAGTCCGGCGCCGGAAGCACTTTGGGGTTTAACAGCTCCGTATTCCTGGCCATCTTCGCCACTTCCTCCAGAACGACCGCGTTATGCACCGCCTCCGCCGCGTCCTTTCCCCAGGTAAACGGTCCGTGGTTTTTGCAGAGCACCGCCGGCGTATAATTCGGATTGATTCCGCGTTCCTCAAACGTCTCGATAATCACAAGCCCGGTATTTTTTTCGTACCCCGCATCGATTTCCCCCGGCGTGAGATTCCTCGCGCACGGAATCGGGCCGAAAAAGTAGTCCGCATGCGTGGTTCCGTAAAGCGGAATATCCCTTCCGGCCTGCGCCCACGCCACCGCTTCCGGCGAATGGGTATGTACAATGCCGCCGATTTCCTCATATTTTTTATACAGTTCGAGGTGCGTCGCCGTATCGGAAGACGGCTTATACCGCCCTTCGATTTTATTCCCGTCCAAATCCATGACGACCATATCGTCCGGGGAGAGCGCGTCATAATCAACGCCGCTCGGCTTAATGACAAAATAGCCGCTCTCTCTGTCGATGCCGCTGACATTTCCCCAGGTGTAAGTAATCAGCCCCCGGCGCGGCAGCTCCATATTTGCCTCGTATACCTGCCTTTTTAATTCTTCCAGCATATCGGTTGCGCTCCTTTCCCAACGCTATTTTTTCTCTTTTTCACATATGTATTTTATTCTTCAAAGGCAGCAAAGGCGGCTCTGTAGTCCTTTTGGAATTTCTCGATTCCGGCATCGGTCAGTGGGTGCTTTATCATCTGCATGATGACCTTGTAAGGAACAGTCGCGATATGCGCGCCCGCCAGCGCGCAGTTGGTCACATGAATCGGATTGCGCACGGAAGCGGCGATGATTTCCGTCTCCAGCCCGTAATTGTCAAAAATCTGAACAATATCCTGAATCAAATCGATGCCGGCCGTGCTGATGTCGTCCAGCCTCCCAAGGAAGGGAGATACATAGGAAGCGCCGGCCCTCGCCGCAAGCAGTGCCTGATTGGCAGAAAAAATAAGCGTGACATTCGTCTTGATGCCCTCCGCGGAAAGCACCTTGACAGCCTTTAACCCCTCTTCCGTCATCGGAATTTTGACAACCATGTTCGGATGGATTTTCGCAATTTCGCGTCCTTCACGAATCATTCCCTCCGCATCAACGGTCGTCGCCTTTACCTCCCCGCTGACGGGCCCGTCCACGATGGTTGTGATTTCTTTAATTACTTCGTTAAAATCCCTTCCCTCCTTCGCGATTAAGGAAGGATTGGTCGTCACGCCGCAAATCACTCCCATATCGTTTGCCTTGCGGATTTCTTCCACATTTGCCGTATCAATAAAAAATTTCATATGCTTCCACCTTTCTCCTGTTTTGTTGTGCACACAATTAAAAAGGTAGTTATTACCTTTTAACGGTAAAACAGCTCGCCGAGTTTTAAATCACGTTTGAAATCACGAATGTTTGTATCTTTGTCAATATATACCGCTTCAATGCCCATCGCGTCCGCCCAGTCGCCCATCTGCTCCGCGGTCAAATCATAGGTAAACGCCGTGTGGTGCGCTCCGCCCGCAAGAATCCAGGCCTCCGCCCCGGTGTAAAGATCCGGCTGCGGCGTCCAGAAATTCGTCGCTACGGGCAGCTTCGGCATGGGCTTTTCTACCTTCTTGCAATCCACGTCATTGATAATCAGACGGAACCGGTTGCCCAGGTCAACGAGAGAGGTGGCAATGCCTTTGCCCTCCTTGGAGGTAAATACAAGCCTTGCCGGGTCCTCCCTGTCTCCCATCGAAAGCGGCTGACACTTAATACTGATTGGCCCGTCGGCAATGGACGGACAGATTTCGAGCATATGCGCCTGTAAGATTCCCTCTTTTCCCTTTACAAAATTATAGGTATAGTCCTCCAGCATGGATGTACCCTTGGCGTCCTTTTTCCCGGCTGTCATAATCTTCATCAGACGCACCATCGCAGCAACCTTCCAGTCACCCTCCGCGCCGAAGCCGTACCCCTTTTCCATCAGCCTCTGGATTGCAAGTCCCGGAAGCTGCTTTAACGCGCCGAGGTCTCCGAAATGCGTAACGATTGCCTGATAATTCTTTTCTTCCAGAAAGCGCTCAAAGCCAAGCTCAATCTGCGCCTGTACCGCCACATGGCGTCGGAACTCGGCGGGGTCGCGTCCCTCCAGCAAAATTTCATATTTGCCGTAATATTCCTCCACCAGCGCGTTGGTATCCGCCTCCGAAACCGCCGCAACGGATTCCGCTATCTCATTTACCGGGTAAGTGTCCACCTCCCAGCCGAATTTCAACTGCGCCTCCACCTTATCGCCCTCGGTGACCGCAACGTTTCTCATATTGTCCGCTACACGCATCACCCGGATATGGCTGCTCTCAATCACTCCCACCGCCGTGCGCATCCAGGATGCGATTTTCTCCTGCACCACAGAGTCGGACCAATGCCCCACCACAACCTTGCGCTCGATTTTCATGCGGCTTACGATGTGGCCATACTCTCTGTCTCCGTGCGCAGACTGATTTTCATTCATAAAGTCCATGTCAATCGTATCGTAGGGGATTTCCTCGTTAAATTGCGTATGTAAATGCAGGAGCGGCTTTCTGTATTCCTGAAGCCCGAGAATCCATGATTTTGCCGGGGAGAAGGTATGCATCCAGGTAATGACGCCCGCGCATTCCTCATCCACATTGGCCTCATTAAAGGTTTTGCGGATAAGCTCATTGGTAATTAAGGTCGGTTTCCAGACCACCTCATAGGGAAGTGTCCCCGCCTCATTTAACTTTGCCACGATGATTTTTGCATGCTCCGCCACATGCGCCAGGCACTCGTCTCCGTATAAATCCTGGGAACCGGTGCAGAACCAAAATTTGTAGTTTTTCCCTGTAATCATTTTTTCCTCTTTTCCGCGCTGCTTTATCTATCTTTGCTGTCAGAAGTCTGCGTTCGCAGCGCCGACGCAAACCGCTTTTCTATCAAATATAGGATAAGGGGGTTAAATCAGCATATTTTCCACGGCTGCCGCTTCCGCCACAAGAACCTTTCGATACGAGGCGATATAAGCGTCAAAGCCCGCGACATCCGCCGCGTCCGGCTCCATCACAACTGCATTCTCCCGGCCGCCCGTAAAAATATGTGCATTCAGATAATGTTCCAGCGTCTCTCCCTCCGCCTGATGTATCATATAGGAGGCTAGCAGCGCCATCCCCCAGGGACCGCCCTCCCCGGCCGTCTCCATCACTGCCACGGGGGCATCCATCGCCGCCGCGAGGATTCCCTGTCCGACACCCTTTGTCTTAAACAATCCGCCATGTCCGTAAATCCGGTCTGCCTTTACTTCTTCTTCCTTAAATAAAATATCCAGACCGATTTTTAAGGTGGCGAGTGAAGCATACAGGTGCGTGCGCATAAAGTTTGCAAGCGTCAGCTTCGCGTCCGGTCTGCGCACAAACAGCGGCCTTCCGCCGTCCACTCCCGTGACTGGCTCCCCGGAGAAATAATTGTAGGAAAGCATACCGCCGCAGTCCTTATCCCCCTCCAGCGCCTTGTGATAGAGCACCTCAAACAGCCGGTCTTTATCCGCATGAATGCCGAAGCTTTCGGCAAATTCCCCGAACAGCCCAACCCATGCATTCAAATCCGACGTACAGTTATTGCAGTGTACCATTGCGACATCATCCCCGGAGGGCGTCGTCACCACATCAAGCTCCTCGTGAACCGCTTTTAACGGTTCCTCCAGCACTACCATCGCAAAGACAGACGTTCCCGCCGACACGTTGCCGGTGCGCACCGCAACCGAGTTTGTCGCCACCATGCCGGTTCCCGCATCTCCCTCCGGTGGACACACCGGGATTCCCAGCCGAAGTGCTCCGCTCTCGTCCAAAAGCTTAGCCCCCTCGGCGCTTAAGGTTCCCGCAGCCTCCCCCGCTGTCAGCACTTTGGGAAGAATCCCTCCGATTTTCCAGGGATAGCCCCTGCCCTCCGTAAGCGCGTCAAACCTTTCCAACATCTTCTGATTGTAATTTTTCGTCCTGGAATCAATGGGGAACATTCCCGAAGCCTCGCCGATGCCCAGCACTTTCTCTCCCGTTAGCTTCCAGTGGATATAACCGGCGAGCGTCGTCAGATAAGAAATCCTCCCGACATGCTCCTCTCCGTTTAATACTGCCTGGTACAGATGCGCAATGCTCCAGCGCTGGGGAATGTTAAACCGGAACTCCGCGGTGAGCGCTGCCGCCGCTTCCCCGGTAATGGTATTGCGCCAGGTGCGGAACGGCACCAGCAGCTCTCCATTTCTGTCAAACGGCATATACCCGTGCATCATCCCCGAAAATCCGATGGCAGCCAGCTCCGTAAGGACGACGCTATAACGCTCTTTTACGTCCTTTGCCAGGTTTGCATAGCAGTCTTTGAGTCCCGTCCAGATGTCGTCAAGACTGTAGGTCCAGATTCCGTCCTCCAGACGGTTTTCCCAGTCATGCGCGCCGGATGCAATCGGCACTCCCGCACCGTCGATGAGAACCGCTTTGATTCTTGTAGAGCCAAACTCGATACCGAGAACTGCTTGACCGCTCTCAATCGTCTGTTTTGCATCATTCATGAAAAACCCTTCTCCTTTCTCCTTTCTCCTGTATTCATTTCAGCGGACGGTTTTCTTTAAAACGCCCGCTCTGCTTCTATCCTCATCATACAACTTGTATGTACGTATTAACAAGTTGTTTTTTCCCTGGGTTTCCGCTTT
This sequence comes from uncultured Roseburia sp., assembly GCA_944375975.1. Taxonomy (GTDB): domain Bacteria; phylum Bacillota; class Clostridia; order Lachnospirales; family Lachnospiraceae; genus Roseburia. The sequence continues at coordinate 7,724 of CALWBG010000015.1, forward strand.
TTATTTTACAGCGCCAAAAGCATTGCGCCCCATTGCCGATTCCGATATAATGACAACTATACAGACATCCCATACGAAGGAGGTAATGAAAATGTTTCAATGCAAAAATCTATTTGACAACCCCAATTTAAAGCAGATTGCCGCCGACGGAAATGTAAAAGTATTCGAATATCAGCGCGATTTGAGCGTAACGCCCGAATCCGCAATCACCGCTTACTATTCGTCGGAAATGAATCTGCGCAAACGCCAGGTTTTAATTGAGCTAAGCGGCACCCCATGGGTGACACAGGCAGGAGCAATGCAGTGGATGGGCGGAAATGTACAGATGGGCTCCGGCATCAAGGGCGTCGGTGATTTTCTCGGAAAAGCGCTCTCCTCCAAGGTCACAAAGGAATCTACCTCCAAGCCGGAATACACCGGGCAGGGATTTTTGATGCTTGAGCCGACCTACAGGCATATTCTTCTGCTCCATGTCGAGGAATGGGGCGGACTTGTGCTGGAGGACGGTCTTTTTCTCGCGTGCGACGGCAGAATCAGGCAAAATATCGTGACAAGAAGCAATCTCTCCTCCGCGGCGCTCGGCGGCGAAGGCTTGTTTAACCTGTGCCTGACCGGAAGCGGTCTGGCTGTTTTAGAAAGCCCGGTTCCGATGGAGGAGCTTATCGTATTCGAGCTGGATAATGACGTGATAAAAATTGACGGAAATATGGCGATTGCCTGGAGCAGTTCCCTCCAATTTACCGTGGAACGTTCCTCCAAGAGCCTGCTCGGCTCCGCCGTGTCCGGTGAGGGTCTTGTGAATGTATTCCGTGGAAGCGGTAAAATTTTGATGTCCCCGCTGTAAAAAGCCGGAAACACGCGCCGCCAGGCGCACTGCAATAAGCGAGGGCACCGCTCAATCATCGAATTTGCTGATTTTGCGGTGCCCTTATTTTTACGGCATATTCTTTTTATTTACGCGCCCTGCGCCTGCCCGGTCTCCAGAACCAAAAATTCATATGGATCCAGGGTGAGCGTTCCTGCCCCCGCACAGGAAAACTCTTTTTCATAGTTTCCGAGTATTTTAGGGCATCCTTCCCACTCCGGTTTCATCGGGATTTCGGTTTTCGTGTCCCCAAGATTGCAAAATACGGTCAGCTCCCGGTCTCCTAAGCTTCTCCGGTACGCCAGTACCTTCGGGCTTTCTTCCTTCAGAAAGGCGATTTTTCCCTTTGCGATTACCTCGTTTTCCTTGCGCAGCGCAATCAATCTTTGGTAGAAAGAGAAAATAGAAGTATCATCCCCAAGCTGGCTCTCCACATTAATCTGAGCGCTGTTGTCGGAAACCGGAATCCACGGCTCTGCCTCCGAAAATCCGCAGTGCGCCCCGCCGTTCCACTGCATCGGCGTGCGGCCATTGTCCCGGGATCTAGCCGCCAGAATCTCTAAGGCCTCGTCAGCCGTTTTTCCCTGCTCTAAAAGTATTTTGTAATAATTTAAGCTCTCGACGTCACGGTACTGCCCAATCCCGGTATAATGAGGATTCGTCATTCCGATTTCCTCGCCCTGATAAACATAGGGCGTCCCCCGCATCAGATGAATCATCCCCGCGAGCATCTTGGCTGACTCTTTCCAGTATCTGCCCTCATCGCCAAGCCTTGATACAATCCGCGGCTGGTCATGATTACACCAGAACAGTGCGCTCCAGCCCTCTCCCGCCTGCATTCCCGTCTGCCACTTGATAAACAGCTCTTTGAGCGCCGCGAAATCCGGTTCCATCAGTTCCCACTTATTCCCGTTTTTATAGTCTATCTTCAGATGATGGAATGAAAAGCACATGGACAGTTCTTTTTCCCTGGGTGCCGAATAACGGATGCAATGTTCCAGTGTGGTGGAGGACATTTCGCCCACCGTCACGAAATCTTCGATGCCGGTATCACGTACCAGCTCCTTGAGATATTCATGTACGCGGGGTCCGTCCGTATAAAATCTTCTTCCATCCCCCTCCAAATCATCCTCCCATACCTCGGGCTTGGAAATAAGGTTGACCACATCAAAACGAAAGCCTTTGATTCCTTTCTGTTTCCAGAAACGGATAACCTCCTTTAATTCCTCCCTGACCTTCGGGTTTTCCCAGTTCAAATCCGCCTGCGTCACATCAAATAAGTGGAGATACCATTTCCCGAGTGTCGGAACGTACTCCCAGGCGGAGCCGCCAAACTTGGACTGCCAGTTTGTCGGCGGCTGCCCGGGCTCCCCGTCCTTAAAGATATAATAATTCTGGTATTCCGGATCACCGGCAAGGGCTTTCTGAAACCACTCATGGGCGGTGGAGGTGTGGTTAAAGACCATATCCAGCATAATACCGATGTCTCTCCTGCCGCTCTGCGCGATTAATTCTTGCAAATCCTCCATAGTTCCGAATTTCTCATCAATTTTGCGATAATCTGCCACGTCATAGCCGTTATCTCTCTGGGGAGAAATGAAAACCGGAGTAAGCCACAGATAATCGACGCCAAGCTCTTTTAAATAATCCAGCTTTTCTATGATGCCGGGAATATCACCGAGTCCGTCCCCGTTCGAATCCCGAAATGATTTCGGATAAATCTGATAAATTACCTTACCGCTAAAATCAGCCATTTTCTTCTCCTTTCTCTTTAAAATCCGCAATCACAGTCACTTTTTCCTCAGCCTCTATGCCGGTATGGAACTCAAACTGCTTTTCGTCCCCTCCGTCGGTGATAACGCAGACGGTCACGTCGGGATGACCTGCTTCTTTTATCTTCTGACGGCTGAAACGAATCAGCGGCGTACCGGTTTTCACCCTCTGGCCTTCCTCTATCAGATATTCAAATCCGTCGCCCTTCATATCGACGGTATCAATCCCGATGTGCAGCAGCAATTCAATGCCGCAGTCGAGCTTCAGTCCGCAGGCATGACGGGAATCCTGCATCAGGACGGCAACCTCACCGTCAGCCGGCGCGTAGAGCACTTCGTTTTCCGGGATAATCGCAAGTCCGTCACCCATGACGCCCTCGGAGAATACACCGTCATTTACTTCTTTTAAAGGAATCACCTTTCCCTTTAAAAACGCCTTTAATTCACCTGATTTGCCGACCTCTGGCACTGCTTCCGTCCGGGATGTCTGCACCGCTTCCTCCGCAGAAGTCTGCTCTGCATCCTCACCCATTTCCCTGGCCGAAAGCTTTTTCTTACCGACAATCAGCGTCAGAACAAGCGGAACCGCAACCGCAACTGCCATGGAAAGCGCAAAGGTTCCCATATACTGCGGCTGAATGGAGAGGATTCCCGGCAGTCCTCCGACACCAATCGAATTTGCTGTCGTGTTCGTCGCCACCGATACCACGGCAGCACAGGCAGAACCAACCATACCGCACACAAACGGAAATCCGTATTTTAAGTTGACACCGACGATCGCCGGCTCGGCAACGCCCACATAACAGGAAACGCCTGCCGGAACATTGACCTCCTGCGCTCTGGCATTTTTTCTTTGCAGGATAATCATACCCAAAACAGCGGAGCCCTGCGCGATATTGGAAAGCGCAATCATAGGCCACAGCATGGTCCCGCCGTAATCCGCCTGAAGCTGCAAATCAATGGCATTTGACATGTGATGCAGACCGGTGATTACCAGCGGCGCGTAGATAAAGCCGAATACGGCTCCGAAAATAACCTTGAAGCTTCCCGTAATTCCCGCGTAGACTACGGAAGAAATCGCGGAACCAATCTTCCAGCCGATGGGGCCCAGGACAAAATGTGCCATAACCACCGCTAGCACAAGGCTGCAAAAGGGGACGACGATCATCGATACTACCTGCGGCGTAATCTTCCGGAAAAATTTTTCAAGATATACCAACGTAAACGCCGCCAGGATTGCTGGCAATACCTGCGCCTGATAGCCAATCATATTTACCTTAAAATACCCGAAATCCCATACCGGAATGTCAGCGGCCGGAGTTGTTGCTACCGAGTACGCATTTAAAAGCTGACCCGAAACCAGCGTAAGTCCGAGTACAATACCAAGCATCTGCGTGGTTCCCATTTTCTTTGTCACGGACCAGCAGATTCCGACCGGCAGCATATTAAACACGGCTTCGCCAATCAGTCCCAAAAAGCTGTTGACCCCAGACCAAAACTGGCTGATGTCACATAGCGTCTTGGTACCGTTTTCAAACAGATACAGGCTGTTAATACAGTTGCAGAAGCCTAAAATAAGACCTCCCGTGATGATGGCCGGAATCAGGGGTGCAAAAATTTCCGCAAGCGCGGTGATCATTCGCTGTAAAACATTCTGGTTTTTCTTCGCCGCCTGCTTTACCTCATCCTTCGATACTCCCTCAATTCCTGCGACAGCGGTAAAATCATTATAAAAATCCGCCACCGTATTGCCGATGATGACCTGAAATTGTCCTGATTGTGTAAAACTCCCCTTTACACACTTCATGGCCTCGATTTTTTCAATGTCAGCCTTTTCCGGCTCGTTGAGCACAAAACGCATTCTCGTCATACAATGTGAAACAGCCGCGACATTTTCCCTGCCGCCAACCAGGGTCAGAAGCTCTCTTGCTTCCTGCTCATACTTTCCCATAGCAACCTCCATTTCAAATATTGTTTAAACAAGTTGTTACCATTTTTATAACACACTTGTTTAAACATGTCAATGTGTAATTTGTTTAAACAAGTATATTTATCATTCTTGACAATCTGCACCCATGTTTTATAATATGCATAGATGTTTAAACAATCATGCACATTAAAGGAACGACTGTAATGCCAAAGGCCAAATATGAACTGATTTATAGGGATTTAAAAGAAAAAATAGAAGCTGACGAATTTCCATATCAGGAGCTGCTGCCCCCGGAAAACACGCTGATTCAGATATACGATTGCTCAAGAAATACGGTACGCCGCGCCATAGGGAAACTGGTGACAGACGGTTATGTTCAGACCATGCAGGGAAAGGGCGTTCGGAATATTTACCGTCCCGTGGAGCAGACGGCGTTTACCATCGGTGAAATCGAAACCTTCCGGGAATCCGCCTTAAGAAACGGGCAGACACCTCGCACAGAGGTATTGTTGTTTACGGAAATTACCGCAGACGCCTCCCTCTCCAGGCGTACCGGCTTTCCCGCCGGCTCGGAATTATATTATTTACAGAGGCTTCATTATCTGGATGGAAAGCCCCTGATTTTAAACCACAATTATTTTTTAAAGTCTGCTGCGCACGGCCTTACACCCGAGATTGCCGCAAATTCGATTTATGATTATCTGGAAAACACGCTCCACATGACCATTGTAAACAGCAAGCGCATCATGACTGTGGAGAAAATTACGGAGATTGACGAAAAATATATGGACCTTAATGTGGACGACTACAACTGCGTCGCGGTTGTCACCAGCTCCACCTACAACAGTGACGGTATTATGTTTGAATATACACAGTCGCGCCATCGGCCGGATTACTTTCATTTTCAGGATAACGCCATTCGACGACCTGCCACGTAGGGGATGCGGGGGCAGAGGGGGCTTTACCGCTTATCCGCATGACAAAATAATTTCTTTATTACGAATAATTCAGGAGTTGTATGTCTATGCAAAAAATCAGACCGGACATGGATATCGGTCACAATATCCAATTTCTCCGACACAAGGCAAATATGACGCAGGAACAGGTCGTTGCCCGATTACAGCTAATGGGAATTGAAATTTCCAAAAGCACTTACACTAAATTGGAAACAAACAGAATGAACATCAAAGTCAGCGAACTGGTCGCTCTGACTAAAATCTTTGACACTGAAATTTACAGATTTTTTGATGGGCTTTTATGATATGACCAATCAGGCCGTCATGTAGCAAGAACCTAGTGGGGGCGCAAAGCGCTACATGAACATGGATCACCTATACGAAATGGATATCCAGGAAGGGTCTGATATCATAGCCGGCTAACTACTGGCTACCAGACGGCAAAATATGCGGCCTTCCGGCTCTCTGTTTACTATTCGAACTCGACAAGTCCGAAGGCATTCTTAAATATATTTGTTTAATGTTCATATCTTTTTTGCCGTTATTTTATTTCTGTTACATATATTATTTTGACTCGCTGATTTTCTGTTGCCAATTTGTTGCCACAAAATTGTATTAGCATTCTTAGCGTCAGTACTTCCCATTCATTAAATTCTTAGTTACCTCATTAAGGACTTTCATATATTCCAATACAAATGAATAGTGAGTGCTATAACTGCAATATTCATAGCGGTATCTCCAAAATTCGAACAACTCATCTATATCATCTATAAATTTAGTTAATTCTTCTTCCGACATACTATAGAATAACTGAAAAATTTGTATTTTAACATCATCCGAAAAGCAATCATATAGTTTTTTTAATGAATGTCCCTTAATAATTTCTTTTTCTGATTTTCTATATAGAATCGCCTTACTAAATAATTCACACGCAAAAGTAGCATTCATGATAACCGGTGGAAATAATTTATCTTCTTCTCTTTCCTCTTCTAATAGTTCCGTAGCCTCATAATAATATTGTGCTTCTTCAAAGATTGCTTTTGCAAAATCAGAATTTATCTTATTTTTCTTATCTTTTTTGCTAACTTTACATGGTACAATCATTGTTTGCTCCTTTTTGTTACACCATATGATTATATATTGCGTTGATACACTGTTTCACCTGTGAATCCGAAATTTTCACTTGATCTTCATAATAATTTTCAATAAATTCAACCAACATATCACTTTTTATAATTGGTATAGGACAATTTTCACTTCCTTCTATTATAGCTTTATCATTCGCAATACAAATAATACTTATAATCTTACAATTTTCCGGAAGAAATGACATTAGAATTTTTTCGTGCTGCCTTATTTGCTGGAGTGGATTTTTTATTCCTTCCTCTTCTCTGTCTTTCTTTCTTATCCAATTACCATACTGATCAATAACTAACTTTCCAGTATAATTTTTTGTTTCAATATTAAAAACACCCTTATTTGAAACAATTAAATGATCATATTCCTGTTTTTCATCAATAAAATTGTCATTTTTAATAAAAATGCATTTATTTCCAACCTTATCATTAGATTTCTTTTCAATTTGAATATAGGATTTATCCAACCATTTTAACGCATAATCAACTTTTTCTTCTCCTTTATTTCCACTTTGTTTATCCCAGGCATACTTTTCATTTGATCGTATAGAATCTGCCTCTTTAGCAGACTCTGTATCATAATAAAAAATCAATGCCTCATCTAATAAATCTTGTGGAATAAATTTGTTTTTTGCCTTATTCCTATTAATCTGATTCATTTTGTCACTAATAAGAATACTACCCAACCTATAAATATCTATATATTCTCCATATGGAAACTCATTTAACTTCATTCCTGCATGACGTGCTTTTGAACAGAGTAGATTCTCTTTTTCCTTATATTCCTTATACAAGTCAAGTAATTCCATAAACCCTAATCTATTTATGTTTTCTCGAAGCCTTATTTTTAAATCACTTATAGAACCATATTGTTGATACAACGCCATTTCATTAAGTTTACTAACTCTCACACATACATAATCAATACAATAATCAAAAAACCATTGAATATTGCTACTACTTTTAACGTCAAAAATTCCTTCTTGAATAAATCCTTGTAGCTTTGCTCTTAATGATTGCAACTCTTCCTTTGAAGCGGTCCATTTATCCAAACTACTTCCATTAATCATTTCAAGTTTTTCCAAATACTTCTCTCTATTTTCAAGATTATTACCACAAATATCTGTAAATACTTTTAATTCATCTTCAACTTTTTTCTTTAAAAAATTTCTTCTTGTTACCGAAAAATTCTGTGGCAACACACTACTTAATAAATCATATGCATCCTTTATACTATTTACTTTTCTCGGATACAACCACCTTCTACCAAAAAAGGACGAAAAATAGTCCTCGCTTATCTTCAATTTATCCTCTTCTTGCCAAGCATCAGAATATTCACGTATGTCTATTTCATACTTGTTACACGTATATCGCAATAATTGTTTCCATAAGGCACGCTCAACACCAAAATCCATTTGATATTGAAACAATTTTTGCCTCATATCTTTTCTATTTCCAGCTATTTCTTTAATCAACTCTTTGTATGATACACTATCACTATACATAAAGAAATAGTCCTCATTATAATGTCGGTATGATGATACATAATCATTATCCATAAAGAAATAGTCCTCATCATACGAATATGCAAATGTCATTTTTATATTTTTAAAATCAATGTTAACTAATCCGACTTTATTAAGTTTGCTTATATTAATATTAACATCATCAACACTTATATATCCTTTTTCTAAATCAAGCTTCATATTTCCTCCCAAATCAGCCACTTATTTATGTCGTATTATATCATTAAAACTTACTAACAACTATATAAGATTTGATATTTCTCAACAACACAAAGTTCACAAGTTTGATATTAATGGAATCTTTACCATCTTGAGCAATAGCAAGTAATCCATAGACTACCTGCTATTCTAAACACACAAACTTTCTTACTTATTTACCACATCTACGATGTTCTCTTTGTTCGTCTTTCAATATTATTTTCTTTTGCAATTCTACACACGTTCGTAGCATTAGTTTCATACATTTCAGCGATTTCCTGATAGCTATATCTTGGTTTAGAATTTGGATCGCCCGGAATATTTCTTTCTTGTAATGCTAATACAATATTCGTCTTGCGAAGAGCTTCTATATTTCGCGTATTCTTTTTTACTTTTGCATTAATTTCCTTCATTTGAGAATGAAGCTTACAATTCTCATCTTCAAGAACTGTTACTCTTTTTTTAACAGAATTCAATTCTTTACTCATAATACCACTCCTTTCAAATAACAATATATTAAAAACAAAATATTTCTGCAATGCGTTTTTTGAATTTTTTTATTTCATTTTTGTTTATTTCAAATGCACTATACTCATCAACACTATCTCCTCCGCACAAGTCCGGATATTATTCATTCTCCCAACCCATACCATCTGATCATGCATCTTCAGTTCTTCCGTCACTTCCTGCCTTTCTTTCATCTGTTCCACCAGCCTGTCCATCATCTAATTGCACTCCTCATCAATCTGATGCAAATGCTCATTTAACGTTCCGGAAAGTACCAACTCCAGATGTAATCCTTTCCGATGCTCTTTCAAGTAGGCTTTTCTCCACATTCCATACTTTCCAATCGGATACTCTGTCTCTTCCGGAAGGTACAGGTCTGAATAATACAGACCGTCCTCTCCTAAAGTATAGCTTTTGAAACTTGTTTATCTAAATATTTCCTAATACTGCTGCGATTATATATTGAATAACTCATCTTTTTTCCTACAAATTCATATTTAATGGTACCAATTATATAATACTCCAACCATTTCCACAACAGCATTTTTTTAATCTCACCGATTTCTCGCCTATGCTTCATTCATCTTCGCCAGCTTCGCCGCCTGGTCGGCTGCAATGCACGCATCGATAATCTCCTGGATATCCCCGTTCATCACCTTATCAAGCTTATACAGTGTGAGGTTGATACGGTGATCCGTCACACGTCCCTGCGGGAAATTGTAGGTACGAATCTTCTCGGAGCGGTCTCCGGTGCCGACCTGGCTTTTTCGCAGTTCGGCCTCGGCATCATGCGCCTTCTGCTGCTCCAAATCGTACAGCTTCGTGCGCAAAAGGGCAAACGCCTTTGCTTTGTTCTGAATCTGCGACTTCTCTGTCTGGCTGTAAATCACGATTCCGGTCGGAATGTGCGTCAAACGCACGGCAGAGTCGGTCGTGTTGACACACTGCCCGCCGGCTCCGGACGCACGGCAGACGTCAATACGGATATCCTTCTCATCAATCTGTACATCCACTTCCTCCGCCTCGGGCATTACGGCTACCGTAATCGTGGAGGTATGGATGCGTCCGCCGGACTCGGTCTCCGGGACACGCTGCACGCGGTGCACCCCGGACTCATATTTCATCACGGAATACGCGCCCTGACCGCTTAACATAAACGTAACGCTTTTCATGCCCCCGATTCCGGTCTCATCCGCTTCCATAATCTCGGATTTCCAGTTTTTGCTCTCCGCATAATGCTGGTACATCCGATAAATCTCAGCCGCGAAAAGCGCCGCCTCATCACCGCCGGCACCCGCACGGATTTCCACAATGACATTTTTGTCGTCGTTCGGATCTTTCGGAAGCAACAGAATTTTCAGTTCCTTCTCCAGTTCCTCGACACGCGCCTTCGCATTGTTTAATTCCTCCTTTGCAAGCTCGCGCATTTCCTCATCCGACTCCTCCTCCAGCATGGCAAGGGAATCCTCTATGCTCTGCTTACACTGCTTGTACTCACGGTAAGCATTTACGATGGGCGTCAAATCACTCTGCTCCTTCATCAGCTTACGGAAACGCTCCGGATTATTTGCCACATCGGGCTCGCTCAATTCGCTCATCAGCTCTTCAAAACGAATCAGTAAATCTTCCAATTTATCAAACATCACAATCCTCCATTCCAAACGTTATCCGGCGGGCTTTTACATCTGCGGAAGCATTCCGCTCACAACCCGGTCATTTCCCGCCAAATCCTTTACGATGCGGATTTCCTGAAAACCTGCTTCCTCCAAAAGACCGGAAACCGCTCTGCCCTGGTCGTAGCCGATTTCAAACAAAATACGTCCCCCGGGCTTTAAATGTTCCGGGCAGGAAGCAACGATTTTCCGGTAAAAATACAGACCGTCCTCCCTCCCGTCCAGAGCCTCCATCGGCTCAAAGCTTCGCACCTCCGGCATCAGCTTCGGCACCTCTCCCGACGGAATATAGGGCGGATTTGAAACAATAACGTCAAAAACGCCTGTCACGGCATCAAACAAATCACTCCGCTCAAAATTAACCTGCACGCCATTCTGCTTTGCGTTCTCCTTTGCCACAAGCAGCGCCTGCTTGGAAATATCGGTTGCCGTGCCCTCCGCCTGCGGGACATTGTGCAGGATACTCACGATAATACAGCCGGAGCCCGTACACAAATCAAGCACGTGCATACCGGGTGTTACCACCTTTAAGGCTTCCTCCACCAGAGTCTCGGTATCCTGCCTTGGTATCAGGACATTGGAATTGACCTTAAACTTCAGTCCCATAAACTCCGTCTCCCCGATGATGTACTGCAAAGGGACATGCTCCGCCCTTTTTTTGAGGGCAATCTTATATTCACTGAGCTGTTCCTCCGCAAGATCCTCCTCCATATGAAGATAATAAAAACTCCTGTCAATTCTGCAAACCTGCTCCAACAGCAGCCAGGCATCCGTCCTTGCGTCCGTCACATCCGCCATATGCAGAATATTCTCTCCAAGCTTCATTGCTTCCCGATAAATCATAATCTCTCACTGTCCTCTTGTCTGATTTCTTCCACATACGCCTTCCAGTCAAACACCGCTTCCACCGAGGCCATCCCAACCTCTATCATATCGTCGTCCGGTTCCCTGGTCGTCAGCTTCTGGAGCAGCAGCCCCGGCTTGCTCAAAAAATTCACCACGGCGTTGTCGCTGCGCCCCGCAAGACGGATAAACTCATAGGAAACGCCCGCAATCACCGGTATAAGCACCAGCCTTAAAACCAGCCGCAGCACCCTGCTGTCTACATGAATAAACATAAAAAAGAAAATGCTGATCAGCATCACAATCAGCAGAAAGCTGGTACCGCAGCGCTTGTGCTGCCTTGAGCTTTTTTTAACATTCTCCACAGTAAGCTCCATGCCGTGCTCAATGCAGTTGATGCACTTATGCTCGGCGCCGTGATACATGTAAACCCGCCTGATATCCGGCATCAGGGAAATTGCTCCCACATACCCGATAAAAATAATCAGCCGAAGTACTCCCTCCAGCAGCGCCACCAGCAAATACGAATCCGTAAAGCGCTGGAAAAACAGAGAAACCCCATAAGGAAGCACCATAAAAATTGCCACGGCTAAAATGACGGAAAACGCCACCGTTCCGCCCATCATAATACTCTCACGCCTGCTTTTCTGCTCCTCGGTAAGTATTTTCCCGTCCTTCTTTTGCTCGTCCGCTTCTTCCTCCTCCTCGAAAAAAGAGGCGGAAAACGTCAGCGTCTTCACGCCGAGATACAAAGACTCTATAAAACTGAACACGCCGCGCAAAATCGGCATATTCCTTATTTTCTCATTTTTTATCATACCATGATATTGGGAAACCTCTACGGTAATTTCCCCGTCAGGCTTTCGTACGGCTACGGCGTATTTCTCCTGATTCTTCATCATCACGCCTTCCATGACTGCCTGACCGCCAATCCCGGAATATCTCATCTCTTATCCTTTTCTCCTGCCGATGCAGGGAACGCTTTTCCCGCCCCACGGTATATTCCCGCAAGGTAAAAAAGGTTGAGATATTTAAACCTCAACCTTGTCTGTAACCGTCTCAATTTACCAGTACGGCGTACTGACACGCTGTACTATTTCTGAATGCCGTATTTCTTATTGAACTTATCAATACGTCCGTCAGCTCTTGCAGACTTCTGCTGACCTGTGTAGAACGGATGGCACTTTGAACAAATCTCAACGTGGATATCCTGCTTTGTGGAACCTGTAACAAATGTATTGCCACAGTTACATGTAACAGTTGCCTGATAGTAATCCGGATGGATTCCTTTTTTCATGATTTTCACCTCTTTATATTCTTATCGTTATTCAGTTGCGCCTGTCTCAATCCTTTTATACCCGTATGCCCGATTCGCATATGATACTTACTGCAAAGGTGAGCCCAGATAAACAGCTTTTTAATTATAGCATGTCATTTTAGGAAAAGCAAGCTATTTCTAAACAATTCTGGTTTTTTTCACCATTCCGATAAACTCACGGTTATTTCTGGTACGCGCAAACATATTTAAAATGCTCTCGACCGCATCGTCGGTACGCATACCATTGATAGCCTTATGCATAATGTCAACCGCCTCCTGCTCCTCTTTATCCAGCAGCAAATCATCCCTTCTGGTACCGGATTTTGCAATATCAATCGCCGGGAACACGCGCTTCTCGGAAAGCTTCCGGTCAAGCACCAGCTCCATATTGCCCGTCCCCTTAAACTCCTCAAATACCACATCATCCATCTTGCTTCCCGTGTCTACAAGCGCGGTCGCCAGAATCGTAAGGCTGCCGCCCTCCCTCATATTTCTCGCAGCGCCGAAAAACCGCTTCGGCATATGAAGAGCCGCCGGATCAAGACCGCCGGACAAGGTGCGCCCGCTGGGCGGACCCCTAAGGTTATATGCCCTTGCCAGCCTGGTAATGCTGTCGAGCAGAATCATCACGTCCTTTCCGTGCTCCACCAGACGCTTCGCGCGCTCAATCACCATCTCTGAAACACGCTTGTGGTGCTCCGGCAGCTCATCAAAGGTGGAATAAATCACCTCGACATTATCACCCTCGATTGCTTCCTTAATATCAGTAACCTCCTCCGGCCGCTCGTCAATCAGAAGAATAATCAAATGCATGTCCGGGTTGCCCGCTGTCACGGACTTTGCCACCTCTTTCAATAAGGTAGTCTTTCCTGCCTTCGGCTGGGAAACAATCATTCCGCGCTGCCCCTTGCCAATCGGCGACACCAGATCCACAATCCGCATCGCCACACTACATCCCGGACGCTCCAGACGGATTCTGCGGTTCGGAAAAATCGGGGTCAAATCCTCAAAATTCTTTCGCTTCTGTGCAACCCCCGGGTGATACCCGTTAATCGTCGTCACATATAAAAGAGCGGAAAACTTCTCCTGCTGTGTCTTGACACGCGTATTCCCGCAGACAATATCTCCCGTTTTCAAATTAAACTTGCGTATCTGAGACGGGGAAACATAAACGTCGTGCTCTCCGGGCAGATAATTTTCACAGCGGATAAATCCGTACCCGTCCGGCATGACCTCCAGAATTCCATTCGCCGTAATGCCGCTGTCAAGATTCATAAGCGTCTCGTCCACCGCATTGCTGTCTCTCTCTCTGTTTCCTTCCGTCTGTCCCTTCGGCTCCGCCGCGTCTGTCTTCTGTGCCGCATTCTCCCGCGTTCTCCCATGCGCACGCTCCTGCTGCCTCGACTCCGAATTTTCCTGCCGCTCCGGCTTCTCCTGCTGCTTCTGTGCCTTCAAACGCTCGTCCTCCGCCAGCATCAGCTCAATCAAATCACCCTTTTTCATATTCGATATATTTTTGAGTCCCCGCGCCTTTGCGAGGTCGCGCAAAACTACCGCCGATAAACTCTCATACTTTTCTCTCATTCATAAACTCCTTATTCTCTCAATGCCTACGGGAATTGTGTCTGACGTGACAAAATGAATTTTCGATGTGCCTATTATACTACATCTTTTTTTAAATAGGAAGTCCCAATTTTTCTTCTTGAGTTTTGCAAATTACAAACCTTTCTTGATTTGTAAAATTGTTAATGTTATCATAAATGAAAATCATTGTACCGAAGGAGTAAAGCATTATGGAAAATAAAGCTCTTGAAATGCATAAAAAATGGAACGGGAAGCTGGAAACCATCCCGAAATCAAAGGTGAATACCAGGGAAGACCTGGCCATTGCCTACACGCCTGGCGTTGCGGAGCCCTGCAAGGTGATTGCCGAAAACCCGGAGGAAGCCTACACTTACACCATGAAAGCTAATACCGTTGCCGTCGTCTCCGACGGAAGCGCCGTTTTAGGGCTGGGGAACATCGGTCCTTACGCGGCCATGCCCGTGATGGAGGGTAAATGCGTCCTTTTCAAGGAATTCGGCAACGTCAACGCCGTTCCTATCTGTCTTGATACACAGGATACGGAAGAAATTATCGCAACCGTAAAAAATATCGCTCCCGCTTTCGGCGGCATCAACTTAGAGGATATTTCCGCACCGCGCTGCTTTGAGATTGAGGAGCGCTTAAAGCAAATGCTTAATATCCCCGTTTTTCACGACGACCAGCATGGCACAGCCATCGTCGTACTTGCCGGCATTATCAACAGCTTAAAGGTAACAGGCAAAAAGAAGGAAAACTGCAAGGTTGTCGTAAACGGCGCCGGCTCCGCCGGAGTGGCAATTACAAAACTGCTGCTGACCTACGGTTTTCCGGATATTATCATGTGCGACCGTGAGGGAATCATCGGAAAGGATTACCCGAATCTGAACTGGATGCAGAAAAAAATGGCCGAGGTGACAAACCTTTCCGGCAAAACCGGCACGCTTGCCGATGCCCTTGCGGGCGCGGACATTTTCGTCGGCGTTTCTGCTCCCGGCATTGTAACGCCGGAAATGGTCGCTTCGATGAATTCGGACTCGATTCTCTTTGCGATGGCGAATCCGGTTCCCGAAATCATGCCGGATGCCGCAAAAGCGGCAGGCGCGCGGATTGTCGGTACCGGAAGAAGCGATTTTCCGAACCAGGTCAACAACGTTGTCGCTTTCCCCGGCATCTTTAAGGGGGCCCTTGAGGGCCGTGCCTCACAGATTACCGAGGAAATGAAGCTCGCCGCCGCCGAAGCGATTGCCGCCCTCGTTCCGGAGGACAAGCTCTGCGATGACTTTATCATGCCGGAGGCCTTTGACCCGCGTGTCGCGGAGGCGGTCAGCCAGGCGGTCAAATCCCATATCCGGGCATGAGTACAGAACACCAGGCCCGTTTTTGGGGCGATAAGCGCTACTATTCGCTCGATTACTATTTAAAACAGACTTTCGGAGAAAAGGTTTACCGCCTTTCCCTAAACGGCGGCATGACCTGTCCGAACCGCGACGGCACCTTAGACACCCGGGGCTGTATTTTTTGCAGCGCCGGCGGCTCCGGCGATTTTGCCGCCTCCCCGGCTCTTTCCGTCACAGGGCAGCTTGCGGAGGCAAAAAAACGTATCCGGGCAAAGACGGACTGTAAAAAATTTATTGCCTATTTTCAGGCTTACACCAATACCTACGCCTCCGTCGGCTATCTGAGAAAGCTTTTTACGGAGGCGATTACCGAACCGGATGTCGCGGCACTTTCTATCGCCACGCGCTGTGACTGTCTCTCGCCCGAAATTCTGGATTTACTTGAAGAATTAAACCATATCAAACCGGTATGGATTGAACTCGGTCTCCAGACGATCCATGACAAAACCTTAAGGCTTATCCGCAGCGGCTTTACACCGGAGCAATACGAAGCAGCCGTTTTTGCACTCCATGCCCGCGGTATTGAGGTCATTACACACCTGATCTTAGGGCTGCCCGGTGAAACACAAGAAATGATGCTCACCTCTGTCTCCCGCGCCGCTTCGCTGCCGATTTCCGGCATAAAGCTTCAGCTTCTGCATATCTTAAAGGGGACAGACCTCGGCAGACTCTACGAAGCGAATCCGTTTCCTCTTTTTACGCTGGAAGAGTACTGTGATTTCATTGCGGACTGCATTGCGCTGCTTTCGCCGGACATCGTAATTCACCGTCTGACCGGAGACGGCCCGAGGAAGCTTTTGGTTGCACCTCTGTGGAGCACCGACAAAAAACGGATATTAAATACCATTCACAAACGCCTTTTTGAGCGGGATCTCTGGCAGGGAAAATATTTAACTGGAAGGGAAGCAATTAATCATGGCAGAACCATTTACCATATATAAACTGACAATTTTAAATATGCTCGATAAGGTCGATTTTCCGCTGACCAACACCCAAATTTCCAACTTCTTTTTAGAGCAGGACTACACCGATTATTTCCGGGTTCAGCAGGTTTTAAATGACCTCGTGGATGCAAATCTGATCCGCGCGGAGTCCACACACAGCAATACACAGTATTCCATTACTGCTGCCGGAAAGGAAACACTTGGTTTTTTCAGGGATAAAATTACCGACGCCATTGAGCTCGACACAATTTCCTATCTGGAAAAAAACAAACTGGAGCTGCGCGCCGCAAATTCCATTCT
>CALWBG010000016.1 GCA_944375975.1 uncultured Roseburia sp.
TATCTACGGCGTTTTCTGCTCCGAGAGCAAGGATAAAAGCGTGAGTGATCTGTCGGCGGCGGTGGCGGCGGCAGGAATCGTGCGCACGAAGGATTTAAAAACCTGGGAGCGTCTGCCGAACCTTGTGACGCTTCATTCCCCGCAGCAGAGAAACGTCGTGCTTCATCCCGAATTTGTGAACGGAAAGTATGCGTTTTATACCAGACCCATGGATGATTTTATCGACACGGGTTCGGGCGGCGGCATCGGCTTCGGACTTTGCGATGATATTACGCACGCGGTGATTGACGAAGAAAAGATGACGAGCCTGCGTAAATATCACACCATCACCGAGGCGAAGAACGGCGCCGGGGCGACGCCGATAAAAACGGAGCGGGGCTGGATTCATATTGCCCACGGCGTCAGAAATACGGCGGCTGGGCTGCGCTATGTCATCTATGCGTTCGCGACGGATTTAAATGACCCGTCAAAGGTAATCGCGGAGCCGTCCGGTCTGTTGATTGGACCGAGGGAGGCGGAGAGAGTCGGCGACGTCAGCAATGTTGTATTTACCAGCGGCGCGATTGTCAACGAAAAGAATGAGGTCTTTATTTATTACGCGTCCTCCGATACCAGAATGCACGTGGCGACGACAACGCTGGAGCGGTTGGTGGATTATGTATTTTCCACCCCGGAGGATCCGGGACGCAGCGCTGCCTGTGTACGGCAGAGGTGCGATCTGATTCGAAGGAATCTGGAGTTTTTAAAAGGAGAGGAAAAATAAAAAATGCCGCTTAAGCTGCGGCGGAAAGAGGAAGAACATGAGTAAGTATACAATGGTGAGCCCCAAGGTGCCGAATGTGCCGTGGCAGGAGCGTCCCGAGAATCTGAGCGGGGCGCCGGTATGGAGATATAAGGAGAATCCGATTATCGGACGCAATCCGGTAAAAGGCGTGGCAAGAATTTTCAACAGCGCGGTAATGCCCTACGGCGACGGCTTTATCGGCGTATTCCGCGGGGAGCAGACGAACGGGATTCCCTATATTTATCTGGGAAGAAGCGAGGACGCGATTCACTGGAATTTTGAGGAAAATAAAATTGATTTTGTGGATGAGGAAGGAAAGCCGTTTATGCCGGTGTATGCCTACGACCCGCGCCTGGTGAAGGTGGAGGACACCTATTATATCATCTGGTGCCAGGATTTCTACGGAGCGGCAATCGGAATGGCAAAGACGACGGATTTTAAGACCTTTACGAGAATTGAGAATCCGTTCCTTCCGTTTAACCGGAACGCGGTATTGTTCCCGCGCAAAATCCACGGAAATTATATGCTGCTTTCCCGTCCTTCCGACAGCGGACATACGCCGTTTGGTGATATTTTCTTAAGTGAGAGCCCGGATTTGGTATACTGGGGCAAGCACAGACATGTGATGGGCAAGAGTTCGGAATGGTGGGAATCGTTAAAAATCGGCGGCGGTGCGGCTCCGATTGAGACCTCCGAGGGCTGGCTTTTGTTCTATCACGGGGTAAGCGGAACCTGCAACGGCTATGTGTACTCTATTGGCGGCGCTATTTTGGATATTGATAACCCTTCGGTTGTAAAATACCGCTGTGAGACATTTCTGCTCACGCCGGAGGAATGGTATGAGGAGCGCGGCTTTGTGCCGAATGTCTGCTTCCCGTGTGCAACGATTCATGATTCCGAAACAGGAAGAATCGCCATTTATTACGGCGCTGCCGACAGCTATGTAGGACTTGCGTTTACAGAGCTGGACGACATCATTGATTATATCAAAGAGCACAGCGTTGTGACTGCTGCGGACACGGAGATTGGAAGACGTTAAATGGCCTTCTTACTACATTTCATCATATAAATTCACGCATGACAGGGCTGCTGCAGATTATTTTGCGGTGGCCCTGTCTTGTTTCGGAGGGAAAAGCCATGTTAGTATTATCAAATGAACAAGAGCTGCAATACAGCGGGAGGATTGATTTTGAAAATCCGCTTGCCCCTGTGTTGATTTACGCGTGCAGCTCCGTAAAAATAAGATTTACAGGAACATCAGTAAAGGCGGTCATTGAAAATCATCACGCCTACTGGACCAACCGGCTCGGATATATCCTCGACGGGGAACAGGGCTGCTTCGTGCTGTCGGACGCGGAGGGAAAGCGGGTTTATACGATTGCGGAAAATCTGGCGGAGGGAGAGCATGAGCTGCTTTTGTTTAAGCGGATGGATTCCTGCCATACGATTACCTTTTTCGGCTTCGAGCTGGATGAAGGGGCAAGGGTGCTTGGGCTGCCGCAAAAGCCGTCCCGCAGGATGGAGTTTTTTGGTGACAGTGTTTCCTGCGGCGAAGTTTCGGAGGCGGTCGCGTATGTGGGGAAGGAGGACCCGGAGCATGACGGGGAATACTCTAACAGTTGGTATTCCTATGCATGGATGACGGCGCGCGCACTCGGCGCGGAAATTCACGATACCTCCCAGGGGGGAATCGCCCTGTTAGACGGGACCGGCTGGTTTGGGGCACCCGGCTATCTGGGAATGGAAAACTGCTATGATAAGCTGGAATACAATCCTGATTTGGGTGAGACGAAGCAGTGGGATTTCTCAAAATATACCCCGCAGGTAGTCGTGGTGGCGATCGGACAAAATGACAGCCATCCCGAGGATTATATGGCGGAAAATTATGACGGCGAAAAGGCCGTATACTGGCGGAAGCATTACCGGATGTTTATCGAGCGCCTCATGGAGCTTTACCCGGGAGCCCAGATAATCCTTGCAACGACGATTCTGGAGCACGACGCGTCCTGGGACAGGGCGATTGGGGAGGTATGCAAAGAAATCGCAAGCGGCAGGGTACATCATTTCCTGTACAGCAAAAACGGCTGCGGGACGCCGGGGCATATCCGTATTCCCGAAGCCAGGCAGATGGCGGAAGAACTGACGGGATTTATCGAGAAGCTCGGAGACGGAATCTGGGCGGAGGAAAAAGGAGAATAGAGATGGAATATCGGATTGATTATGAGCGAGGAATCGCAAACAGAGGGAACCTTTTCCGGCTGAAGCGGCTGATGGAGCGGGCAGAGCGGGGAGAGGAAGTAAGAATTGGCTTTATCGGCGGCTCCATCACGCAGGGGAGTCTGGCCACCAGACCTGAGCTGTGCTATGCTCACCGTGTCTATGAATGGTGGGAAAAGACATTTCCGCAGGCAAAGCTTACCTATCTCAATGCCGGCATCGGCGGAACAACCTCGCAGTTTGGCGTGGCCCGCGTGGAGGACGATTTGCTTTCAAAGGAGCCGGATTTTGTTTTAATTGAATTTTCCGTCAATGACGAGAGCACGGAGCATTTTATGGAAACCTATGAGGGGCTGGTGCGCAGGATTTATATGTCGCAGAAGAAGCCGGCGGTGCTTCTGGCGCACAACGTTTATTATCATAACGGAGCGAATGCGCAGGTGATGCACGGGCGGATTGCAAGGCACTATGACCTGCCCTCGGTCAGTATGCAGAGCAGCATTTATCCGGAGGTTGTGGCGGGACATATCGAAAACAGGACAATCACGCCGGACGATTTGCACCCGAACGATGAAGGGCATGCGCTTGTGGCGTCCGTCATCACGTATTTTCTGGAAAAGGTGCGCGGGGAAGGACCGACGGGCGAAACCGAGCCGGAGTTCCCGCTGCCTCTGACCCAAAATGCTTACGAATGTTCAGTCCGTTACCGCAATGATAATTACGCACCCAAATTGAACGGCTTTACGGCGGATTTAAGCCCGCAGCGGGATATTACGGACTGTTTTAAGCGGGGCTGGATTGCAGCGAAAAAGGGAGATGCCATTACGTTTTCGGTGCGGGGGAGCGGAATTGCCGTTCAGTACCGCAAATCCGTAAAACTGCCTGCCCCCGTTGCCGAAATCATCGTTGACGGCGATGCCGCCCATGCTGTGAGGCTGGACGCGAACTTTGACGAGACCTGGGGAGATAAGCTTGAGCTTGACACTGTTTTGGAGCACGGGGAATATAAGGAGCACGAGGTTGTGGTGCGTCTGATTGAGACGCATGAAAATGACGCGGTTCCGTTTTATCTGGTTTCCGTGATTGGCTCCGCGCGGCCGTAAAGGTGCAGTGCCTGAAATTTGTCATTTGTGAATATTTACAGGAAGGGAGAAGGAACATGTTTCGAGATGATTTTGTCTGGGGCGTGGCAAGCAGCGCCTATCAGGTGGAGGGGAGCGACCCTGCGGACGGCAGGGGCAAGACGGTCTGGGATGCGTTTACGGAGGACGGCAGGATATTTGAGGGTCAGAATGCCTATACGAGCTGTGACCACCTGCACCGTTACCGGGACGATTACGCGCTTATGAGAAACCTTGGTATTAAGGCATATCGTTTTTCTTTAAACTGGGCTAGGATTCTGCCCGAGGGAACCGGTAAGGTCAATGAAAAGGCCGTTGCCACGTACCGTGATATGATTCTGGCGATGAAGGAAAACGGGATTACGCCCTATCTTACACTGTTTCACTGGGAGTTTCCGCTGGCGCTTTATGAGCGGGGCGGCTGGCTGAATCCCGATGTTGTGGAGTGGTTCGGAGAATACGCGAAGGTGGTGGCGGAGCGCTTTTCCGATCTTTGTGAATACTTTATTACCATCAATGAGCCGCAGTGCGTCGTCGGTCTCGGGCATTTGAGCGGCGTGCACGCGCCGGGACTTAAGCTTTCCGTGCGGGAGACGTTTCAGGTTGCCCACAATCTGTTAAAGGCGCACGGACAGGCGGTCAAAAGTCTGCGCAGATACGCGGTGCGCCCGATTCAAATCGGTTATGCGCCGACGGGCGGTGTGGCCTATCCCTACACGGACGCGCCCGAGGATATCGAGGCTGCAAAAAAGGTATATTTCGGGTTTTATAATCCGATGAGCAACTGGAGCTGGAATGTGGCGTGGTTCTCGGACCCGGTATTTCTGGGGCATTACCCGAAGGAGGGGCTTTTAAAATTTGCGGAATATCTGCCTGAAATTACGTCAGAGGATATGGAACTGATTCATCAGCCGCTGGACTTTATGGGACAGAATATATATAATGGTTACTATGTACGGGCAGGCAAAGACGGGGAACCGGAATTTGTCAGCCGCGCGCCGGGATTTCCGAAGACGGCGGCGGACTGGCCCGTCACGCCGGAGGCATTTTACTACGGCATCAAATTTTTAACGGAGCGCTATCCGCTGCCGCTTTATATCACGGAAAACGGAATGTCCTGCCATGACAACGTCGCTGCCGACGGCAGGGTGCATGATGCGGACCGCATTACGTTTTTGGATTCCTATATCGGGGCGATGCAGCGCGCGTGCAGTGAGGGAGCCGACGTGCGGGGATATTTCCTGTGGACCTTTCTGGACAACTTCGAGTGGTCCGACGGCTACCGGCAGCGGTTTGGAATCATTTATGTGGATTTTGCGACGCAAAAGAGAATTGTGAAGGATTCCGCGTTCTGGTACCAGAAAATCATTGAGACGAATGGAGAAAGTTTAAGTATGAATCAGTCAAACAGAGAAATTTTATTCCTCAATCCGGTCTGCACGCACAATATCTGGGGCGGAACAAGATTGCGGGAGGAGTTCGGCTATCCGGTGGAAGGGGATGACATCGGTGAGTGCTGGGGCATTTCCGCTCATCCGAACGGCGACGGAACCGTCCGTGAGGGGGCGTTTGCCGGCAAGAAGCTTTCCTGGGTATGGGAAAATCATCCAGAAGTATTCGGTAACCTGGCGTATGACCGTTTTCCGCTTCTGACCAAAATTATCGACGCGAAAGACGATTTGAGCATTCAGGTGCATCCCGACGATGCTTATGCGAAGGAACATGAGAACGGCTCCTTCGGCAAGACGGAATGCTGGTATATCATGGACGCGCCCGAGGGGGCGACACTTGTAATCGGACACAACGCGAAGACCAGGGAAGAGCTTTCGGATATGATACATCAGGGCAGATGGAAGGAATTTATCCGTGAGCTTCCGGTGAAGAAGGGTGATTTTATTCAGATTGACCCCGGGACGGTTCACGCCATCAAGGGCGGACTTCTGATTTTGGAAACGCAGCAGAACAGCGATATTACCTACCGTGTTTATGATTATGACAGGCTTTCCGGCGGAAAACCGAGAGAGCTGCATGTGGAAAAGAGTATCGACGTGATTACGGTACCTGCGAAATCAGCAGCCGACAGTGTGAAGTCTGCTTTGGGACTTCCGGCAAATCAGCTCAACGAGCTGTATTCCTGCGGCTATTACACGATTTTTAAGGCTGATGTGGACGGAAAGCTGTCATTTGCGCAGGACTATCCGTTTCTGCTCTGCTCGGTGCTTGAGGGTGACGGCATTGTAAACAGCCGCCCGGTGAAAAAAGGCGACCATTTTATTTTACCGAAGGATTTCGGGAAAGTTGAAATGCAGGGTGCGATGAGCCTTATTTTATCGACTGTGCAGGCATAGGCGCGCAAAGTGCACTTTACGCTGGAAAAAAGAAGCCGCGTTTGCTATAATGTCTAAAAAAGCAGTACAAGAGGAAAGAAAATGTCAATGAATCGTGAAGAAAGAAGACAAAAGAGACAGGAAGACACAAAGCAGGCGGCGGTTGTGGTTGTGATATTTATTCTGGCACTTGTGGCGGTGATTGCGGCAGCGGCGTTCGCCGTTTATCGGTTTTGGCCGAAGAACGAAATACCGGCGCAGACGCCCGACACCCAGCAGACGGAGAGTGTTTCGGATACCCAGGAGCCGGAGAGCGAGACGCCGGAAGCGGTTGTTGACCCTCTGACGGAACAGGCGCAGCAGGTAGTGTCGGGCATGACGTTGGAGGACAAGCTCGCCCAGATGTTTGTGATCACACCGGAGGCCCTGACCGGCTATGCCAACGTGACAGCGGCGGGAGATACCACAAAGGAGGCTTATAACAGCCGTCCGGTGGGCGGTATTATCTATATGGAGGAAAATCTTCTCGGCACGGAGCAGGTGACGGAAATGCTCACCAATATGCAGAATATTGCCATTGAGCGCACCGGGCTTCCGGCGTTTTTAAGCGTGGACGAGGAGGGCGGTACGGTAAGCCGTATTGCCGGAAATGAAGCCTTCGGTGTCAACGACGTGGGCAATATGAGCGACATCGGGGCGACCGGGGATTCCCAGAACGCCTACAATGCGGGAAGCACAATCGGCGGATATTTAAAAAATCTCGGGTTTAATGTGGATTTCGCGCCGGTGGCGGATGTTCTTACCAATTCTGCCAATACGGCAATCGGCACCCGTTCGTTCGGCTCGGATGCCAATGTGGTGGCGGATATGGTAAGCGCAGAGCTTGAGGGCTTATCAAGCCAGGGAGTTTACGGTGTTGTGAAGCATTTTCCGGGGCACGGCGGAACCGACGGCGATTCCCATGACGGGGCCGTGACGCTGGATAAGACGCTCGAGGAGCTGACGGCGGCGGAGCTGATTCCCTTCCAGCGCGCGGTGGATGATGGTGTGTCCTTTGTGATGGTCGGCCACATTTCCGTTCCGCAGGTAGTCGGGGATAATACGCCGGCCTCCCTGTCGCAGCGGATGGTGACGGGCGTTCTGCGGGAGCAGCTCGGCTATCAGGGAATCGTGATTACCGATGCCATGAATATGGCGGCGGTCACAAGCAGCTACACGGCGGACCAGGCGGCGGTGATGGCGGTCAATGCGGGCGTGGATATGATTCTGATGCCACAGGATTATGAGACTGCCTACAACGGGCTTTTAGCGGCGGTGCAGGACGGCACGATTACACAGGAACGCATCGACGAATCCGTGGTGCGGATTGTTAAGATAAAATTGCAGATGCAGTAAAAAATAATATTTTTTGGAAAAGAGCGCAACCATTCGGCTGCGCTCTGCGTCTTTCTTTATGAAAAGAGAAAAAATCTTTTTAAGGAGGGAGAGCGATGAAAAAGAGTTTCTATCGAAGCACGGCTGCTGTTCTGGCGACAGGTATTTGTACCGCGGCGCTTGCCGGCTGCACAACGGGCGGGGCGGGCTTATCGAAGGGGACAAAAAGCCTGACCGAGGGGTATGAGACCGCGGTGGCGGATACCGGAGCCGCCTTGGAGGAAGGCTTTCGGGAGAGCTATGCGGATTTTGCTCTGCGGCTGTTCCAGAAAAGCTATGATTCCGGCGAAAACACGATGATTTCCCCGTATTCGGTGATGATGGCGCTTGCCATGGCGGCAAACGGGGCGCAGGGAGAGACGCTTACCCAGATGGAGCGGGTACTGGGCGGGGAGAATACCCTGGAAGACTTAAGCGGACAGCTTTCTCTGCTAAAATCCCGGATGCCGGACGGGGAAGGGGGACGGCTTTTGACGGCCAATTCCATCTGGTATCGCAGCGATGATGATAATTTTAAGCCCAGAGAGGATTTTCTTTCCTATAATGCAAAGCATTACGGGGCGGACATTTTTGCGGCGGAGTTTGACGACGATACGCTTGACGATATAAACCGGTGGGTGTCAGAGCACACGGACGGTATGATTGAGGACATCTTAGACAGGATTCCCGGGGATGCGATGATGTATCTGATCAATGCGGTGGCCTTTGATGCGGAATGGGAGGATGCGTATGAGACAAATCAGATTCACGACGCGCGGTTTTCGGGTGCGGGCGGGACAGTGACCACCGTGCCGATGATGTATTCGGAGGAAAACTGGTACTTGAAGGAGGAACATGCGAGCGGTTTTATTAAGCCTTATCGGGAGGGCTACCGCTTTGTGGCGCTTCTGCCCGAGGAGGGAATGGAGCTTGACGACTATATCAGCCAAATGAGGGGGGAGGCGTTTTTAGAGACAATCGCCAATGCGGATAATATCACGGTGGAGGCAGGGCTGCCGAAGTTTGAGGCAGAGACAAAGCTGGAGCTTTCAAAGCTGCTTGCGGCGCTTGGCATGGCGGACGCCTTTGATGAGGAAAACGCGGACTTTTCCGGCATGGGTTCCTGCAAAGATGGAGCAAATATTTATATCAGCCGGGTGATTCACCAGACGCATATCAGCGTGGATGAGCTCGGCACAAAAGCGGGTGCGGCCACTGTGGTGGAAATGGTGGGAGAAGCGGCGCTACTGGAGCCGGAGCGGGTGATTTTGGACCGTCCGTTTGTATATGCCATCGTGGAGAATGAATCAAACCTTCCGGTATTTATCGGAGCCGTGGACGCGATAGGGGAGTAAGCATGGAAGATGAAAGAATCATTGATTTATATTGGGAGAGAAATGAGCGCGCAATCACCTGTACGGAGGAAAAATACGGCGCATACCTAAAGCGGATTGCAAAAAATATCCTGCGGGATGAGCAGGATTGCGAGGAGTGTATAAACGACACCTGGCTTCGGGCGTGGAATGCCATGCCCACGGAGCGTCCGAAGATTCTTTCGGCTTTCTTAGGCGCGATTACAAGAAATCTTTCTCTGGACCGGTACCGAAAGAACCGCTCCGCAAAACGGGGCGGCGGGGAGCCGGACTACATCTTTGATGAGCTGCGGGACTGCGTTTCCGGCGAGGGGCCGGAGGCCGCCGCCGATGCGGCGGAGCTGGCGGCGTCCATTGACCGGTTTTTGGGGACGCTGCGCCGGGAAAGCAGGATGATTTTTGTGCGGAGATATTGGTATATGGATAGTATCGCGGACATTGCCGGAAGGTTCGGTATCAGCGAAAGCAGTGTAAAGTCCTCACTGTTTCGCGTGAGAAACCGTTTCCGGGAGCATTTGGCGCGGGAAGGAATCGAGGTGTGAGGCGATGAGACTGGACGATTTAGTGGATGCAATCGGGAAAATAAATCCCAGGTATGTAAAGGAAGCGGAGGAAGGCGGGAAACGGAAAAGAATATCTGCCCCGGTATGGCTCTCGCTTGCCGCCTGTCTGGTGCTGGTACTGACCGGGAGTTATCTCGGGCTGCGTTTTGGCGGTGAGACGGATGACGGGGCGCGGGAGGAAAGTTCCGCAGCTTCCGGCGCGCCGGAAAACCAGGCCGAAGAAGCGCCGGAACTGATATATAATGAAATCAGAGAGCTGGAGTACATGATTGTAGATATAGAAGCGCCCGCGCGCATCGAACAGGTTGACGCGGAGGGGCTCGAGGCATATTTTGCCGTTCCGATTCTGCCGGAGGATCTGCCGGAGGATTTTTCCTTACAGGCGGAAGAGTTTGCGATAGGCTATAATGAGGAAGGAGCGGCAATCGACGATAACAATGAGCTTTTGTATGCGGACGCGTTAAAAGAGCGCAGTCTTACCGTGGGTGTTCGGACGACGGAGTCAGGGGAAATTACACGATTTGCCGATTCGGATTTGGAAACCTCAGAGGTCTGCGGCGTGGAGGTGACCGCCGCGCATTACAGGAACAGAGAGAAAGAAGACTGCTATATCGCGCAGTTTGAGAGGAGCGGCGTCATGTTTACGGTGCAGAGTGAAAATCTCAGCCAAGATGAGTTTACCGCGGCGGTGTGCAGTCTGTTGGAACAGGCAGAGTCAGTTTCCTGACTCTGCCTGTTTTGCACGGTACGGATACCGTTTTGTCGTAAATGAAAAGGATTACCTTGCGAGAATGTCAATGACTTCCGCGATGTACATTGTGTGCATATCCTTATCTTTGTACCATTTGTCCGCCAGCTCCGGAAGGAGGAAGGAGTCCTCGGTGATTCTGGTTGCGGACATCTTTTTACAGAGAAGTATGAGATTTCCCTCGTCGACGAAGGGAATGCTGTGGCGGAAGGCGGGAGTCAGACCCGCGCCTGCAAATTTATCGCCCTCGCGCCCGGAATGGCTTCCGCAGTAATTTAACGCCGGACGGTAATCTTCGTTTAAAAAGCTTAATGAGAAAAATTCTCCGTCGTCAATCAGTTCTTTGGTGTAGCGGGAGTCACGCACAAAGACGAAAACGACGTTTTTGCCCCACATCACGCCGACACCGCCCCAACTGATGGTCATGGTATTCGCTTTTGCCTTTGTGCCTGCCGTAAGCAGCGCCCACTCTTTTCCGATTTTTGTAAACGGGTCAAATTCCAGCATATCCGCCGGTAAAGGTTGAAATGTATGCATTGTATACTCCTTTTCCTTTTTTGTTATTCCTGTAGTCATTATAAGAGTTATCCGGGGAAATGGCAAGCCGGGGGTTGACTTTTGCCTCCTTTTTATACTATGCTTACCGGGGCGTATTTAAGCGTCAGATTCTTATGGAAAGACATTTGTCTGAACAACGAGAGGAGAGAACTATCATGAAAATTACAACAAAACAAATTACAACCACAGCGGTACTTTTGGCAATCTGTATCGTAAGCCAGTTTTTTAAGAACGCCAGCGTTTATATCACAGGCCCGGTTATCAACGCCTGTCTGATTCTTGCGGCGCTCAGTGTCGGGACGGCATGCGGTCTGATTCTTGCGGTCATTACGCCGGTCACTTCATTTTTGATTACGGGAAGTCCGATTATGTCCGCAATTCCCGCCATCATTCCCTGCGTCATGATTGGAAACGCGATTCTGGCGGTCGTTGTGCGTCTGATTACGCGCAAAGTGAAAGGAAACGGCGGCCTCATTGCGGGGATGGCGGCAGGCTCCGTGTTAAAAGCCCTGTTTATGGGAATTGTCATATCACTGATTTTAATCCCGACCCTGCTTCCAGAACCGATGCAGGCGAATATGGCCGTATTCCAGACTACATTTTCGGTAACCCAGCTCATTACCGCGCTCATCGGCAGCGTTTATGCCTATATAATCTGGATTCCGCTGAAAAAAGTAATGGCATAACAGGGAATTATAATTAAAGGAAAGTTCTATAACCAAATGGAATGGCGAATATAAGCCTTCGGAATAATCTTGACACTAAAAAAAGAAAGTATCATAATGAGGTGCAGAAGCAGGAAATTGATTGGAATCGGAGGCGAGGTTATGGATATCAGATTCGTAAAAAGAGATAAGTTAAAGGAAAAACCGGATCAGAAACATCTCGGTTTTGGAAAATACATGACGGACTATATGTTCGTGATGGATTGGACGAAAGAGGAAGGCTGGAAGGACGCGAGAATCGTGCCGTATGAGCCGATTACGCTGGATCCCGCGTGTGTGACGCTGCACTATGCGCAGGAGACCTTTGAGGGGTTGAAGGCTTACCGTACCGCCGAGGGCAAGATTCAGCTTTTCCGCCCGGAGATGAACGCGAAGAGAATGATCCGCTCCAACGAGCGGCTGTGTATGCCGGCATTTCCGGTTGATATGTTTGTAGAGGCCATTGAGGAGCTTGTGAAGGTAGAGCGTGACTGGGTTCCGTCGGAGCCGGAGACCTCCCTTTATATCCGGCCGTTTATGTTTGCGACGGAGTCGGCGCTCGGTGTACATATGGCTTCCGCATATAAGTTTATGGTAATCTGCTGCCCGGTCGGCGCTTACTATGCGGAGGGTCTTAATCCGGTTAAGATTCTTGTGGAGGACGAGCTGGTGCGCGCCGTAAAGGGCGGCACAGGCTTTACCAAGTGCGGCGGCAACTATGCCGGTTCCATTTTAGGACAGGTTAAAGCGGAGAAGATGGGTTACTCACAGGTGCTCTGGCTTGACGGCGAGCATCGCAAATATGTCGAGGAAGTGGGAACCATGAACATTATGTTCAAGATTGCGGGCGAGATTTACACCGCTCCCATCGAGGGAACCGTACTTGCCGGCGTGACGAGAGATTCCATGATTCATATATTGAAGGATTGGGGCTATAAGGTAAACGAGACGAGGCTTTCCATCGACGATTTGATGAAGGCGGGACATGACGGAACGCTCGAGGAGGTATTTGGAACGGGAACGGCGGCCGTAATTTCACCGGTCGGAGAGCTCCGTTATAAGGATGACGTGGTGACGGTCAACGATTTTAAAATCGGTGAGCTGACGCAGAAGCTTTATGATACCCTTACCGGAATCCAGTGGGGAAAGCTGCCCGACAAATACGGATGGACAGTAGAAGTAAAATAAAACATACGAAAAACACAGGGGCACCCTGTCGGAACTGTAAATGTTTCCGGCAGGGTGCCCTTTTGTGTGAAAAAATGTGCGGGCCAAGTGGTGTGAGACAGGGGGAATGAGCATAATGACGTATTACAAAAAAAGAAAAATAACAGCAAAAAGTCAAAATATACAAGAAACAATGATATTAATTGTAAATATTAACTATTCTATACAAAGAAAAAGAAGAATTTTCAAGATAGAGAGAAGAATATTGTATGTTTTTTTGAATCCCCCGTTGCTATAATGCGTTTGTAACCAGCAAGGAGTTACGACAATTCTAATAATGGGAGGTTTTTGTAATGAAAAAGAAAGTAGTAAGTGTAATTTTGGCAACAGCAATGGTAGCTTCCATGGCGATGGGCTGCGGCGGCAATAACACCGCATCGACCAACAACGGTGCAGCGACTGCGGACAATGGAGCGGCCACGGATAACGCTGCGGATGATGCGGCGACAGAGGCTGTGGATGCCGGAACCGCGGCGACGGAGGCGGTAAACGGGGACCTTGCGGACAAGAAGGTCGGTGTCTGCATTTATCAGTTTTCGGATAACTTTATGACGCTGTTCCGTACGGAGCTTGAAAACTATTTAATCAGCCAGGGCTTTTCCAAGGACAATATCACCATCGTTGACGGTGCGAATGACCAGGCAACACAGACCGGACAGATTGACAGCTTTATCGCAGAGGGCGTGGATGTCCTGATTATCAACCCGGTAAACTCATCCTCCGCGGAGACGATTACGGATAAGGTAGTAGGCGCGGGAATCCCGCTGGTATATATCAACCGTGAGCCGGATGAGACAGAGCAGCAGAGATGGGCAGATAACAACTGGGATGTTACATATGTTGGCTGTGACGCACGCCAGTCCGGTACGTTCCAGGGCGAAATGATTGTAGATCTCGGCCTTGACGCGGTAGACTTAAACGGCAACGGAGCAGTAGATTACGTTATGGTAGAGGGTGACCCGGAGAACATCGACGCACAGTATCGTACCGAGTATTCCATCAAGGCTCTTGAGGATGCCGGCTGGGAAGTAAATTGTCTGTCCGACCAGGTTGGAAACTGGGCACAGGATCAGGCACAGACGATTGTTGCGAATGCGCTCGGCCAGTACGGCACGGACGTAGAGGTTGTATTCTGTAATAATGACGCGATGGCACTCGGCGCATTGCAGGCTATCCAGAGCGCGGGACGCACGGTTGGAACGGACATTTATCTGGTAGGTGTTGACGCATTATCCGAAGCTTTGGAGAATGTTATCAACGGAACAATGACCGGTACCGTGTTCAACGACCACTTCTCACAGTCCCACAGTGCTGCGGATGCGGCGATCAATTACCTGACAGGTGCCGGTAATGAGCACTACATCGGCTGTGATTACATCAAGGTAACCCAGGACAATGCACAGGAAACGCTTGACTTAGTAAAATAATGTAAGAAAAAGCGGTGCGGGGGATGCGGCAGACGCACCCCCGCTGCTTACTGATAACGGGAATCCCACGATTCCGTTTTTAAACGGCATCATCGTGCCGGATATGAAATATTGGCAGAAAAAGGCGTGATGTCAGTATCGCGCAAAAGATGAAAATGGCAAATAACAGGCCGGGCAGTTTGGCCTGTCAGATATAGAAGGAGGAGAAAAATGGCTGAGTATAAACTGGAGCTGAAGGGTGTCTGCAAATCCTTCCCGGGCGTAAAGGCGCTTGACAACGTACAGTTATCCCTCCGTCCGGGAACCGTTCATGCCCTGATGGGAGAAAACGGCGCTGGAAAATCGACCCTGATGAAATGTCTGTTCGGCATTTACAAGATGGATGCGGGAGAGATTTTTCTGGATGGCCGGAAAATTGAGGTCAACAATCCGGATGAGGCAATGAAATACGGAATTGCTATGGTGCATCAGGAGCTTCAGCCGGTTCCGGCAAGAAGTGTGGCGGAGAACCTTTACCTCGGAAGGTTTCCCACAAAATACGGACCGCTGAAAATCATTGACCACAAGAAAATGTATGAGGACACCGCAAAGTGGTTGAAGGAAGTGAAGATGGATTTTGACCCGAAGGCACAGCTTGGAACCCTCTCCATCGGGCAGATGCAGTCCGTGGAGATTGCCAAGGCGGTCTCCCAGCAGGCGAAGGTCGTGATATTTGATGAGCCGACTTCCTCCCTTTCCGACAACGAGGTGGAGGCGCTGTTCCGTATCATGAATGATTTGAGAGACCGCGGAGTCGCGATGGTTTACATCTCTCATAAGATGGATGAAATCAAGCGCATAGCCGACGATATCACAATCATGCGTGACGGGACCTATGTGGGGACCTGGGCGGCGTCGGAGATGACGACGGACGACATCATCAAAAATATGGTCGGCAGGGAGCTGACGAACGTGTATCCGGAAAAGCACACCAAACCCGGCGAGGTTGTCATGGAGGTGAAAAATCTGTGCTCCATCCACGAGAAATCCTTCCAGAATGTGAGCTTTACGCTCCGTAAGGGAGAAATTCTCGGTTTCGGCGGACTGGTAGGCGCGCAGAGAACCGAACTGATGGAGGGAATCTTCGGAATCCGCGGCGTGGCATCCGGAGAGATATATATGCACGGGAAAAAGGTTAAAATCAAGCATCCGATAGACGCCATGAACGCGGGCATCGGGCTGATTACCGAGGACCGAAGGGGAAACGGTATTTTCGGCTGTCTTTCTATCAAGGACAATGTGGGCGTATCGATTTACAACAAGTATCTGAAAGCACGGATGGTGCTGAATCACAAGAAAATCAATGAGAGTGTGGAGGACAGCATCAAAAAGCTGAGCATCAAAACGCCGAGTATGAAGGAGCATATCGCCAACTTATCCGGCGGTAACCAGCAGAAGGTTATCGTTGCGAGGTGGCTCGCGAACGACCCGGATGTACTGATTATGGATGAGCCTACCCGTGGTATTGATGTAGGTGCAAAGCATGAAATCTACGAAATTATGAATGACCTTGCGGCGCAGGGCAAAGCGATTATCATGATTTCGTCCGAGATGTCGGAGCTTTTGGGTATGTCGGACCGCATTTGTGTTATGTGCAACGGCAAATTGACCGGTGAAATCGATCAGCCGGAGGAAATGACGCAGGCGAAGGTTATGAGCTATGCGACACAGTTCTGACATCCGAAGACACGTCGGAGAAAAGACTTCAACCATCGAATGTAATGCGTGCCCGGCACGCGGATAGGAGTGGGAAAATGGTAAAAACAAATCAGCAGAAAATTAAGGATTTTTTAATCAATAACGGAGTTATCATCGTTATGTTTATCCTGGTGATTTATACGGGGTTAACCTCGAATAACTTCTTCACCGGAAACAATCTGATGAATATTTTGACGAATATGAGCTCCAGGCTGGTCATCGCACTTGGTATTGCGGGCTGTGTTATCACCGCGGGCTGTGACCTTTCCGCAGGACGTATGATTGGTTTCGGCGGCTGTATCGCAGGTACACTGCTTCAGCGTATGGACTATTCCGGAAAGTTCTTTCCCGATATGGAGCCGCTCAATGTATTTGTAGCGCTGCTTATCGTTATGGTAATCTGTGCCGCGTTCGGTACGATTACGGGATTCTTTATCGCGTATTTAAGCGTACCTCCGTTCATCGCAACACTGGCAATGATGGAAATTGTTTACGGTATTTCCTTAATTTATACCAATGCGACGCCGCTCGGCGGATATGTGCAGGAATATACAAATATTGCAAACGGCAAATTCCTCGGTATTAACTACTTAATCTGGATCGCAATTATCGTGGCGGCCATCACCTGGTTTATCTTTAATATGACGCGCCATGGAAAATATATGTATGCTATCGGCGGCAACCCGCAGGCGGCGGAAGTTGCGGGTGTTCCGGTGAAAAAGACATTAATCCTCATCTACATGAAGGCGGCGGCAATGTACGGGCTGGCGGGCTTTATGCTTGGAGCAAGGGCAGGAGGCGCATCGGTACAGCTCGGTTACGGCTATGAAATGGAAGCAATCGCGGCATGTACCATCGGTGGCGTATCCGTTACGGGCGGCCGTGGACGTGTTTCGTCCGCAGTCATCGGTGTCGCGGTGTTCGAGTTGTTAAAGGTTGCTTTGCAGTACCTGGGTGTGGACGCAAACGCACAGTACATCGCAATCGGTATTGTCATCTTCGTGGCTATTTCGCTTGATATCAGAAAATACATAGCAAAGAAATGATCATTGCTGTATAATAACGAATTACAGCGGCTGGGAGCATCGCGGACCAGCCGCTATTTTGCCTTGCGACAGGAAACGGCGTCCGGTAAATTCGTTATAGTGGAGGAAACATATGAGTGCAGAGCAATTTTTAGAGTTGGCAGGGATTCCGCTGCTTTTATTTGTAATCTTGATGTACTACGGAATGAGACTGTGGATTATGAAGGATATTACCGCAATCCGGGGGAAGAATAAGCCGCCGGTGAAGGACGAGGCGGCGTATGCCAAAGCGGCGGGACAGCTTATGGTCTTTTTTGCCGTCGCTACGCTTTTGATGATGGTGCTTTTATTCTGGAATCTTTACGCGGCGGTGGCGGAAATCGTTGTCTGCACCGTGATTCTGGGAATTTTATGGAGCCGCATGAATAAAAAATATGGAGAATAGAGCAATGAGTCAGTATTCCATTTTGCTGGTGGACGACGAGGAGGAGGTTTTCTCCGTCATTATGAAAAAGCTGGACTGGGAAAATATGGGCTTTCGAATTGCCGGGTACGCGAGAAACGGTGTGGAGGCCTTAGAGCTGGCGGAGGAGCTTTTGCCGGATGTCGTCATGACCGACATCAAAATGCCCTATATGGATGGTCTTACCTTAAGCAGAAAGCTAAAGGAGCTTTATCAGAATATTAAAATCATTATATTTTCCGGGTTTGATGAATTTGAATATGCGAAAGAGGCAATCAAAATCGAGGCGGAGGAATACATATTAAAGCCAATCAACGCGAATGAACTTCGGGAGGTATTTACGCGCATCGGAGCAAATCTTGACAGAGAGCTGGATGAAAAACGCAATATCGAGAAGTTGCGCCAATATTATATGGAGAGCCTCCCGGTGTTACAGGAGAATTTTTATGCAGCGCTGATTGAGGGGCGGATTCCCGAGCAGGACATGGAGAGGTTTTTAAACAGCTATGGGATAGTGTTCAGCGGCCCGCGGTATGTGGTGACGGCGCTTCACATCAGCACACCGGAGGCTCAGCTTGGCATCGACCCGATTCTTCTGGCTGTTTCCGTAAAAAAGCTGGCGGAGGAGCAGTTTTCGGACAAATGGAGGAGCAATGTAATTTCCTATCTCGGAGATATTATCGTAATATCCCAGCTCTCGGAGGAGGCGGAGCTTACGGGCTATACCGATGCCATGGATAAATTCTGCCGGCTGGCAAAGCGCGTCTGCGGCGCGCGGGTGACGGCCGGAATCGGGCATAGCTGTGGGGAAATCAGCGAGCTGCATCTCTCCTATCGGGGAGCACGCAACGCGATATCCTACCGTGTGCTTTACGGCAATACACGCGCCATTAATATTGCGGAAATTGACCCGCAGGAACATGCGGACAAGACGTGGGACGAGCAGTCCATACAGAAGATTTTTAAAAAAATAAAGACCGGGGACGAACACTCGCTTTTAGAAGCGGTGTCGGACTGCGTCAGCCGTTTTTCAGGGAAGGGCGCGTCCCTTCAGAAATACCGGATGTTTATTATGGAGCTGATTGCGGAGATTTTCCGTTTCGGAAATAATAACGATCTGAATATGGATGAAATATTCGGGGAGAACGCTGATGCCTACAGTGAGGCCTTACAGCTCGACTCTCCGGAGGCGTTAAAGGACTGGCTTGTTTCCGTCGGAGGTAAGATGCAGGCGCAGGTGCAGAAACGGGCGACAGACACGACAAAAACCTTTGTCAGGCGGGCGGAGGAATATGTCCGGGAGCATTATGCGGATCAGAGCCTGTCCGTCGAGACTATGTGCAGAAGCTTAGGTGTCAGCGCCGCCTATTTTTCCACGGTGTTTAAAAAGGAGACGGGCAAAACCTTTATCAATTATCTGACGGATTACCGGATGGAGCAGGCAGTGGAGCTGCTGCTGGAGGGAGACGAGAAAACCTATGTGGTCGCGCAGCAGGTGGGGTATTCGGATCCCAATTATTTCAGCTATGTATTTAAGAAGCAGTTCGGCGTATCTCCGTCGAAGTATAAGGCAGAAAAGCTGGGTGGGCAGAAAAAGTAAACG
Source organism: uncultured Roseburia sp. (assembly GCA_944375975.1). GTDB lineage: Bacteria > Bacillota > Clostridia > Lachnospirales > Lachnospiraceae > Roseburia. The sequence goes on from CALWBG010000016.1 coordinate 19,291, forward strand.
ATGGGAAGAATCAGACAAGTATGGGAAAAAATAATGACATACATAAACCGCTACAGGAAGACATACAGCATACAGGTAACGATTTCAATTTCTTTTACGGTGCTTTCGGTGTGCAGTATGTGCTTCCTGGGCATTATGCTCTACGAGCAGTTTGTCAGCAGAATGGAGCGCATGGCGGTGGAGAGCACGGGGCAGCTTCTTGGTCAGACGGCGATTAACCTCGAGGATTATCTGAGGAATATGCGCCGTATTTCCGACGCCATGTATTACAGCGTCATCAAGGACAAGGATTTGTCAGTCGAGGGTCTGGACGAGGAGATGAATCTGCTCTACGAGGCAAATAAGGATAATCTGATCAGCATTGCCTGCTATACGAATGACGGAGAGCTTGTGGCGGCGGCTCCGGTGGCAACGGAAAAGCAGGGCGTGGATATTGTCGGACAGCAATGGTTTCTTGACGCGGTGGAGCAGATGGAAAATCTTCATTTTTCTACGCCTCACGTACAGAACCTGTTTGACGATACCTCCTATCGTTATTACTGGGTTGTTTCCCTGAGCCGCGCAGTGGAGCTGACCGAAAGCGGAAGCTCGGCGCTTGGCGTGCTTCTGGTTGACATGAATTACAGCAGCATCGAGCAGCTTTTGGCGAAGGCGAACACGGATAATTCCAGGGAGTATGTCTATCTGATGGACAGTGAGGGGGAAATTATCTATCATCCCAAGCAGAAGCTGATTTATACGGGGCTTTACGAGGAAAATAATTTAGAACAGCTTACGCACGAGGACGGCAGCTACAAGGAGGAATTCCAGGGGGAGAAGCGCCTGATTACGGTAAAGACAATCAGCTATACCGGCTGGAAGCTTGTGAGCGTCGTGCCGATGAGTTCCTTTGAAATGGGACTAGAGGAGATGCGGTACTTTGTGATTATGCTGGTGACAGTCTCTCTGCTGGCGGTTATGATCTTAAATCAGCTCGTGTCGGCACGGATTGCAAAGCCGCTGCAAAAGCTCAATGATTCCGTGAAGGAATGGGAGGAGGGAAACTTAAATCCCGCGATTTATGTCGGCGGCTCCATGGAGGTGGAGCATCTGGGAAGGACGCTGCGCTCTACGGTAGAGCAGATTCGACAGCTCATGCAGGATATTGTGGTGGAGCAGGAGGAAAAAAGAAAGAGCGAGCTGGATGCGCTGCAATCCCAGATTAACCCGCATTTTTTGTATAATACGCTGGATTCCATCGTCTGGATGATCGAGGGCGGGCGCTCCGACGACGCGGTGTTTATGATTACGCAGCTTGCAAGCCTGTTCCGTATCAGCCTAAGCAGGGGCAAGACTGTGATTTCCGTGGAGGATGAGATACGTCATGCGCGCAATTATATGAATATCCAAAAGATACGCTATAAAAACCTTTTCCGGGTAACCTTTGACGTTGATTCAGAAATCCTTTCGTGCTGCACCGTAAAGCTGGTGGTTCAGCCGCTACTTGAAAACGCGATTTATTACGGTGTGGAGTGTATGGACGGAGACGGTGAGATTGTGGTATCGGGACACCGCAGCGGGGAGGACGTTTACATCGAGGTCAGCGACAACGGGCTCGGTATGCCGGAGGAGGAAGTGGCGCAGCTTTTAAAGGAGAATAACAGAGCACCCAGGCACGGTTCAGGCGTGGGGCTTTTGAATGTGCACAACCGGATTAAGCTAAGATTCGGGCCGCAGTACGGACTTGAAATCGAAAGCGTTCCGGACGAGGGAACCACGGTCCGCATTCATCTTCCCTATATCCCCTTTACACCGGAAACACAGGCATGGCTGGAGTCCGGGAAAAAGCAGATTTAAGGAGCGGCGGTATGAAGAAAAACAGTATTTATTTTGGCGTATTGGTTGCGGTTATGCTCGGCGTTACGGCGTTCGCCACCTACGGGATGCTCAATACCGGCAGGGAGGGAGAGGAATACCAGGTATCCGTGATTGTCAACAACAGCAGCAGTGACCGCTGGATTGCGTTTCGCGAGGGATTAAAGCAGGGAGCCGCCGACAATCATATTCAGCTCAATATCGTTTCCACCGTAGAGTTCACAGGACTTTCCGAGGAATGTCAGATTATCCGTCGTGAGTTTGAAAACGGGGCGGACGGAGTCATTATAGAGCCCTGCTCCAGCGAGGATGAGGAGGGGCTTCTTTCCGGGGAGGTCTCAGAGGAGGCTGTCATTTTTGTCGGAACGGACGTGATGCCGGAGGGACTTCACACGGTTGTGATGACGGACCATTATGAGGTTGGCAGTGCGATTGCGGGAGAATTGCTGGAAGATTACGAGGGGAGGACAGACGGACTGACTGTCGGGATTCTCAGCGGAAACCAGGAGCAATTATCCATGCAAAAACGGCTTTCCGGCTTTTTGGACGCGGTGGAAGGAACGGGCATTGAGGTTGTGTGGACGGCTGCGGAGGAAGGCGACAGGATTGAGGAGCTTAAGAGCTTTCAGAAGGAGCATCCGGCGGATGTGCTGATTACGCTGGAAAATGACGAGACCGAGCTGGCAGTGGATTATCTGCTGGCGGAGGAAAAAAGCTCCTGTGTTTTGTACGGCGAGGGCTGCTCGGAAAAGGCAGTATACTATCTGGATAAGGGGATGATTCAGGGGCTGATCGTTCCGAATGAGTTCCATATGGGGTATCTGAGTATGCAGGAAATCGCAAAGCAGCTTTTGTACGGTACTAGTCCGGCCCAAAACCGGGAAATAGAATTTTTGACCATAAACAAGGAAAATCTTTACGATGTGGAAAGCCAGAAAATATTATTTCCCATCGTGCAGTGACAACATGTCGTGCAGTAGCGACACGTCGAACGGCGGGAGATATGGGGGATGAGCGAGTGAGAATGAGAAGGAAAATGAGAGCCTGTGTATTACTGTTTTCCGGCCTTATGGCGGCCGGCGCGGGAATGACCGCCGTCGGCTGCTCCGGCGGGGAACAGGAAATTAAGAGCATTAAAATCGGCGTGACCGTATACGACCAGTACGATACCTTTGTGGCGCAGTTGATGACGGAATTTGACCGTTATGCCGCAATAAAGGAGGAGGAGACCGGAGTGGCGGTCAATGTGGAGGTTTATAATGCGGCGGATTCCCAGTCTACGCAGAACGGGCAGGTAGAGTCGATGATAGAAGAGGGCTGCAATGTAATCTGCGTGAATCTGGTAGACAGAACCGACCCGACCACGATTATTGATATGGCGGAGAAAAGCAACGTGCCGCTTATCTTTTTTAACCGGGAGCTGGTGGAGGAGGATTTGGAGCGCTGGGAGCGTCTTTACTATGTCGGCGCGGAAGCGTTTGAGTCCGGTATCATGGAGGGCGAACTGGCGGCGGAAGCGTTTGCTAAGGACGTGTCCCTGGATAAGAACGGCGACGGCGTGTTTCAGTATGTGGTGCTCGAGGGGGAAGCTGGACATCAGGACGCCATCGTGCGCACGGAATATTCGGTGAGCACCATTGTGCAAAACGGAGTCGAGGTGGAAAAGCTGGGCTATGCAATCGCAAACTGGAACCGGGCACAGGCACAGACAAAAATGACACAGCTACTGTCGGAGTACGGGGAGGCCATCGAGCTTGTGCTTGCCAATAACGACGATATGGCACTCGGGGCCATTGATGCCTTAAAAGCGGCGGATATCCCAAGGGAGGAGTGGCCGGCGGTCGTCGGCATCGACGGGACGGATGTCGGTCTTGAGGCGGTAAAGAACGGGGAAATGATCGGGACCGTATATAATGACAAGGAGGGGCAGGCACTCGCCATGCTGGAACTTGCCTATAGACTTTCAACCGGAGGAGATTTGTCGGATTTGGAGCTTTTGGAGGGCAAATACATCCGCCTGCCCTATTCGAAGGTAACGGCGGATGTGGTGGAGGATTATATCAAAGATTCCGATGCGGAGGATTAGACGGCGGGAGGGCATCCCAGTATGCCCTTCCGTTTTCGATTTTTTCACAGAAGGCATCCGCCATAATCCGCCGAAACGGAAGCAGCGCTTCCTCCAGGCCGAACTGCGCGGGATACAGCCGCGTGACGAGGTCGATATCGGCGGCTATTTTTTCGGCGACGGCGGACTCCCGGATGGGCACGATGCCGAACAGCGTAGAGCGGTAGCCCTTGCTGCCGACGCACGAGGTGAGAAAAACGTCCGCAAAGTTCTGCCATTCCTCCGTCAGTACCGTTAAAGCCGCTTCCGTCCGGGCAAACGGCATGAGAGTACTCTTATCGCCGTTTGCCGGATTCGTAATGCAAAGCTGTGCGAGATAGCCCCACAGCTCTTTTTTCTGCCGTTTTTTCCGGAAACGGGAAACGCCGGCGGCGC
>CALWBG010000017.1 GCA_944375975.1 uncultured Roseburia sp.
TCCCCGCGTTTGTCATTCTGGCCTCCACGGGTGGCTATCTGCTCGCGCAAAAATCGCTGCGTCCCATCCAGCAGATTTCGGAAACCGCTTCCCAGATTGGCAAAGGAGGCGACCTGAAAAAGCGCATTGACCTCGGCAGCGGGACCGACGAGCTACACGCGCTCGCAGACACCTTTAACGAAATGTTTGAGCGTCTTGACACAGCCTTTGAAACGGAACGCCGGTTTACCTCGGATGCCTCCCATGGATTGCGCACACCAATGTCCGTCATTCTCGCGCAGTGTGAGCTTTCTCTCGAAAAACCGCGCAGTTCCGAAGAATATGAGGACGCGCTTCGTATCATTTACCGGCAGGGACGCCGCATGTCAAAGCTTATCAATGATATGCTGGACTTTACACGTCTGGAGTTAAAGGCGGACACCTACCCGAAAAGCAGACTGAACCTCTCCGAGCTTTTTTCCTCCATCTGTGAGGATATGTCCTTAATCGGCGAGCGCGGGATTACGCTGACGGCGGAGATTATGCCGGACATCTTTGCCGTCGGAAACCGGGATTTGCTTTCCCGTCTGCTCGTGAACCTTATCAGCAACGCATACCGTTACGGAAAGGATAACGGCCATATTTGGGTGACGCTCACACGGTCACAGGAACAGATTATCTTGTCGGTTGCAGACGACGGCATCGGCATCGCTCCCGAAGATCAGAAAAAAATTTTCCGCAGATTTTATCAGGCGGATCCCTCCCGTTATGGAAACGGCACAGGACTCGGGCTCTCCATGGCGGCTGAAATCGCCCAGTTTCACGACGGAAATATTCGCGTAGAAAGCGAACTGCAAAAGGGAAGCCGTTTTATTTTTTCCTTTTATGGATAAAAATGGTTTTCACGTGGAATTCTAATTTTCGCCTAATGTTTCTCTGCTATAATAAGCTCAAACATCAGGAAAGGAGATAAATTATGATAAATGTAAAAAAATTTTTTGAAACCCCGAAAAAAGCAATTCTCTCCAGTGTCTGCATCGCTGCGGCACTGGCAGTGCTGGGCGGCGGCAGCGTCCTTGCCGCGAACGTCGCGGCCAAAAGTTCCGCCATCGGCGAGACAAGCGCGCAGAATTACGCATTTGCCGATGCCGGAGTAGACCCGGCCTCCGCAACTATTTTGAAAACAAAATTTGATTTCGATGACGGTCACTTTGTTTATGACATCGAATTTGTGGCGAACGGTTATGAATATGATTACCAGGTAAAATCCTCCGACGGAACGATTTTAAAGAGAGAGCTTGACCCGATTGGCGCCGCTTTCGCGGGACAGGGTACCGTTCAAAACCAGACGCAGAATTTGCCGGCTCAGAGCCAGACACAGAATTCTGACACACAAAATCAGACGCAGAATTCCTCAGTACAGAATCAGACGCAGGATTCCTCCGCACAGAATCAGACGCAGGATTCCTCCGCACAGAATCAGGCACAGGGAGCCTCTGCTGGAAATGCCGCCGCAAACAGTCAGCAGATTTCCACTCAGATTTCACTTGACGATGCTAAGAACACGGCGCTTTCCGACGCAGGCCTGTCTGCTTCTGATGTTACTTATACCAAGGACAGATTGGACTATGACGACGGCGTTTCGGTATATGAGATTGAGTTTTACACATCTAATCAGAGCTATGATTACGAGATTGACGCCAATACCGGCGCTATCCGCCAAAAGAGCGTGGAAAGCTTCCAGAACGCAGCCGGAACCACTGCCGGCGCGACTTTGGGAAATCAGGCCTCCGGCTCCTATATTGATGTAGAGGAAGCAAAATCCATCGCGTTAAACCATGCAGGGTTTTCCGCCTCCGACGTTACCTTTTCAAAGACAAAACTGGAATTTGACGACGGTTACACCTGCTATGAGATTGAATTCTATTACGGGCGGACCGATTACGACTATAAGATTGACGCCGTGTCCGGAACCGTTCTTGAGTTTGACTCCGAAACAGAATAATACGGCTGAGATTTCTGCGCAAAAGAGTGCCGCCCATCGGACGGCACTCTTAAAGTTATTACGAATTACTGAATCCCCCAATCCCGGCTGATTGTCTGTAATTTTACCATGTGAGGATAAATCTTGCCGGTATGCATCAGCTCTTCCGGCGTCCCCTGTTCCGCGACGTTTCCATCCGAGAGCACGACGACTTTATCCGCACCGCTGACCGTGCGCATACGGTGTGCAATCACAAGAACCGTTTTCTCTTTTATCAGTCTGGACAACGCCGCCTGTATGAGTGTTTCATTTTCCACATCAAGGCTTGCCGTCGCCTCATCCAGCAAAATAATCGGGGCGTTTTTCAGGAAAGCGCGGGCGATGGAAATACGCTGTCTCTCCCCTCCGGAAAGCTCGCATCCGTTTTCCCCGATCATGCTGTCGTAGCCGTTCGGGAGCTTTGAGGCAAACTCGTCACAGTTCGCAAGCTTTGCCGCCGCGAGCACCTCTTTATCCGAAGCGTCCTTTCTGCCAATTCTGATATTTTCCATTATTGTATTGTTAAAAAGCGTGACATCCTGAAATACAATAGAATACAGTGAAAGCAGGGTTTCCGGATCGATGTCGGCGATATTCATGCCGCCCACCGTGATTTTTCCTTTGTCCGTATCCCAAAATCTCGCAGCCAGCCGCGATACCGTCGTCTTGCCTCCGCCGGACGGCCCGACAAGGGCGGTGACCTCCCCCTGCTTTGCGGTAAAGGAAACATCCTTTAAAACGGTTTCCCCGCTGTTGTATGCAAATCCCACATGGTCAAATTCAATATCATATCCCCGGTTCGTTAAGCGGCTGCTGCCCGTTTGCACCGGATGGTCAAGAATTTCATTCATACGGTTGATATTTGTTTTGGAAGAAATGACAGCCGCGAGATTTTGCAACGCCCCCTCGAGCGGAGAATAAAGCCTTGACACCACAAGCAAAAACAGAAAGAACATCGGAATATCAATTTCACCACGGATGAGCAATGCGGAGCCTGCCAGGGCAACCGTGGCAATCCCAAACTTTAAAATCAGCGTCGACGAAACCACAAACAAAGCCGTTCCGAGCTCTGTCACAATATGCCGCCGCTCGGCATAGTCGATTTTTTGATAAAGCCCGTCGAGATAGCGTTTCTCCGCGTTGTTCGCTTTTAAGTCCTGTAAGCTTTCAATGCACTCCTGCACCCCGTTTTCAAGGGCGACATTCGCCGCTACCGCTTTGCTGTTAAAATACTCCTGAATGCGCGAGGACAACAGCGTAATCGCAAACGCAACCGGCAATACCCAAACCGCCGCCAGAGCCATGCGCCAGTCGTAAGCGAACAGGCAGACGGAAATCAGCGTTGTGGAAATAAGGGAGCCGATAAGGGCGGGCACATAATGGGAAAATGTCGTCTCAAGCGTTGCGCAATCGCTCATAATCGAATTTGTCAAATCCGCTAAGTCTTTTTTTCCGAAGAAGGAGAGCGGAATTTTGCGGAGCTTTTCCGCCAAAGAAATCCGCCGTACCCCGCTTTCCACGTAGGTCGCCAGATAGGTCGCATTATATTGAAACCGGGTGATAACAAATATCAGCACCAGGCAGACCAGACAACCGGCCGCATAAAAAGCAATCCTGCTCCCGCTCACGCCGCCATTCATAGTGTCAATGACAAATTGATATAAAAGTCCGACCGGAAACATAAAGGATATATCCTGTAAAACGCAGGCGAGGCATCCTTTCATTAAATCAAGCGCCCCCTGCCTGGATAATGCGAACCGTCTTTGCAGCTTCTCAATCATGCTTCTACCTCCTTTGCAATTTTCCATTCTGCCGCCTGTGAATAATTGTTCCACATATGGGTGAAGATTCCGTTTTTCTTTATCAATTCGGCGTGTGTCCCGCTCTCGGCAATCTTACCGCCCTGCAATACATAGATACGGTCCGCACCCGTGATCGACGAAAGCCTGTGTGCAATCATAAGCACGGTTTTCCCTTTGGAAAGCACGGACAATGCCTTCTGAACGCGCACCTCATTATCAGGGTCGGCAAACGCCGTGGCCTCATCCAGAATCAGAATCGGCGCATTTTTTAAAATGGCCCGGGCAATGGCGATTCGCTGCTGCTCTCCGCCGGACAAATAGACGCCGTCCCTGCCGACAACCGTGTCTATGCCGTTCGGCAATTTTTCAATAATATCCGTACACTGCGCCGCCCGAAGCGCGCGGTCAACCTCCTCCCGCGCTGCCCCCGGCTTTCCCATACGCACATTGTCGAGTATGGACGCTTTGATGAGCCGGCTGTTCTGAAAAACGAAGGAAACGTTATTCATCAGCTCTTCTTTCGGAATATCGCGTATATCAATCCCCCCAATCAGTACGCATCCCTGCTGCGGGTCAAAAAATCTTGTCACAAGGCCGGCAAGCGTCGTCTTACCGCCGCCCGAAGGGCCTACCAGCGCTGCCACCTGCCCCGGTTTGACAGACAGGGATACATCGCTTACCGCATTCTTTTCGCCGTCATAGCTATAGCTCACATGCTCTAAGGTGATGGAATACTCCGACGGAGTTTTGGGCTTTGCGCTCTCACTCAGCGGCTTTTCTTCCAGCAGGCCGTCAATTCTTCCCAACGCATCGCTTACAATCATGGCATCCTCGCTCATAAACATGATTTTTGTGAGTGTTGTACCGATGACGGGCGTAATTACAATGTAGAAAATAAGATTTAACAGTAATTCATTCGTCACGCCGCCTCTGGTAAAAATAATGCCTCCGGCAATCAAAAACGCGAACACGCCGTTAATAGCCGTCGTGTAAAACATCATCGGCAGACGCAGGGTTTTTGTGTACGCAATGACCCACTTTTCATAATTATCAATCGTGGCTTTAAAGCGTTTAAAGGAAAATACCGTTTGCCCAAAGGTTTTTACCACAGGTATACCTCTGACATATTCCACCGCTTCATTTGACATATCCGCAAGCGCATTTTGATATTCATTCATCTTCTGCTCCATGCTCTTGCCTGTCATTTTCATCATAATCAAAAACCCGAGCACGACAGGCAGAAGGCTTAAAAGCCCCAGGCGCCAGTCAAACACAAGCAGTAAAAATAACAGGCCTATGGGCGTGGCAATCGCTCCTGCCTTATCCGGCAGCCTGTGAGCGAGATAGGTTTCCGTTGCCGTACTGGAAGTATTTACGATTCTCCGCAGCTTTCCGCTGCCGTATTTTTCGATTACGCCAACCGGCAGCGCCGCAATGTGCCGCATAAGCTCTTTTCTTATATTCGCGGCAACCCGGAACGCACTGATATGCGAACACATCAGCGCGGCTATGTAAACAATAATCGAAATAACCGCAAACAGGACGGCGGACCAACCGTAACGCGTGACATTCTGCGCCCGTGCGAAATCCGGGGAAACCTCCAGTATGTCGTGAATGATACGCCATATATACCAAAAGGGAACAAGGGCGAGCAGCGCGCTGAGCGCCGATAAGAGCCAGGAAAGACAGGTTAAAATTTTATGCCTTCCGGCATAGCCCATCAATCTTGATAAATTAGACTGTTGCTTCATGGAAAAACCTCCTTGCAATAATTTTGCCGATAAAACCCATTGGGTTTCACCGATTTATGATATGGGAACACAAATTTTTCCCGCATATCCTAAATAATAGTTAGTTTTGTCTAACTCTAGGTGAAAAAATTACAGGGCTACTGCCCCATAATTTTCATCCATCCGGCCGTGTAAAAATCTCTCATTTCTTTCAGATAATACTCCGCTTTTTCCAGCGGCATTTCATGGATAATTAATTCAAAAAATGCGTTAAACATTCCGGTAATCAAAATATGCTCTAAATGCTCATCAATCGGGGGCGACGGTCTGCCCAGGCTTTCCAGCACCCTTAAATAGTCGTGCGTCCCCTTTGTTTCTATCTCTACCATTTCATCGATGAGCTTTGAAAAACGCGTCCCCTCCGAATGACAGAGAAGAAGCTTAAATTCGTTCAAATGCTCGTATGCGTACAGCAGCATATCGTGCATGCACGCACCCGAAGTTACGCTCAAATGCTCCGGCTGTTCCTCCGCCGGCAGATCGGCAAACTCCTGCTGTGCCCTGCAAAAGCGTTCCATGAAATAATCATACTGTTCCCCGACCAACGCTTCAAACAAATCCTCTTTGCTGCCGAAATAACCGTAAAACGCGCCCGTTGTCACGCCTGCCTTCTTTACGATGTTCCGCAGGGAAGCGGACTGAAAGTCCTTTTCCAGAAATTCCTGCATGGCCGCTTCAAGAATTAAATCTAATGTCGTCTGTTCCGTCTCACCCATACCGCTCTCCCCGTTTGTAACGCTGTTATATAGCACTGTTATATTTTATGCCATATTTATCCCTTTGTCAAGGGTGTGGAACGATTTTCCCGGAATGTCCCCTGTTTTTTCAGCTATGGCTCCGCTGCTACAATGTATTCGCTGTCCTCTGCAATCTGTACCTTATATCCCAGTTTCAACTGACCATTACGCATATGGTCATCTTTCATGTGCATGAATGTAGCGTCCGGATCTGTCTTACAGTAATTATTCCACTCCTGAAAGCTGGCTGTGTGCCAATCATAGACTGGCTGGCGTTCTAGGAAACGATGAAACAGTTCCGGATATCTTTGATTCCTGCTTTTGCGTTTCCCTCTTCCATGTACAAAAGCTGTCTCATCCGTTTTGCACCTCTCCTCCAGGAAACGGCAGATCCTCTGCAAATCCTGAGTACGTTTTTCCTCTCCGACACGAAAAACGCAGATGTACTCCTGGTTCAGAAGGCTAACTGCTTCCTGAATCCATCATGGCTCAGCAGTCGGACTTAAATCTCATCAGGAACCAAACCTTCCAAATTTAATGGCAAAACCAGTTGATAAGGTTCGCCAAATTCGGTATAATTTTTATGGTATTTTGAATTACTAATCATAATTAATTATACCACGGATTACGGACTCTTCGGAGTCCGTTTTCTGTTTTCAGACATAAAAATGGAGCCATTGTTCCATAAAGGACTAATCATCTCTTTTGCAATAGCCTCTGCTCACGCTCTATAAGGGCTCATTACCGGCTCTGGAGCCTAAAGGCTCTTCGAACGGTTGGTCAGTCGTAACATCATTTCCTACGAAGCCCTATGGGCTTACATTATTTGTTGCTTTTTACCGGCTCACCCGTAAACGGGTTCATACACTCCTTGAGTATTTACCTAATCATATTCATAATCTTCTTTTAACTGATTTTGAATATATTTCTGTATTTTTTTGCATTTTTGCCTACAGTATCTACGTGTCTACTTGACAGGGGCAACTCTGTAAGCAGTGTGTCAGTCCCCTGTGATTATGCTTTCCTGGTTCAAATAATATATCACAATCTCATACAACGCCGCCTCGATCTCCACATCCTGAAAATAATACCTGAATTACGTTGTCCGCATATGTAGTTTTTCGTGTTAAAAGTCAAGGATTTCCTTCATAGCCATGCTCAAAACGTTGTCTGACTCCTCCTTTTTATTAACAATCTCATTCCATTTTTCAATGCCCAGTTCTCTTTTAAACCTTTCCTGCGCAATCACACGATCTTCGTAATCTTGCAATAATATTTTATTACGTTGTCTCACTTTCTTTCTATTAAAAAAGCCTGGTTCTTCCAGTCTGGGTAATGGTATTTCTCGAAATTTAAAGTCATCTAGCATAATTGTTTTTCTCGGAATAAGCGGATGCAATTGCAAATAACCAAGAACTTCACTATTGGGATATCTATTCATATATCTTTCACATAAAAATTCCTTTCTTGGATATCCGTTCTCCATTAAAATTATAGCTGCCTGAACATCATTTCTTTTAATGATAAGTTCTTCACCATAATACCCTTCTCCATTTGAACAAATGGACATGTCGCCAAATCCATTTTGGGCAAGCAACTTAAAAACATCCATATTGCCAATAACCCATGCTCTTGCTAAAATTCCCCAGAAATACCCGGCCGGTTCCAAACATGTTTGACAATATTCATAATCTCCATAAGCGCCTATAAATCCATGTTCAACCAAACACTTGATTACAGGATAATCTCCCAACATATGAAAAAGTGCCCTCTCAAATGTTGCCTCATCAATCCCTTTAATTGTGGCACCTTTTGAAAATAAATCATTCATTTCATTAACATTTTTTTCAATTATTGCTTTCAATAACCTATTGACTACTGGTGCTTCTCTCGACATATTTTCAGAATCCCATCCAAAGGGCCATGCATATGGTATCGCTTCATTTATATCCATAACAACTTCCTCCAAAAATACTCTTTTATAATTCTCATCCGACAGAATGAATCCTTATTGTTTGTCTTGTTTTTTATGTAAAAAAACGCTAATTTTTATAATAAAAACATCCATTTCTGTCCTCTGGTCTATTATACCCACCATATCCTCCCTCACATCTCACTCTTCCATAATCATCCCTGTCTCTGAAATTTGCATAAATACAGTCTGAACAGTTTCCTTCAAAACATCCTTCTGGAATTTCAATTCTTCTTTCTACGTTTTCCATAAATTAACACCTTTCCCTTCTCTTTCCTAATTATAAAATTTCTAACTCATCCTGCCGGATAAGAATCTTACCTTCTTTTTCTTTATAGGCCACATAAGGTACACATTTTGTGTGCGGCTGCACCACAAGCGGAAAATATAATTTTCTTATTGTTTCGGGCATAGCATGCATGATCCGCTCCATATACTTGATATCTCCCTCTGAAAGCGTATCTACACAAAAAAAATGAACATGAAATATCCCCATAAAGTAATATTTATTTTTTTCCCATTGTTTGATTATAATGTTTAGCTTTTTTACATCTGGAATATAACTGCATCCAAGAGTATTACCTCCATTATCAGCAAAGCAAATCGAAATGATATCTTCTCTGCCACCAAGTATTCCACCTGCCTCTGGCGGAGCAACAGGCATCTCCTCTAATATCGCCTTTAAAACATCTTCTTTTATTTTCACTGTATTTCATCATCCTTTATTTTCCACACTTTTCATAATAATTATTTTAGTACACATATTTACTAAAATCAATAGTAAAAATATGTACTATGATAAACTACTACTAATTAAAAATTTTAATGGTTCAACGCATGGATTACATTACAAGAATCAGAAACTTAAGAGAAGATTCTGATAAAACACAACAGGATATTGCTGATTATCTAGGCACTTCACAGACCATGTATGCAAGATATGAACGAGGTGCAAACGAAATGCCAGTACGGCATTTAATAAAATTGGCAAAGTATTATCATGTCACATTAGACTACATCTGTGGCTTATCAGATATAAAGAATCCATATAAGTATTAGTAGATAAACTTACACAAAAAACTTAACAAAAACCTCTTCATTTCATTCAAAGCAACACTTCTTATATATAGCTGAATAAGCCCACCAAAAGGCGTGCTTATTCAGCATGCTCGTTTGCAAGTTATCGCCAAATTACGATTTCAAAACGGCCATTTTTCAAAAAATATTTTATTGCAGCAGAGAAAGCACACCTTGCGTAGACTGATTTGCCTGCGCCAGCGTGGACTGTCCTGCCTGCGCGAGAATGTTGTTCTTGGAGTACTCCACCATTTCCTCCGCCATATCGGTGTCACGGATACGTGACTCGGCGGCAGTCGTGTTCTCAACCACGTTGTCAAGGTTTGCGATTGTGTGCTCCAGACGGTACTGAACTGCACCGAGTGAGGAACGCTGGGAAGAAACCTTGGAAATCGCGTCTGCGATGGCGTCGATTGCATAGGTTGCCGCCATGCCTCTCGCATCGGACACGTTCAGTCCCTTGATTCCCAGATACTCAGAATTCATGGTCTCGATGTTTACCTAAATCTTGTTGGTCAGGTCCGCGTCAGCGCCCACGTGAAGATTAAAGCTGAGAACGTTGGCTACCTCTGCCTGACCGAGCGTAATATCAACGGTACCGTCATCATTATTGGTTACCTCGGCGCTTCCCAGGGTATCACTAATACGTTTCGCCGCAAGAAACCCGGCAGCCGCAAGCTCGTATGCAACTTCAGCAGATACCACGGTTGCATTATTATCATCTATACCATCATTATCACCATCGTTCATAACGGTTATGCTGGTTCCATTGTACTCAACAGTTGCACCAGCAACAACTAATGCATCCAAATCAGCTTTGCTTATCTCGCCCACACCCGCATCTAGATCGGCATCCACCAGAAAAACCTTTTTCCCTTCCCTGGTAAGTCCAATCCCTAAGATGACAGTTATGGTGGTTTTCCCCGTTCCGCCTTTCTGGTTGGCAATCGCAATTACTTTGCAATTCGCCATAACGGTTCCCTTCTTTCCTAAAAATTTAATAACCATCTTCCTGTGTGGGGAAATGGCTATGTATAAAAATGAGCATGAAAAAAGCCGGAGGATTTTCGTTCATTGAAAACCTTCCGGCTATGTAAAATTACATATTATTTTTACTTATGATTATGTTTCTACGAGAGCTATTATTTTAATCATTATTTCTGGTAATTTTTTTTCATTATAAGCAGCTTTCAGATGTGGATTATTTATAGTAACCTCCTCTACCAATTTTATAAAAGACTCCGTATATGATATGATTATCATAGACATTATTTTCTCTTTTAAACTTTCATCTGTCTTATTCATATTAAGTTTGAATACTTGATTGTTTGAATCGTTTTCTAAGATTTTTTCTTTATAAATGTCTAAGCATGAAATATCTGAATGTTCAAATTTACTTGCTTCTGAATAAAAAGTAACATATAATTCCAAGCCCCTCTCATCTGCATTTTCTGCCAATTTCTTAATTGATAACGGCCGCTGACTCTTTGGAAATCCTGCTTTTGTTATAGCAGTTTCTAGAGCTGCAATATTATTGTCTACTTCTTGTTCCTTGAATGGTAAAGACTTTCCTTCATTTATTAGTTTTTGCCAAAATGGACGTTGCATTATTTGTTTTGCATTGTTCCAATAATATAAAGATGTAACGATAGGCTGTATTTGATACTCTTTCAAATGCTTTTTTTGTGGATCATCCAAAATATATGATACTAAAAAATAATTATTTAACACTGATCTGGCTAATATCATAGCCTCTTCGTTCATATTATTTTCCATTAATAATAATACACTCTCTATTAAATTATTCTGTTTTGCATAGAGAGTTATGGCTTCCCGGAAATATTCATATTCCTCCATCACAATATATGAACTTTCATTTTTGAGGAAGTCCTCTTCTACATCTTTCATTATATCTTTTAACAAATCGATTTTACTCATTTTTATCCCCTTTAACAATTCATTTTCCACCCTCGTATTATATAGTAGTAATTGTTTATAGACCCTCTCCAAGGTCTGTATGCTATACTGTTTGGAGATACTGTGGATTAGTTTTGTCGTCCAGATTGGTATTCTTTCGTGAGATTGCTACATTACCAAAAATCTGCTCCGCGCTCACACGCCAGTTTCCTGACTGGTGACCTAGCCCCGTAGGAGAGCGATTCCTACGGGCAGACAACTCCAGCCAATCAAAATCACTATCCCCGTATTCACCATATGGACGCACCCTGAATTTATCTCTATATAATTTTATTCCCCCAAATTTTTTACCAAAAATCAAATTCATTACGTAAAATCTGTATGTCCAAATCATCCCCTTTGATTTGAAAATCAATTTTATAATCAAAGGAATCTACGTTAGCACTAATTATCTCAGCACCATCCCGACTCGTTGTGTCATGTAAAAATAATATTTTAAAGCCTTCTGTCACGTCTGGCGGAAGCAGATTCTCCAGATGATTGCGTAAACGTGCCATAGTCTTATCATCCCATGTGTCATGAAGTCCCTCCAGGCAAAAAACGGTTCCTGTTCCTCCATAATTGAACGACTTTACATAACTTGCCATTTCTGCATTCATTCAATGATCCACATCGACATATTCAAGCAGACTTGTATCCGTATCATAAATTTTTGCCTTCACATCTGAAATTTTCTTATTTCCATTAAAATCTTCCCAATTAACAAGCCATTCCAGTCCGCCTTGTCCAGATATAGTCAGCATTCTGCATCTGTCAGAAAGACGGTCTAATGCAAATCTTCCAATTCCTTTTGCCCGCCCCTGTCTGTATTCTTTGTTCAGGTGTGATATACTTACTTTTTTCAGAGGAATTGCAAATCGTCATCCAATGAGTTTTTATAATATCCTCTGTCATGCCGCGCCCGTTATCCATAATGTAAATACAATTCTGAGCTTCAGAAAAATACAGACAAAATGTTTTTGCATCTGCATCATAAGCATTTTTTACAATTTCCAAAACTGCCCCTTCCAGCTTAGAAACGTTCTCACGTCCAATCAGTCTCGCCGTATATGCATCCACATTAAATTCAATTTCCCGTTCTTTCCCTCTCATACGATTCCATCACAAATAAAACGACCTCTACCATCTGTACTTGCATCTATTATACACAGTCCCGTTTCCAGACTCAATGCAAATTCACACCTAATTTTTACCAATTTTTTATTCTTTCAGTCAAACAACAGCTCCTCCACCGTGACAAACGTATATCCTTCCTCTTTGAGCTCGTCAATAATCTTAAACGCCGCGTTTATCGAGGACTCCGACGCGTCATGCAGCAGTATGATGTCGTTTTCCTCCACCTTATCCACCACCCGCTTAGCAATCACATCCGAATTACTTGTCTTCCAGTCCAGCGGGTCCACATCCCAGAGCACCTCAATCATGGTCGTCTCGTAGTCCAGATTACACTTCCAGCAGCCAAACGGCGGGCGGATATACTGCGGGTACTCCCCTATAATCTCATAAATGGCCGTATTCGTCTTATCGACCTGCTCGATTGCCGCGGAATCCGAAAGATTTTTCAGATTCACGTGCTCGTAGGAATGCGTTCCGATCAAATGTCCGCCGTCATAAATATCCCTGACGATTTCAGGATATTTTTCCACTTCCTTTCCCAGCAAAAAAAACGTGGCATACACACCACGTTCCTTAAGCCCCGCAAGAAGTGTTTCCGTATAGTCCGGGTTCGGTCCGTCATCGAATGTAATTGCAACCTTCTTCACCGCTGTATCCTCCACCGCAGCGGCGCCAAAAACGCCTGTCGTTTTCTCCTGTCCCTCTATCCACTGGCAGAATGCCGCCACAAGCATCAGCGCCGCCGCAATAAACATATCCCTCGGGTAATGACATTTCCCTGATAGCCGCAAAACTTCCACCCTTTTATAGTATCACTCACCTATACTATATGACAGGCGTGCGGCTTTTAGTTATACATAATTTTTTCACTGTCAAAGATTCTGGTAAGCGCCACAACCATGAGCAGTGCGTAAACAACATTGCTCACAATGGTCACGGCAAAATTCAACGGTATCATGGTAAACGAAAAGATACCGTTCATGCACTGAACACTGTTATAAAACGGAATCAGATACCACCAGGGTTCCTCCGGCGCCCCGCTTCCGAACATCGCCGTAATGCTGATAAGCATCACGAGAATCATGAGCGGCGTCACCATCGTTCCCGCCTCTTTCACGCTTTTCGCCAGCCCGGAAAGAACGGATATACCACCGATTACCACCAGAACCGTGGAAAGGATTACAAACAGCAGCAGCACATAATCCACAGGACTGTACACGGCCGCGCTCATACCGTCGGCGGCCCCGCCCATGAGCTGGGGGAGCGACAGCATCGTTCCCACAAAGCTGGAAAGGCCGCTGAGAAGTCCGATTACACTTAAGCTTATGATTTTTCCGATAGCATGCTCGCTTCGGCGCATCGGCGTTACAAGCATCGTCGCAATCGTTCCCCGCTCCTTCTCTCCTACAATGGACTCCGGCGCAACCGCCACACAGCCGCTGAATAAAAACATCATCATGAGCATCGGAAGCATCATGGAAAAAATCTGTGCCGTGGAATCCTTTTCCGTAGCCATATCATAATCCGTGCCCTCGTTCGCATTCACATCGAACTTATTGGCCAGAGACGATTCATACTCATCCAATATCTCATACATCATGCTGTACGCCATCTGTGACTCCGTAGAAACAGAGTTATAGTACATTTCAACGTCCGGTGCGGCACCCGACGCGGTTGCCGGGTCGTAGTCCGCTACCGCCTCATCAAACTGCCCGGGAAACACAAGCAAAAGGTCTGCCTGCTGGTCCTCAAGCATCGCCTTGACCGTCTCCACATCCCCGGGAGCATCCTCCTCGACGGAAATTCCGTCCTGCTCCTTCAAAAATGAAAAGGATTCCGGAAGATTTACAGTATGGATGCGGTACACATAATCGTCCTGTGCCGTAAACTGCGTCATAAGTCCCTGCCCGATAAAGGTATACATCACATAAATCATAATTCCCGGCATGAGAATACTCGTAAACAGCAATCTCTTATCTCCGAAAAAGCGGGCAAACTCTTTTTTCATAATTGTAATTACATTTCTGCTCATGCCAGTTCACCTGCCGTTTCCAGATAAATATCAAAAAATTTATCTTCCAATGATTTTTCCGAGGTAATATTCGCTAGCGTATCACAGAGCACCATTTTCCCGTTGATGATAATTCCCACACGGTCACAGATTTTTTCAATCAGGCTGAAAATATGGGTAGACACGATAATCGTCTTTCCCTCCGCTTTCAGCTCCAGCAGAAAATCCGTCACCACCTTTGCCGTAATGACGTCAAGACCGTTGGTCGGCTCGTCAAAAATAATAATTTCCGGGTCGTGCACCAGCGAAATAATCAGAGAAACCTTCTGCTTCATTCCGGTGGAGAGATTCGCCACCTTTACGCCGGCAAACTCATTCACCCCGAATTTGGTAAAAAGTTCCCGCTTTCTTCTCTCCCGTACCTCCGGCGCAACACCCTACAGCTCCGAGAAAAAATCAACCAGATAATCCGGCGTAAAAAAGTCCTCAAGCTTTAACTCGCTTGTAAGAAAACCGATTTTCCCGCGTACCCCGCCGGGGTCTGATACGATGCTGCTGCCACCGACAATCGCATCCCCGCTGTCCGGCCGAATCAGGGTTGCGAGCATACGCAGCGTTGTAGTCTTTCCCGCCCCGTTGGGTCCCAGCAGGCCAAACACCTCGCCCCGGTAGGTACAAAAGCTTAAATGGTCCACCGCCGTCCTGGTTTTCTCAGACGTTTTTTCCAGCCTCTGCTGCTTCTTTGACAGCTTAAAGGTCTTAGACAGCTCCCTGACCGTCAATAATTCTTCCAAAACTCATTTCCTCCGTCCCGGCACCCGTCCATATGGGAACCATCTTCAATTTAAATCGTTCCGTCGTCGAACTCATAATACATATCGTTGTAAATATCATCATAAATATCGTCATACATATGATAATAGGTATTGTAGGAACCGCTGCCGCTTACAAATATGCTGACATACAAAATAATTGAAAACAGCAGTCCCAGCCCCGCCGTTATGAGTCCGCCAATGGCAAGTCCCTTCTGTCTGCACTTCACAACCTGAATAATACCAAATATAATGGCAAGGATTGCCGTAATCCAACTGATACAGGTACAAAACAGCAAAATCGAGACAATGCCGAGCACCAGAGACGCAACCCCGAAGCCGATACTGTCGCTTTTTGCATCGGCAGGCGCGCTGTAAGGCTGCCCGTAACCATACGACCCGTACTGCGGATTTCCTCCGCCCGACTGACCATAGCCGTAGGAACCGTACTGCGGATTTCCATACATGCCGTCTCCCTGGCCCTGCGTCTGCTGACTTCCGTACATGCCGTCTCCCTGGCCCTGCGTCTGCTGACTTCCGTACATGCCGTCTCCCTGGCCCTGCGTCTGCTGACTTCCGTACATACCGTCTCCCTGCGCCGGCGTCTGAACCTGTGCTCCATCTCCCGCCGCGTTCACTCCCTCCGGCGTCTGATTTCTTTCTTCTGCATTGTTAAAGTTTTCTTCCATACGCTCCTCTTTTCCCTAAAATGATGTTTTACTGGTGCCTTCTATTTTTCAATGGGATGTTCCTCGATATAGTGCTCAAGAATCTCCGCCGCGTCTCCCGCCAGTTCCCGGCAGGGTCGCTTTTTATAGTACTCCGCCGTCCGCGCCTCCGGTGTTGGGGGCTCCCGCTTTACATTCAGACCCAAAAGCTCTCTGCAGACAATTGAACCGTTTTTCTTTTCAAACTCTACCGCCAGCTCCTGAATCCTTGCATAATGCGCCGCCTTCAGCTCCGGCTTCTTCGGGTCTGCGTAGCCGTAAAGCATTCCCGCTGTCATAAACATTCCCGACACGGTGCCGCAGACCTCCCGCAGCCTTCCCATTCCTCCGCCGAACGAGGAGGAAAGCCTTGCCGCCGTTTCCTTATCCAGCCCGTGCAAATCCTCAAATGCCAGAAAAACAGACTGCGCACAGTTATACCCATCCTCAAACAGGCGCATCGCCTTTTCCCTTCTTGTCATGCTTCCTCCGTTCCGTAGCGTTTCCACCGGACAAACGTGCAATGCCCGGCCGCCCGAAAATTTAATCTCAGTTAAATCCGACCACCTTCTGCGAAATCTTGTATGCGGCCACGGAAATCTTTCTTCCTCCCTTTCCCGGAAGGTTCATGGCATTTCCCATGATTCCGGCGCGCAGATGGTGAAACAGGCGCAAATCCTTATCTTTGATATATTTCCACAGCTCACGCTTTTTCACAAGGTTTTCCTCGGTTCCTGAGCGAATCAGCATAATCGTCGAAATCACGGTGATAATCTCCAGATAATTGAACATATAGCGCCGCAGCTTACGGTTCGGAATCTTCCACAAATCAAACTCATCCACCATAAGCTTGTTGACCTTAATCTGCTGGTCAATCCGGCGAATCATCACCTTCTCGTTGACCGACTGATCCTCCCGCCCGATATAGTAGCGATAAAAATCCACGTCCATATAGTACATGGTCTTTACACTGGGAAGCGGTTTGTAAACATATATGTTATCAACGTAAAAGGTATGCTTCGGCAGCTTAAGTCCGCATTCCCGCAGAAGCTTTGTGCGGTAAATCACGGAATGCATCAGAATGTACTGCCCCTTGTGGAATCGCGCCACGTCATTCCAGG
Source organism: uncultured Roseburia sp. (assembly GCA_944375975.1). Classification (GTDB taxonomy): domain Bacteria; phylum Bacillota; class Clostridia; order Lachnospirales; family Lachnospiraceae; genus Roseburia. The sequence goes on from CALWBG010000017.1 coordinate 17,125, forward strand.
TAAAAATCCTATCCTTCGGAAGCGCCGAATAGCGCATTACCTTCTTGTGCTTTGCGCCCTCTTTTTCGTATACATAGTTGGAAATCATCATGTCAAGCGTCGTATCGCCGCCTGCAAGCTCGCGCAGCTTATCAAGAATCTTCATATAGGCATCGCAATCCACCCAGTCGTCGCTGTCTACCACCTTAAAATAAAGTCCCTCCGCATTGCGGATTCCCGCGTTCACGGCCTCCCCGTGCCCGCCGTTCTCCTGATGAATGGCACGCACGATGCCGGGATATTTCTTCTGATACGCGTCCGCGATGTCTCCGGTACTGTCGCACGAGCCGTCATCCACAATCAAAATCTCGATATCGTCGCCACCCGGCAGAAGTGATTTGATGCAGTTTTCCATGTAATCCTGTGAATTGTAACACGGAATCGCAAATGTCAGTAATTTCATTGATTTTCTCCTCTGATGTTATCCGCCAATTCCAGCGCCTTTTTCGCCATGGCGTCTATATTATAATATTGGTACTCCGCCAGTCTTCCGAGCAGATGGAAGCGTTTCATTCCGGCTGTCAGGGCCCGGTACCTTTCATAGAGCGCCCGGTTGCCGTCATTTAAAATCGCGTAATAGGGAATCTCTCCTTTGGCTCCCGTATAGGCAAACGGATACTCCTTGACAATCGTCGTCCCTTCCGTATTCTGCTGCCCCGTCAAAAATTTAAACTCGGTGATTCTGGTAAAATCCTCGCTCACGGTATAATTGACCACGCTCCTCCCCTGATAGGACGCCTGGTCATAATGCTCAAAACGGAAATCAAGAGAGCGGTACGGCAGCCTTCCGAATCTGCAATCAAACAATTCATCAAGCGCACCCGTATAAACTACATCTCCTTCAAAGACTTCGCCCTCAAACAGAATGTCATTTTCCCGAAAACAAAGCAGCTCCTTACAGTCAGTCCCGCAGCGCACCGTAATATTGTCATGTGCAAGCATCCGTTCAAACATTGCCGTAAAGCCGTCCTTTGGCACTCCCTGGTATTTATCCTGAAAATAGCGGTTGTCGTGAGAGATTACCACCGGCACGCGGCCCGTGACCTCGGGACTGATTTCCTCCGGCTTCTGTCCCCATTGCTTCATGGTATATTTCAGAAAAATATTCTCATAAACATACTGCGCAATCTCCCGAATCTGCGGATCCTCATTTTCCCGAAGCTTCATAATCGGAACCCTGCTGCCCTCGCCGTAAGCCGATATCAGCTTCTGCTCCAGAATATCCGCCCTGTCCTTTTCATAAACCATATGCAGCGTATTCAGATTGAAGGGAACAGGGATAAGCTGTTCTCCGACCTTCGCCACCACCTCATGGCCGAATAAATGCCATTCGGTAAACCTGGAAAGATACTCATATACCTCTTCCAGCCCCGTATGGAAAATATGCGGTCCGTAATTATGAACCAGTATGCCGTATTCGTCGGGCTCATCGTAACAATTTCCGCCGATGTGCTCCCTGCGTTCTATCACCAAGACCTTTCTGCCCGCCTCCTCCGCAAGCTTTCTGGCTGTCACCGCACCCGCAATTCCGGCCCCGATTACGATACAATCGTACATGCGACTGCTCCTTTCCGTGTGTTTTTTCTCATGTAAACAGAATACTCTACTCAATTATACACGTTTTCTCTTTACAAACCAATCCTATTTTTCTTTAGATATTCTTAATTTCGTAACAGTTCAGCCTGCGGCTTTGTTCATATTTTATTTACAGTTTTCTCACAAACCGGGCATACGGCGGTCACAATTCATGGTTATACTAAGTACAAAGTTAAGCGAACAAATCACTTCACTTTCAATACACACAATCTTTTTCATATGAACGGCCGGTGCATCTGCACCGGCTCCCTCTTTTTTCTGCGCAAATCGCTGTTCTCCCTCACTTAAGCGCCGGCGTCCTTCCCTTCATTTTCCGAAAAACGCTCATTTCCAAGCTTAATGTCCATATATCCCGCATAGGCGGCAAAGGCTGCAGGAATCGCGTACCGCTCGCCCGCGTCCGCGGCATCCACAAACAGCAGTTCCCCCTTCTCACGTTTTTCTCCAATCAAAAGCACCGGCTCGGCGCATTTCTCCGCCTCCGAGGAATCCTCCCGCATGGCAGGCTCCTCGACACGGATTGCATAGCCCGTCATATGCCACTCAATATGCGAAAAAATATGCTTCGACTCCGCAAGCGCTTTGATTCGGATCGGCGCGTACCCCCATTCCTTTACCAGCGCAAGCACGGCCTTTGCATCCAAATGCCCCTCCACGTTCGGCAGCTCATAAAGTCCCGCCAGAAGCCCTTTGGAAGGTCTTTTGCGGATTGCCACCTCATCGCCGTCGCGCAGAATAAGTACCGTCCGTTTCTCGATTTTCCGCGGCTTTGCCTTGCTTTTGACCGGGATTGTCTCAATCAGTCCCCGCTTTCGCGCCTCGCAAAGCCGCTGCCACGGACATTTATCGCAGAGGGGCGCGCCGTTCGGCACGCAGACCGTCGCTCCAAGCTCCATCAGCGCCTGATTGAAAGCGCCCGCCACGTTGCCGCCCGGCACCGCGGCCCCAAGCCGTGCCGCCTGCTCCCCGGAACAGATGTCTTTTGTCATTAATGCGAGCAGCGCTTCCTCCATCTCCGTGCGGAAGGACTGCTTCATAATATCGGTATCGTCCGCCGAAACCCGGGTAAGCACCCGCAGCACATTCCCGTCAACCGCCGGAACCGGTATTCCGTAAGCAATCGAAGCAATCGCCCCGGCCGTATAATGGCCGACGCCCTTTAGCTTTAGCAATTCCCCGTAATCCGCCGGAAGCTGCCCGCCATAGTTCTCCACAATCTGTACCGCGGCCTTTTGCATGTTCCTGACCCGGTTATAATATCCAAGCCCCTCCCAGAGCTTTAACAGCTCATCCTCCGGGCACTCCGCAAGCGCTTTCGGTCCCGGAAGCGCGCGCATAAACCGTTCAAAATAAGGCTTGACCGCCTCCACTCTGGTCTGCTGCAGCATGATTTCCGACACCCACACCCGGTAGGGGGTCGGCTCACTGCGCCACGGAAGAACTCTTGCATTTTCCGAAAACCATAAAAGCAGCGGCTCTGCCAGCCCTGTCAAATCAAAATCTTTCAGCATATTTTAAAACCCTTCCTTAAAAAATATTCTAACATGATTTGGCACCAAAATATATATTTTTTTATGTATTGACAAATCCCCCGAAAAGCAGTACGCTAATAATATGTATAATTGTTAATTTTTTATCAAACTATTCAGGAGGGCTCCAAACGATGAGTGATTTCAACAATTTAAAACTCGAAATCGCCGAAGAGATTGCTGTTCTCACAATCTCCAGACCGGCAGCGTTAAACGCATTAAACAGTGAAACCTTAGACGAGTTAAACACCGCTTTAACCGAGATTGAGGCAATGAACGATGTAAAGGTTGTCATCTTAACCGGCGGTCCGGACAAGAAGGGCAACGAGTTCAAATCCTTTGTGGCAGGCGCGGATATTTCCGAGATGGTGAACTTCACCGCTGCGGAGGCAAGAGAGTTCGGTATGAAAGCTTCCGTTCCTTTCTTCAAGTTAATGAATATGCGCCAGGTTACCATCGCGGCAGTCAACGGCTTCGCTCTCGGCGGCGGCTGTGAGATTTCCATGGCATGTGACATCCGCATCGCTTCCGACAACGCTTCCTTCGGACAGCCGGAGACCGGTCTTGGAATCATTCCTGGATTTGGCGGCACACAGAGACTTGCCCGTTTAGTCGGCATGGGACGCGCGAAAGAGATGATTTTCACCTGTGATTCCATCGACGCGGCTGAGGCTTACCGCATTGGTCTTGTAAATAAGGTAGTTGCTCCGGAAGAGCTGATGAACACCGCAAAGGCAATGGCGAAGAAGATTATTTCCAAAGGCAGCTACGCGGTTTCCATCGCAAAGGCAGCCATCAACAACGGTTATGATATGGATATCAAGAACGCTGTTGAGATGGAGGCAAATCTCTTCGGTGTAACCTGCTCCACCCACGACAAGAAAGAAGGCATGACCGCTTTCCTTGAGAGAAGGGCTGCAGAGCTTACCGATTTCTAAATTTTCAGAATGCTGTAAAAAAGGATACGCACTGGCAAAACTATAACCACCGGAGCGTATCCGTTTTTAATAATCCCCCACGAACAGAAATGTATTGTTCATGGGGGATTTACTGATACTATTTTTCTGATACTAATTTTACAGTAAAATACTGCATTGTGCTCCTATCTCTATAGCTTACTTCAAAAATTCATCGGCACATGCTATACCTAAATAGGATAAAAGAATCATTTTTATCATACAATCACCTGTTTCCTCTTTTTGTAACATAAGGACAAATTCTGCAAAAATAACATATCTTAAATATGTAGGTGGTTCAAGTTCGCTTGAAAAAATCAAATTATATAGCATTGTCCTACATAATTCTGGCATATAGCCCTGTACTATAAATGTCAAGGCCACTTTTTCAAACATATCTGTACCAGACTCAATATAATTTTCAAGACACAAGATGCCATCTTTTTCAAAATCATGCTTTAATTCAATTAGTTCGTCAATATATGTTACAAGCTTTTTACGTTCATCAAAAGGACAGTTTTTAATTTTACACCAATCAATTTCGTTATACATAATTAAAATGTACCTGTATAGAGTGTTCCAATATCGCCATCGGATACTCTAAGTGAATAGCTACCAGTCGCATATTTACCCCCTACCGGGTAAATTTTAAGGACTCTGGCTACACCATATACTAGCTTGTGCTCAGCTACTGGTGTATTGGCAACTACACGACCACTCATATCGTATAAAGTAATTGTGCCGTCTACATCACATCTGTCAAAAGGAAAACCTACATTCATGAATACAACTTTGCAATAGCTTCCTTCGTTAGAAATAGTGAATGCTACATAATCATCAAACCAATTATATGGTTCAATACCTGCCTCGTAATTAGCAATTAATTTCTCCATTTCCTCTGGAGAAATAAAAACCAACTTCGGAGAGTTTTGGGTTTCAGCTTCTGTTGAAATTGTTGTGTTTTCAGCTGCAAAAACAGGAGTAAAAGTTAGAGATGAAATAAGCAAGCACAAACAAAGCATCCTAAATGTTTTTTTTATCATAGATTTCATACAGAATCCTCCTTTTCCATTTATTTAATACTTCCTACTTAATCTTGCTAATATCATACACTAAATACATTTGTAATTCAATTAATTTTTTTATTTTCATTTGCCCTGTTACGTTCCAGCACTCCAGATTAGAATTTCTCAAGAGCTGATTGGAACATTCCAAACATCCCGCCGCAATAGCGGTTGACGTTTTCCCGGAAAAAGGCTAGGATATACTTATCCATAATACAAGGAGGTTCTTATGACTGATAAAACGATCGGCTTTATCGGCGCGGGAAACATGGGCAGCGCCATTATCGGCGGCATTCTGGATGCAGCGCTGGCCACTCCCGGACAGATGATTGCAAGCGCTCATTCACCTGCCACGCTGGAAAAAGTAAAAGGCCGTTTTTCCATTGAAACGACCCTCTCCAATGAAACGGTGGCAAAACGCAGCGACATTCTGTTTCTCGCCGTGAAACCGGGCAAATTTGCGGAAGTGATCCCCCAGATTTCGGGGCAGATCAAAAGCGGCTGTATTATCGTCTCCATCGCCGCCGGACAAACGATTGCTTCCATAGAAAAGCTGTTTGGCAGGGAGATTAAGCTGGTGCGCGCAATGCCGAACACGCCGGCGCTGGTCGGGGAGGCAATGAGCGCCCTGTGTCCGAACAACCATATTTCCGAGGCGGAGCTTAAGGAGATTGAAGCGCTTTTCTCCTGCTTCGGCAAAGCCGAGGTGGTGCCGGAGAGCCTCATCGACGCGGTTGTCGGAGTTTCCGGTTCCTCTCCCGCCTATGTGTATCTGTTTATTGAGGCGATGGCGGACGCGGCGGTCGCCGACGGCATGCCGCGCGCTCAGGCATACAAATTCGCGGCTCAGTCAGTCTACGGAGCCGCAAAGATGGTTTTGGAGACGGGGGAACACCCGGGCGTTTTAAAGGACGCGGTCTGCTCTCCCGGCGGCACCACCATAGAAGCCGTGGCTGCCTTAGAGCGGTGCGGCTTCCGCGACGCCGTCATTACGGCGCAGCGCGCGTGCTCCCAAAAATCGCGTGATATGAGTTCCGGCTCCTGACGCGGCACTTTTATTCTATTATCAACCTGGAGGTATCTTATATGTGGGCTTATGAAAGCGTTTTTTATCAGATTTATCCGTTGGGCTTCTGCGGTGCGCCGTTTGAAAACGACGGGGTTCCCGCGCACCGGATTTTAAAGGTCAATGACTGGATTCCCCATATCAAAAAGCTGGGAGCCAACGCCATTTACTTTTCCCCGGTGTTTGAATCGGACACCCACGGC
>CALWBG010000018.1 GCA_944375975.1 uncultured Roseburia sp.
AACACAGCTTATGCCCAGTATTTTATTGGAAATTCTTATTTGAATCCATTAACGGAAGCGGGAAAGTGCCCGGTATTTCTGGCTAATGTGACCTTTGAACCTGGGTGCCGGAATAATTGGCATATCCATCATGCAAAAAGCGGTGGCGGTCAGATTTTAATCTGTACAGCCGGAGAGGGATGGTATCAGGAAGAGGGAAAGGCGGCGGTCAGTCTGGAGCCAGGGAAAGTGATCGTGATCCCGGCTGAGGTGAAGCACTGGCATGGAGCCAAAAAAGACAGTTGGTTTTCTCATATCGCACTGGAGGTTCCTGGGGAAGAGACGTCCAATGAATGGTTGGAAGCTGTCGATGATACAACTTATAATCAACTTGATTAAGGATTATTGTAGTAGGAGGTCGTAAAAATGCAGTATATGAAACTTGGAAATTCAGGGCTTGAAGTATCTCGAATCTGCATGGGATGCATGGGATTTGGCGACTCGAAGAACGGACAACACAGTTGGACGATTAATGAGGAACATTCCCGTGAGATTATTAAGAGGGGATTGGACCTGGGTGTAAATTTTTTTGATACGGCCATTGGCTATCAGAGCGGCACCAGTGAGCAGTATGTAGGGCGAGCACTCAGAGATTTTGCGAACAGAGATGAAATCATATTGGCTACCAAATTCCTGCCCCGCACTCAGGAAGAGATCGCTTCGGGTATTTCCGGGCAGCAGCATATTGAACAGATGGTAAATACCAGCCTGAAGAACCTTGGTATGGATCATATTGATCTTTATATATATCATATGTGGGATTACGAAACACCTTTGTATGATATCATGGATGGGCTGAACCGTGTGGTAAAGGCGGGAAAGGTAAGATATATAGGAATTTCAAACTGTTTTGCTTATCAGCTTGCAAAGGCCAATGCTTTAGCGGAAAAAGAAGGGTTTGCAAAGTTTGTGTCCGTCCAGGGGCATTATAATCTGATCTTCCGTGAAGAGGAAAGGGAGATGGCGAAACTGTGCGCAGAGGATAACATTGCCATGACGCCCTACAGTGCGTTGGCAAGCGGACGCCTTTCAAAACACCCCGGTGAAACTTCCAGGCGTCTTGAAGAAGACAGCTATGCAAAGTTAAAATATGATGCAACTGATAAGCAGGACAAGGTAATCATCGAGAGGGTTGCAGAGCTTGCAGACAAGAGAGGCGTATCTATGACAGAGATCTCTCTGGCATGGCTGCTTACAAAGGTAACATCTCCTGTAGTAGGGGCGACAAAACTGAGCCATATCGAGGGGGCGGTAAAAGCGGTAGACCTGGCTTTGACAGAGGACGAAATTACCTATCTTGAAGAACCGTATGTGCCCCATAAACTGGTAGGTGTAATGGCACAAAACACTCCCGCAGCAGCAAAGGAAAAACATGTGTGGTCTACAGGAAATCAAAAGATTGAGAAGATTTGAGTTGTCTTATAATGATAAAAAGTGATTTTTAATTACATTCCTGACGATCCAGATGGAAAATATTTGATTTTATAGAGAGGAGCAGAAATGGAAACTCTTCAGCGGGAATTTGTCTATATTTGGTATTATTTTACAGTTCAATGGGATCAGATCTTTATTTACTGGGTTTTGGGAATGGCAATCGGGTCTGCGGTTTCCGTATTTGCAAAGGATTATATTCACCGGGTATTTCTTTCCCTTCAGGGGAAAAGACTGGGAATTTTGGGGATCGTGGCAGCCAGTGCTTTAGGGGTTGCTTCTCCCCTCTGCATGTATGGAACCATTCCCATTGCGGCCTCTTTTTCGCGAAGTGGAATGAAAGATGACTGGCTGGCTGCATTTATGATGAGTTCAATCCTCTTAAATCCCCAGCTCATTGTTTACAGCGCGGCTTTGGGCCATACCGTTCTGGCAGTAAGAATTATTACCTGTTTTCTGTGCGGGATCCTTGCAGGCCTGCTTATATTTTTTCTTTGTAAAAATCGCTCTTTTTTTAACTTCAACAATTTTAACGGCCCAACCAACCGGGATACGAATCCGAGCCTGCTTAGACGGTATGTGAAAAATCTTGGACGTAATGTAAAGGCTACTGGCCCCTATTTCCTGTTCGGTATTTTGCTGTCTGCCCTTTTTCAGCGATATGTCCCGGCAGATGCCATGACCTCTCTGTTCGGGGGAAATGAAGCCTTGGGAGTTTTAATGGCGGCTACGGTAGGCGTGCCGCTCTATGCCTGCGGAGGCGGGACGATTCCTTTGTTGCAGCAATGGCTTTTTGACGGGATGAGCGTAGGAAGTGCAGCCTCGTTTATGATCACCGGTCCGGCCACGAAAATCACTAATCTGGGAGCGGTAAAGATTATTATGGGGACAAGGCGGTTTGCTTTGTATCTTGCGTTTGTTATGCTGTTTTCTTTTTTGGCAGGCATAATTGTAAATTTACTCATTTGATGGATGGGATGAAAAGATACTTAGGAGAAGATGCAAGTGATAATACGGACAGGAAAAAAAGCGGGAATATCAGTCGTTGTACTTAGTTGCCTGATATGGCTGGCAGGATGCGGGCTGAGGGAAACGGGATATGAAGTACCAGACGAGGGTGCAGAAACAGCGGTGGAATCAGAACCAGATATATCGGAACGGCAGAGCGCCGATTCGGATGACAAAGAGTTGGTTGAAAACAAGGATCCGTTTTCCGGCGAACAGGCGCAGAACCTGCTCCCTGAGCAGAGGGAACTGATTCTCCAATACATGGAAACCTACTATCTTGGACTTGCGTCCTTGGAGCATCAGGATATGTCGGAGCTTTTTCTGAGTTCGGCGGCGGACCAGCTTCTACTCAATGAAAGTGCCCTGGATTATGTAACAGGCCTTAGAAAGATGCAGAAAACGGATTTGAGTCTGGAGGATTACCGCTATGAGTTAAATGTGACTGCTGCGGAAACCACTGGGGACGGAAGAGCTGATATCTGGATTACGGAAACCAGCACCCAGAATTTCAGCCAGCATCCGGAAATCGATACAACACTGTATCATATCATTCATCATTTCGAACTGCAGAATACGGAAGATGGATGGAAGATTGCAGGACATCTGCAATGGGATTCCATTTACTGGAATTTAATCAGAGAATATTGGGACTGGGACAGCAGAACCATTGTGCTGCCGGAAGCAGAATCATTTATCACCGACAGGGTTGATGAGCTTCTTGCAAAAGCCAGGGAGGACCTGGAAGCCCGTGATCAGCAGATGCCATCGACGTCTAAGACCTGTCAGCATGAGTATGACCGTGCACGGGCTGTAGATTACAGCAGCCAGTGGGTAGGCAGGAGAAATGAAGAATGGGATGATTTTACAGGAAGAGGGGGTAATTGCCAAAATTTTGTTTCCCAGTGTCTTATTGCCGGCGGTATCCCAATGGATGATCATGGAGATGAACGCTGGATCTGGAATGGAGCAGAAGGTTATTCTACCTCTTGGGTAGGAGTGGATGATTTTTATGCTTATGCATCTTACAATCAGGAAGGTGGGTTAGTTGCCTCAACAGATTATTCTTATTATGAAGGAGAAGAAGGAGACCTGATCTGTATGGGCTCGGAAACGGACTGGAATCATATTGTGATGATAGCTCATGTTGTAAAAGATGAACAAGGGAACACTGTCGATTATTTGATCAATTCAAATACTTCCGATGTGAAAAATTTCCCGGTTGGAGCCTATCCGAACTCATATCAGAGGTTAATTAAGATTTATGGATGGAACTAAGTGCGTTTTTTCGGAATTTAGGAGATGGGATTAAAATACATCAAGCCGAAAGAAAGGTAAGCAATTACGCAGTGATGATAATCAGAGAGTATCGCGCCATCATTTAATCAGATGGTTTTGCGATACTCTCATTTTGTTTTAAATTAATAAAACGGAAACAAAACTCAAATATTCCAAAAACAATCGCCTGCTATTTTATACCTGTAAAAAAAATAAAACAGAAATGGAGACGAAAAACATGGCAAAATCAAAGCTGGTAGAAGCAAATGAAAAAATTGCGGAAAATGTAGTCGGCGGCTACAAAAAAATTGAGGAAGGCGTAGTCGGAGGCTATAAAAAAATCGAGGAGGGAGCGGTCGGCGGCTTCAACAAGATAGCCGACAAATTCGTAGACAGCTTTTTGACCAGGGAAGGTGAGTCTGTGGAAGAAGCAAAGGCTAGATTGGCAGCGGAACAAAAAGCAAGAGAAGAAGCGGGAAGAAAGGCAGGGAGATAAGCATGAAAAAGAGTACGTTTGTCGCTATGATTTTGGGAACGATCGGAGGTATTTTATTTGCGCTTGGAATGTGCATGGCACTGATACCGGAGTGGAACGCGTTTCGGCCTGGCGTGATTATGGGAGTTATCGGTGCGGTAGTGTTGCTGTTTATGGTCTTTGTATGGAGGAAGATGGAAAATAAAGCTCCGATGAGACTGTCAGGAAAGACTATAGGCGCATCGCTGATTGGAGTGCTCGGCGCGCTGCTGCTCGGTGTCGGCATGTGCCTTACGATGGTATGGAGCAATATGATTTTGGGCATTGTCATAGGCATTGTAGGAATCGTTGTGCTTCTGTGCCTGATTCCTTTTGTAAAAGGCCTGCAATAAAAAATTTACGGTTGCATTGTTCACAGTTTGTTCATATAATTCAAACAAAACGCAAACAAAGCTAAGCTACAATGCGGTATATTCAGGAAAGTGAACGGAGTCGAAACCGGTGGGAGGGGTGATAATGAATTTAAAGCGAATTGCTGAAATCATAAAAAAATTATTCTGTCTGTCGCCGGTTCCGACTTTGCTGATTGCCGTCCCATCGTTCGGGCTTGTAATATACGTGCTTTCAAACACTCCGGACAATGAGGCTGTCACGTATATCGCTTATTTATTGTCGGCCTATGCCTTGATTATTTCCGTAACCGGCATGACCGGCATTGTGAAATGGCTGCAAAACGGAATTAACAATCATCCTGTAGTGAGGAAGGTATTAGGGATCCCGATGGTGGACAGATATTTAAAAGAAGTGATGTTTCGCACGGAGGCTTCTTTGTATCAGGGACTGTTTATTAATCTTCTGTATGCGGGAATCAAGCTTTTTTCCGGAATCCTTTACCGCTCTGTCTGGTTTGTTTCGCTTGCGGTCTATTATATTTTTCTTGCGGCAATGAGATTTTCCCTGCTCCATTATGTGAAAAGCAGAGGAAAGGCGGGAGAAGACAGGATTTCCGAGCTCAAAAGGTGCCGTTTGTGCGGAATTATTCTGCTGTTTATGAATGAGGTATTGGTGGGAATCATTATTCTTGTGGTTCATGAGAATAGTGGTTTTGAATATCCCGGAACGCTGATTTACGCGATGGCGGCCTATGCGTTTTACGCGATTATCGTAGCGGTCAGAAATGTGATAAAGTACAGGAAGTACGGAAGTCCGATTATGTCTTCGGCAAAGGTCATCAGCCTTACGGCGGCGCTGGTGTCCATGCTCTCTTTGGAAACGGCCATGCTGACGCAATTTGGAGCGGCGGAAGACGCGGCGTTTCGGCGGTTTATGACGTCTGTGACGGGAGGCGCCGTGAGTATGATTGTGCTGGCAATGGCAGTATTTATGATTGCGCGCGCGACCATGCAGTTAAAGAAAATAAATGGAAAAGGAGATACCATACATGATTCATATACTCGTAGTGGAGGATGACGCGAAGCTGAATCAAATCGTCTGTACCTATTTAAACGACAGCGGATTTCAGGCGAAGGGATGCCTGAATGCGAATGACGCATATGAAGAAATGTACAATCAGTTGTATGATTTGATTATTTCCGATATTATGATGCCGGAGATTGACGGGTTTGAGTTTGCCCGGACAGTCAGACAGGTCAATAAAACCATTCCGATTTTATTTATGTCGGCAAAGGATGATCTGCCCTCCAAACAGAAGGGATTTCAACTGGGGATTGACGATTACATGGTAAAACCGATTGAGCTGGAGGAGCTGCTGCTGCGTGTCAGGGCGCTGCTGCGCAGGGCAAATATAGAGATGGAGCGCAGAATTATAGTGGGCAATCTGGAACTGGATGCGGACGGAATGAGCGCAGCCATCGACGGAGAGGAAATCAGCCTTACCACCAGAGAATTTAATATTATCTATAAATTATTGTCCTACCCGAAAAAGACATTTTCCAGAGCGCAGCTGATGGATGAGTTTTGGGGCGTAGACAGTGACACCAGCCTGCGGGCGGTAGATGTCTATGTGACAAAGCTCAGGGATAAGCTTTCCGCCTGTGACGGGTTTAAGATTGTGACGGTAAGAGGACTTGGCTATAAGGCGGTGCTGCAATGAAAGAAAAGGACAGGATTCATTATGGAATGATAAAGGAAAGCCGTTTTCCCGTCTCTCTCTTTGCCATTTATCTTGGTGTTCTTTTTCTGATGTCCGGCCTCCATACCGGATTAATTGTATATATGAATAAAGCAAATTGGAATGAATTAGTGCAGGTCCTTGTCCCCATGATTTATTGGGGGGCGGTGGCTGTGGGACTTGCGTTGTTCACGAGGAAAAAAATGAAAAGCACCTATGAGGTGCCTATGCACAAAATGGCGGAAGCGACCAGCCGGGTCGCAAACGGAGATTTTTCCGTGTACGTTTCTCCGCTCCATACATCGGATAAACTGGATTACTTAGATATTATGATTATGGATTTTAATAAGATGGTGGAGGAGCTGGGCAGCATTGAGACTTTGAAAACCGATTTTTTTTCCAATGTGTCCCATGAAATCAAAACTCCGATTGCGGTAGTACAAAATTCGGCGGAAATGCTGAAAAACACAAGACTGTCTGTGGAAGAACAGCAAATGTATGTAGATACCATCATTCAGGCTTCCAGAAAATTGACGGCGCTGATTACCAATATCTTAAAGCTGAATAAGCTGGAAAAGCAGAATATCCAGCCGGTCATGGAGGAATATGATCTGTGTGAACAGCTATGCCAATGTTCCCTGCAATTTGAAAATATATGGGAGGAAAAAGAGATTGAATTTGAGGCGGAGCTGGAGGATAAGGTTCTTATCCATGCAGATGAAAGCCTGTTGGAGCTGGTGTGGAGCAATCTGTTGTCCAATGCCCTGAAATTTACCGAAAAAGGCGGAACGGTAAAGCTTACCGAGATTTCCACAGAGGACGAGGTTATCGTATCGGTAGGCGATACCGGCTGTGGAATGAGCGCGGATACGATGAAGCATATTTTTGATAAATTTTATCAGGGAGACACTTCTCACTCCGCAAACGGAAATGGTTTGGGGCTTGCCCTTGTGCTGCAGATTGTACGGATGTTTGACGGAACGATACAGGTGGAAAGCGATCCGGGAAAAGGCAGTACCTTTACCGTACGTCTGCCTGTCCGCAGGGAGGAAGTGAATAGAAGATGACGATGATAGAAAAAAGTTCAGAGCATTATGTCGGGTATGAATATATGGAAGTCAAAGCGGACTGCACCAGGGCGTCCATGTATATAGACGGATATGCAAATTTCGGATGGGAGCAGGATGAAAATCTGAACACGGCGTATATGCAAAATATACCCCATGTGCGTAATAATGTTGCTCTGTCACGGAATGGAGAAAGCGTGCTCCTTCGTTTTAAGCGTGACCGGAAGATTATGAATAAAGCGGAACTGACCAGGCTTCAGAGAAATTTTGAGGATTGTATGCGTCAGATTGAAACGCTGGAAAAGTCGAAGATGAGCCTGGCAAAGACCATTTCCATTTCAGTCGGAATAGCCGGGACGATATTTATGGCAGGCTCCACCTTTGCCGTGACGGCGTCGCCGCCAATCATCTGGCTGTGCGTCCTGCTTGCGGTTCCCGGATTCGCAGGCTGGATATTGCCTTATTTTTTCTATAAAGCTATCGTTTCAAAAAGGACAGAAATAGTCAATCCGCTGATTGAGGATAAATATGACGAGGTTTATGAAATCTGTGAAAAAGGCAGCAGATTATTAGGAAAAAAGGGAGGAATCCAGGATGCGGGCAGCAATCTATAACGGAAAGAAGAATATCTTACTCGGAGAGCTTAAGACGCCGAAAGCCGGCGATTTTGATATTGTAGTGAAAAATTTGTATGCCAGTATCTGCGGGACGGATGTAGCGGTATACTCTCACGGGCCGGGAACCGGGCATCGGATTATATGCTGCTGCCGCATCCGAAATGGAATGAGCAGATATTTCGCCATGATAAATAAATCTGTGAGGAGTCTTGAGCAGTCAAGGCTCCTTTTAATAAAATGATAAAATCAGGTATTCAACAACGAGGGATAAGGCAGAGAGTTTTCATAAGATGAAAGGCTCTCTGCTTTTTATATATTATTTTTGTTGGTTCCGGGCTTGTGTCAACGGGTTTTGTTACGGCAGAGGAGAGTATTTACAAACAGATGAGGTTTTAACGGTATGCTTTAGGGGTGTCGCATTATCGGCGAAAGATACGGTAAAAAATGCAGAAAAAGCTTCCAATTAATAATTCTCAAACACGATTCTGACATATCTGAAATAAAGATACCGCATAATGGGCTCATCAATAAAATAAACGTGATGAAAGGGGCAATATTGAATTGCGTGTAAACGTGTAGGAGGCGGAAATGATAAAAAAAATAACAGCGGGCGTATTGGCAGGCGCACTGCTTGCTTTGCATTTGACCGGATGCAGTCCTTTATCGGTTAGAGTACAGGAGGAGGTTGTAAGCTCTGAGGAGGCAGTAAATTATGTTGCCAGGCTTCCTGAACAGTATTTTATTTCTTATGAGGTTGCCAAAGAAAATGGTGTCGTAGAAACCATTTCCAAAGCGGTGGATGCGGAAGGTAACGTATATTATAAAGACGGTGAAGAATATTTGTTTATAAAGGATGGAAACAATTATGTTTTGTATCAATGGGAGAATGGTGAACCGACAGAGCAGAAAGATAAAAAGTATCAATCCGGTTATATTGATGAATTGACAGAGGATTTTGATGAATATGTACAAAAGTCGAATCTGAATACGGGAGGAATTTCAGAATATATAGGAGAAGGTGTTGTTGCCGGAAGAAACTGCAATCTATATTCTATTTCCGTCAAGGTAATCAATTTTGAGCAGAAATATCAATTTGCCGTAGATCAGGAGACTTATGCCTGTCTGGAATGGGAGAGTGAAAAAAATATTTCCGGTTATGAAGAGGCCGGAGACGAAAGCTTTTGCTGCGTCAGATTTGACACAGAACAGATGAATTTAAGGGAAGCGTTTTTGGAGAATTAATAATTCTCAAACAATTATTACATAAAACAAAAACAAATATGGAATAAAGTAAATGCAACATAAAAAGAAAAGGAGAACAAAAGAAAATGGCAATTATTGAGAGCATGGAAGCATTTGCAGTAAAAAAGGCGCTGGGTTATCTGGATAAGGACCCGGAAACCAATCTTCCAAAGCTGGCGGACTGGTTTGACAGATTTGATGTAAAGAATACATTGGCTGTAGAGCGAGCCGCTGTCCGCAAGGTGATTGAGGATAAGGACAACAACTGGTATCAGCTTATTATGAGTCTTTGGAAGGATATTGACAAAGAGGTGAGAAACCGTCTGTTTGAGAATTTCATCATCAACGGCTGTCTGCTGGGCTACCAGAGGCAGGTGGAAAATCAGAAGAAGTACAACTGTAATATTCCCTGGGCGATTCTGATGGATCCCACGAGTGCCTGTAACCTGCACTGTACCGGCTGCTGGGCGGCGGAGTATGGGAATCATATGAACCTGACCTATGAGGAAATGGATGATATCGTAAAGCAAGGTGTAGAGCTTGGCACCTATATCTATCTCTTTACCGGCGGTGAGCCGATGGTGCGCAAAAAAGACATCATCCGTCTCTGTGAGGAGCATCCCGACTGCGTATTCTCTACATTTACCAATGGAACATTGATTGATGAAGCATTTGCGGACGAGATGCTGCGTGTAAAGAATTTTATTCCGGCAATCAGTATTGAGGGCTTTGAGGAGGCGACAGATTCCCGCCGCGGCGATGGAACTTACCAGAAGATTATCCGCGCCATGAATATTTTAAAGGAGAAAAAGCTGCCATTCGGGATTTCCTGCTGCTATACCAGCGCAAATGCGGAAGTGATTGGCAGTGAGGAATATTTTGACCAGATGGTTGACATGGGAGCCAAATTTGCATGGTTTTTTACCTATATGCCGGTGGGGAAAGGCGCGGTAAAGGAGTTGATTGCGACGGCGGAGCAGCGTGAGATGATGTACCACAAAATCAGGGAATATCGTAAGACAAAGCCGCTGTTTACCGTGGATTTCTGGAATGACGGAGAATATGTAGGAGGCTGTATCGCAGGCGGACGGAAATATTTACATATCAATGCAAACGGCGATATTGAGCCCTGCGCATTTATACATTACTCGGATTCGAACATCAGGGAAAAGACATTATTGGAGGCATATCAGTCGCCGCTGTTTATGGGTTATCACGACAATCAGCCGTGGAATGAAAATATGTTAAGGCCGTGTCCGGTGCTGGATAATCCCGGAAGACTCACGGAAATTGTGGAAAAGAGCGGAGCTAAGAGTACGGATTATCAGAATCTGGAATCGGCAAAGGAATTTTCGGACAAGTGTGTGGAAGCAGCAGAAAAATGGGCTCCGGTTGCAGACCGTCTCTGGGAAGAATCCAGGCGTGCGAAGGAGGAAAAGGATGCAGCGGGAGGCTGCGCTGCCTGCGGACGGTGTGCGGTAAACCGATAGAGAAGGGAGAACAATATGGGGAAGATAAATAAGAAGGGAATCGTAGTTTTGATTGCGCTGATTGCAGCAGGAGCAGGATTGTTATGCTGGAAGAAGTACAGGGATGAAGAGTATTTGTAAGGCATTTCAGAAACAAAGGATGCCGGGCATTTGCGGCATAGAAACCATGCCGTAAATGCCTTTTTTTTGGAAAGGAGATTTACTATGGAAGAAATTTTCCTAATTACGGGAGCAACCGGGTTCTTAGGCCATACGATTGCGGAAGGATTACTGGAGCAGGGAAAGGAGGTTGTCGGACTGAGGCTTCCGGGGGATAAGACAAATTTGCTGGAAGGTGTAAATTATGTGATAGGCGATATTACAAGAGTATATACACTGGATAAATTTTTTGAACAGGCAAAGGGGAAAAGGGCGGTTCTGATTCATTGCGCCGGCTTAGTAACGATTGCTTCAAAAGAAAAAGAAATCTGGGAAGTAAACGTAGACGGCACGAGGAATATCGTCGATTTATGTGAGAAATATGGTATTTCAAGACTTGTGTATGTAAGCTCTGTCCATGCAATACCTGAGAAAGAAAAAGGGCAGGTTATCCGAGAAACAAACCGCTTCTCTGCCTCTTTGGTAAAGGGAATATACGGAAAAACCAAGGCCGAAGCGACTGCTTATGTAAAAAGGGCCGCGCAAAAGGGGCTGGATGCCGTTATTGTGCATCCGTCCGGCATCATCGGACCTGGAGATGACGCGAAAGGTTATATGACAGAGACGATACGGCTGTATTTGAGAGGATATTTTCCCACTGCAATAGAAGGGGGATATGATTTTGTGGATGTGAGGGATGTCGCGGAGGGAATCATAAACTGTGCAGAGCTGGGAAAACAGGGAGAGTCTTATATTCTGTCAGGAGAGTATCTTTCTGTAAAGCGGATGTTTGATATATTGAGCAATATTTCGGGAAAAAGGAAAGTGTGCGGCAGTATTCCGCTGAAAGCAATCCGGTGGGCCGCACCGTTCTGTGAAAAGGTGTGCCGAACTATGCGGCTTCCGTTATTGATTACGCCTTACTCCGTATATACGCTCGGAAGCAACGGTAATTTCAGCCATGCGAAGGCGGCCAGGGATTTCGGGTACGCGCCCAGACCGATGGAAGAAACGCTGGCGGATACCGCTTTGTGGCTTACATAGATAATGTACGGACAGGACAGGTTGACGGAGGAAAAAATTTGCGGGAAAGCTTATAGATTTTCGGAAGGATGCCTCATGGTATCTCCCGAATGATCTGCCCGATGAGCTGGGCAGACAGAGCTGTCTGAAAGAAATTATCTGCAATCCGGTATAAAGAAGGAAGCGAGATGGAAAAAAAGAAGAATTTTATTATAAATGTCATATTCTATGCTATGATTGGAACGGCGGCATTCGGCGTCTGCAAATTTGTCCTGCCTGCGCTGGTGCCGTTTTTGATTGCTTTTCTGCTTGCGGCGCTCCTTCAGATGCCGGCAAAAAAACTGGGGAAAGAATCAGAACAAAGGAGGAGAATAGCTGCCATTTTGCTGTGCGGCGCCTTTTATGCCGTCTTGTTTTTCATCGTTATCATTCTTGGTACGAAAGCGGTGAAAGGGATAGGAGGTATGGTAGTGGCCGCTCCGTCGGTTTACAATGAAAAAATAGTACCGCTGATAGGAGAGCTGGCCGCTTCTCTGGAGGAGGCGGTATCATCCGTTGATGCTGCGGCATCACAGCAGATAGAGGGCGTATTTACGGAAATTTCACAGAATATGGGGCAATATATCTCTGATTTTTCGGTGAATGCGGTAAAATGGCTGTCGGGAGGAGTTACTGGGATACCAGGCTTTGTCGTGAAGCTTGTAGTGACGGTAGTGGCAACCTTTTTTATGGCAGCAGATTTTCCAAAAATAACGGCTTTCTTTCAAAGACGGATACCTGCCGGAAAGGAGGCCGCGGTAAAAAAAGGAGTGGATTATATGAAAAATGTAATTTTCATATACATAAAATCCTATTCCCTGCTGTTTTCCCTGACGTTTGTTGAACTGAGTATCGGCTTGCTTATGCTGCGGATACCGTATGCTATCTTACTGGCCCTTGGGATTGCGGTTTTTGATATTTTGCCGGTTCTTGGGACAGGGGGTATTCTGCTTCCGTGGGCTGTGATACTGCTTGTAATGGGAAATGTGCCGCTGGCAATCGGAATTGTGGTTTTATACATTATCATTACTGCGATACGAAATACGATAGAGCCTAAAATTGTGGGAAAGCAGATTGGCCTGCACCCGCTCGCGACTCTCATTGCGATGTTTATCGGTTTGAAGCTTTTCGGAATTGCAGGAATGATTGTATTTCCGGTTGCGCTGGCGGTTCTTGTAAATATGGAAAATAATGGAATATTGCACAGAAAATAATGCGCGATGTGTGAGCAAAACAACTTATGACATGTATCTGATATTTTGGCAAACAATTTGATATGCATTCCTTTTCGAAATCCATACAATAGCTGTCAAAAGGATTTTTGAGGAGGATACAATGAAATACGGATATTTTGACGATGAAAAACGAGAATATGTGATTACAAAACCGGATACACCGGCTCCCTGGGCTAATTATCTGGGGTCGCCGGAATACGGAGCGCTGATTTCAAATAATGCCGGCGGGTACAGTTTTGCAAAGTCGGGAGCGAACGGCCGTGTGTTAAGATACATATTCAATCAGTTTGATCAGCCGGGAAGATATATGTATATCCGTGATAATAAAAGCGGGGATTACTGGTCGGCTTCCTGGCAGCCGGTAGGAAAGGATCTGAAGGAGTACCAGAGCGAATGCCGTCACGGTACTGCCTACACAAAGATGCTGGCAGATTACAGCGCTATTCGTTCGGAGGCGCTGTTCTATGTTCCGCTGAACCAGACCTACGAAGTATGGAATTTAAAGCTTACCAATCTGTCTGATGTGCCGAGAGAACTTACCATTACAGGCTATGCGGAATTTACAAATCATAACAATTATGAGCAGGATCAGGTCAATCTCCAGTATTCACAGTTTATTACCCGCACGAAATTCCATGACAACAGGATCTGTCAGGTGATTCATGGAAACCTTGATTGGGCAAAAGAGGGCGAGGAAGTGGATCAAAAACTTGCCATTTATCGTTTTTTTGCATTAAGCGGCGCACAGGTGGATTCATACTGTGGGGACAGGGAACATTTTTTGGGGCGTTACCATGGATACCATAATCCCGTCGGGGTAGAGCAGGGAAAATTGTCGGGAGAAATGTGTTACAACGAAAATGGATGCGGCGCACTTTCTGCCGTTATTTTGCTGGCTCCCGGAGAAACAAAAGATATCGCATTTCTTCTTGGCATGAAGGATGACGCGGAAGCGGCAGAGATCTGTAAAAAATATGAGCAGCCGGGGGTGGAGTGCGAAAAAGAGTTAAACGAGCTGATTTCTTACTGGCATGGAAAGCTGTCTCATTTTCAGGTACAGACGCCAAGCGCAGAATTTAACACTATGATCAATACCTGGAATGCATACAACTGCTTTATGACATTTATCTGGTCAAGGGCGGCGTCCTTTATCTATTGCGGTCTGCGCAATGGTTACGGATATCGCGATACCGTACAGGATATTCAGGGAATTATTCACCTTGCCCCGGAGATGGCGCTTGAAAAAATCCGGTTTATGATTTCTGCGCAGGTAGATAATGGCGGCGGATTACCCCTGGTGAAATTTACGCATCATGCCGGACATGAGGATACGCCGGATGACGCGTCCTATGTGAAAGAAACAGGTCATCCGGCTTACCGGGCAGACGATGCGCTGTGGCTTTTTCCGACTGTATACAAATATGTTGCAGAGTCCGGAAATATGGACTTCATGGATGAAGTAATTCCTTTTGCAAATAAGGGAGAGGGGACAGTCTATGAACATTTAAAGCGTGCAATCAGTTTCTCCATGAATCATCTTGGAAACCATGGAATGCCAGCCGGACTTTATGCGGATTGGAATGACTGCCTGAGACTTGGCAAAGATGGAGAATCAACTTTTGTGGCACTTCAATTCTATTTTGCGCTGGATATTTTAAAGAAATTTGCCGAATATAAGGAAGATACGGACTATATTGCATTTTTGGAGGAGGAAAAAGAGAAGTTCGGAAAGCGTGTTCTGCAGCTTTGCTGGAATGAGGATCGCTTTATCCGCGGATTTACAGGGCAGGGAGAGGTGATCGGAAAGAGAACGGATCCCGAGGCCAATATGTGGTTAAATCCGCAAAGCTGGGCGGTTATCAGCGGACTTGCCTCTGAAGAGCAGGCCGACCTTGCGCTTGAAATGGTGCATGAGCGGTTAAACACAGAGTACGGAGCAATACTTATGGATCCGCCTTATCATCTGCATGCTTTTGAAGGGGCGCTTGCCGTCATCTATAATCCAGGCGTAAAGGAAAATGCGGGAATTTTTTCGCAGACCCAGGGGTGGCTTATTTTGGCGGAGGCGCTGCGCGGGCACGGCAACAGAGCGTTTGAGTATTTTATGGAGAATGCGCCGTCAGCTCAGAATGACAGGGCGGAGATTCGAAAATTAGAGCCGTATTGTTACGGACAGTTTACGGAGGGAAAAGACAGCCCGCATTTTGGACGTTCCCATGTCCATTGGCTGACCGGTACGGCTTCCACTGTTATGGTCGGGTGTGTGGAAGGGATTCTTGGAATACGTCCCGATTTTTATGGCATTTGTATTTCACCTGCCATTCCGGGGGATTGGGAGCAATTTATTGTTGAAAAGGATTTCCGTGGAAAACATCTTCATATAGAGGTATATAATCCGGGTCATAAAGAATCCGGGTGTACCAAGCTCGTGGTCAATGGCGAGCAGATGGAGGAAAATTATATTCCGTTTGAAAAAATGACAGACATGACAAATGTAAAACTGTATATTTCATAGGCTGGATAGGAGTACAATTTATGGGAGACAATACAATTCGGTTTAACGGAGAGAATGGGGAATTTTTCATTCACAGTCCCAAGGCGCAGTCGGTTCTGTATCTTCCGGTTGCCAATGAGGATGGGATCAAAAGCAGTGTAACACAGAGTTTTGGAGGAGACTGCAAGACAGATCAAAACACTTTTGTACTGGAACCGGTCAGTGTGGAGAATTTACATAATAATCGGAGTACAAGGAATATCTGGTGCAAAATTAACGGAAAGGTTTACTGCTCGCTGACGGGTGTATCCGCACAGGCAGAATATGAAAGATTTTTGGGAAAGGAAGATGAGACAGAACTGCATGCAGGCTTTATGTGGCAGGAAGTAAAGCGGAGTTTGGGACAATATCCGATCAGTGCTTTCGTCCGCCTGTTTGCACCGCTTGGCTATCCGATGGAACTCATGCAGACAGAGGTGCGCAATCAGGGAGAAGAGGCGCTGACGATTCAGATTGTCGGGGCAATTCCTTTGTATGGAAGGAGTGCGGATAATTTAAGGGATCACCGTCATGTTACTTCTCTGCTGAACAGAATAGAGACAACGGAGCATGGGGTGAAATGTACGCCGGTTTTGTCCTTTGATGAGCGGGGACATCGGAAAAATAAAAAAACTTATTTTGTGTTTGGCAACCAGGAGGCTGGAGACTGTCCGGAAAGCTTTTTCCCTACGGTGAAAGAGTTTGTGGGAGCAGGGGGAACCTTCCTTGCTCCCGAAGCGCTAAAAGAAGGGAAAAAGGGGTGTCCGCCAGGAATAAAGAAGAGCGGTATGGAAGCTATGGGTGGTATCGTATTTCCTGAGATTACACTGGCTCCGGGAGAAAGCAGAAGCTATACGATTATGCTTGGCGTAACGGAGGATAAGGAGATGCTTTCCGCTGTGCTACGTGATTTTGATACGAAGGAAAAGGTTATGAAAGCCTTTGAGCATACGAAAAAGTATTGGAACGATCTGGTCAATGTATCCTTTCATACGGGAGATAAGCAGGAGGACAGTTACTTAAAGTGGATTTGCTTTCAGCCGATATTAAGAAGAATCTATGGCTGCTCGTTTCTTCCGTACCATGATTACGGGAAAGGAGGAAGAGGCTGGAGAGATTTGTGGCAGGATTGCCTGTCTCTTTTAATCATGGATCCGGGCGGGGTACGTTCCATGATTCTCAACAGCTTTTCCGGTGTCCGTATCGATGGGACAAATGCGACGATTATAGGAAGCAGGCCAGGTGAATTTGTCGCTGACCGGAATAATATTACCAGGGTATGGATGGATCATGCCTATTGGCCTTTCGTCACGACAAAGTTTTATTTGGATCAGACCGGAGATTTTGAAATTCTCGATGAGTGTGTTCCCTATTTTAAAGACCCACAGACGCAAAGAGGTGAAAGTCGGGATGAGGAATGGAATACAGAGTATGGGATGAGGCAGAGAACACAGGAGGGGGAGGTATATCAAGGCAGTATTTTAGAGCATATCCTCCTACAGAACCTTTGCGCCTTTTATGAGGCGGGAGAACATCACAGCATCCGTCTGCGGGGAGCAGACTGGAATGACGCGCTGGATATGGCGCCGGAGCAGGGAGAAAGCGTGGCATTTACCTGCGCCTACATTGGAAATTTAAAGGATATTGCGGATGCTCTGCTCATTTATCGGGAAAGAACGGGAAGAAAGTTTGTGAAAATAGCTGCGGAAATGGCAACGCTGCTTGGGCAGGACACCGAAGTTTACGCTTCGGTGGAAGCAAAAAAGGAAGTGCTTTCGTCTTATTTGAAATCCTGCCGGCACAACATCTCGGGAAAGCAGGCGGAAATTTCCATTGCAGATCTGGTGTCCGATTTGAGAAGAAAAGCGGAATGGTATGCGGATTATATCCGGAAAAACGAATGGGTGACGGATGAAGAAGGCAGAGGATGGTTTAACGGCTATTACGATAATGAGGGAAGACGCGTGGAGGGTATGTTTGACGGGAACGTCCGCATGATGCTGACCGGACAGGTATTTTCCATTATGGGGGGTGTGGCGGATGACAATCAGGTACGCGCCATATGTGAGAGTGCAGATGCCTATCTCTATCAGGAAGAAATCGGAGGCTATCGGCTGAATACAGACTTTAAGGAAGAAAAGTTTGATTTGGGAAGAATGTTTGGGTTTGCATACGGTGAAAAAGAAAATGGAGCGGTATTTTCTCATATGTCAGTGATGTATGCGAATGCTCTTTACAGGAGAGGATTTGCAAGGGAAGGAAACAAGGCGTTAAGAGCACTGCTGCGCCAGTCCATGAATAGTGAAGTCAGTGTGATGTATCCGGGTATTCCGGAATATTTTGATGCGAGGGGAGAAGGAAAGTATACTTATTTAACGGGAGCCGCCAGTTGGTATATGCTGACGCTGATTACCCAGGTGTATGGATTTTGCGGGAGGGAAGGCGATCTGGTGATAGAGCCGCGGCTGTTGAAAGAACAGTTTGACGATTATGTTGATGTTTCAGCAGTGATTCCGTTCCAGGGCAGGAAGTTTCATCTTACGTACCAGAATCCGTTGAAAAAGGAATTCGGAAGTTATGAAATCTGTGAGGTACTGCTCGATGGGAAACGCCTGGAACTTCCAATGGGCAGAATGGTCAGAATTCCACGTCAATGGATTGACAGACTGGATGAAACGGAGCACCAAATTATGGTGAAATTAGGGTAGGAAAAGCAAAACACAGAGATTCCCCTACCATGAGCTTTTATATTTTGTGTTCCGATACTGTTTGGGAGTCATACCAACATAGTGTTCAAAGGTTTGAATAAAATGACTCTGGGACGAAAAAGAAAGATAATTGGAAATTTCAATATAACTAAAATCAGAGAAGCGCAGAAGATTCTGCGCTTTCTCTATTTTCTTCTCACGGATATAGTCGCTTACGGAAATCCCCAGATTCTGTTTGAAGAGTCTGGAAAGATAGCTGGGCGAGAGTGAGGTATGCGCCGCCAGGGCCTCGATGGTAATCCGGTCATTGATGTGCGCATAAATATAGTCTACGCACTGTGATACCGGTTTCGAGAGAATGGCATTTTTTTGTAACAGACGCATTTTTCCGGTAAAATCCAGAGCCATAACGTGGTGCAGGTCAGAAACTTCCCGGATGCTGCTACAGGCATCCATTCTTATGATATAAAAATCACTGAGCCGGTAAGCCTGTTCCGTTTCCATGCCACCCTCTATACAGTAGCGGGTAATGAGAGCCACGGTAATAACAAAATGGTATTTGATATTGGTGAGGGCATTTTTTGATAACACTCCCATTCCGTCCGGATTTGTAAATGCCTCTTCTTGGCAATTTTGTTTTACGACCTCCATATTGCCGTCTTTTACTGCCTGAAAGAAAGAATATTCTTCCGCAAGGGAGCGGTGTTTCTTTTCTGATTCTTCATTTGCTAATTCTTCTTTGTACCATTCTGACTTCAACATAATTTTTCCTCGTACAGCATTGTATTGTGAAGCATGGACTGCTTTTTTTATATGATGACATGATTTTGATATAATTGCAAGCGATTTGATATCAGCCCGGCGGAAGTATTTGTATAATTGCATTGTAATAAAACAACAAATAAAGAATTTGGAGGATGCTATGAAAAGAAAAGTTGTAAGTCTGTTGATGGTGGCTGCCATGCTTACAGGAATGGCGGCAGGATGTGGATCTGAAGCAAATAGTACGAATGTGGCCGGGGGCAATGCCGGAGCAGAAAACGGGGGTGACGCGGAAACGGAAAATCCAGAAAGTGAAGATCTTGAAACACAGGAACAGGGAAAGGTGGTAAACATTTATTGCTGGAATGATGAGTTTAAGAGCCGCTATGAGGCATATGCGGCCGATCTTGCGGAGAAACATGGAGTGGAAGTAAACTTCGTTATTGTGGCAAATGAGAATAATGCTTACCAGAATAACCTGGACCAGGCGCTGATGGGTCAGGAAGCTGCAGCGGCCGATGACAAGGTGGATGTATTTTTGATTGAGGCTGATTATGCGAGCAAGTACACCAAGTCAGGATACGCGTTAGATGTTGTAAAAGATATCGGACTGACGGAGGAGGATTTGGCGCAGCAGTATCAGTATACGAAGGATATTGTCAGCGTAGACGGCGCACAGATGGGTACTACATGGCAGGCAACGCCGGGGCTGTTTGCATACCGCAGATCGATTGCAAAGGAAGTGCTGGGAACGGATGATCCGGCTGAGGTACAAAGTTACTTAAGCGACTGGGATAAGTTTGACGAAACAGCGCAAAAAATGAATGAGTACGGATATTATATGCTTTCCGGGTATGATGATTCTTTCCGCGCGTTTTCCAACAATATGAGCGCGCCTTGGGTGACGGACGGGAAAATTAATATTGATGACCAGATTAATAAATGGATTGATCAGACAATGGAATACACGGAGAAGGGATATAACAATAAAACCACGCTCTGGGCGCCGGAGTGGAGCGCAGACCAGGGTCCGGATGGAAAAGTATTCGGCTTCTTTTATTCTACCTGGGGAATCAATTTCACATTGCTTGGCAACTCTTTGGCAGACCCGGAAGGAGAACAGGCGGTTGGAAACGGTATTTACGGCGATTATGCCTGCTGCGAAGGACCGGTTCCGTATTACTGGGGAGGTACCTGGATCTGTGCGGCACAGGGGACAGACAACATTCCGTTTATTAAGGATATGATGCTGAGACTCACCTGTGATCAGGAAACCATGAAGCAGATTACTTTGGATACACAGGATTATACCAACAATCAGGCTGCAATGGAGGAGATTGCAAACAGCGATTATTCCTCTGACTTCCTGGGAGGACAGAATCACATTGCACTTTTTTCCGAGGCTGCCAAGAAAATTGATATGAGCAATATCAGTGATTATGACCAGGGCTGCAACGAGTGCATTCAGAATGCGTTCCATGAGTACTTTGAGGGGAACGTAACGAGGGAGGAAGCGCTTGATAATTTCTATACAGCGGTTATGGAGCGCTATCCGGAACTTTCTAGATAATCATTTGTCAAGGCAGATACGGGGGGGAGAGGGCTCTCCCCCAAATATCTGAGGAGGAAGGTTTATGTATAAAAATAAGAAAAAGAAACATGTAAGCTATTCTAAGTGGGGCTATATTTTTATGCTTCCGTTTTTCCTGGTATATACGGTTTTTTCGTTAGGTCCGCTGCTTTCTACTTTTTATTACAGCGTGTTTGAAAATTATATGTCAGGGTTAAATACAATCGGACCTAATTTTGTCGGCTTCGAAAATTATGTAAAACTCTTTACAGAAGGAGATTTGCTTAAATATACACAAAATACATTGATTATGTGGGCGCTGGGTTTTATACCACAGATTCTGGTATCGCTTTTGCTTGCAGCATGGTTTACAAATTCGCGGTTAAAATTAAGGGGAAGTGGTTTTTTTAAAACGGTTATCTATATGCCGAATTTAATTATGGCATCCGCATTTTCCATGTTGATTTTTACATTATTTTCTAATAACGGTCCTGTCAATATGCTGCTGCAGCAGGCGGGAATTACTACAGAGTCTATTCATTTCCTTTCAAGCACCGCCGGATCACGGGGATTGATTGCACTGATGAATTTTCTTATGTGGTTTGGAAATACGACAATTCTTTTGATGGCTGGAATGATGGGAATCGACCCGAGCCTTTTTGAGGCGGCAGAGGTAGACGGGGCGACACCGTTTCAGGTATTTCAGAGAATCACAATGCCGCTGCTTCGTCCGATTTTGGCGTACGTGGCGGTAACATCCTTAATCGGCGGACTTCAGATGTTTGATGTTCCTCAGATTCTGACGAACGGAAAAGGCGGTCCGGACCGGACGACAATGACTTTAATTATGTATCTGAATAATCATCTGTACAGCAAAAACTATGGTATGGCCGGCGCCCTTTCCGTGATACTCTTTATCATTACAGGGGCATTGAGTCTGGTTGTATTTTATTTTATCAGCAAACAGCGGAAAAATTGAGGGAGGGAATTAAAATGAAAAAGAAAGCAAATGGAGGAACAAGCCTGCATCTCAGAAGAGCTGGATGCTATGTGGTGCTGGTTCTGTTATCCGTGGTATGTCTGTTTCCGTTTTTGATGCTGCTTGTCAATTCCACCAGGCATCATGTGGATATTCAGAGGGCGTTTACGCTGATTCCAGGAACAGCTCTGCTTAGAAATATCAGAAATGTATTGGACAATGAGACCATTTTAATTGTCAGAGGTCTGTTGAACAGTTTAATTGTCGCCACCTGCTCCACGGTTTTATCGGTATATTTTTCTGCCATGACGGCCTATGCGATTCATATCTATGAATTTAAGCTGCGGAAAGCGGCGTTTGTATTTATTCTGCTGATTATGACGATTCCGACGCAGGTAAGCGCGCTTGGGTTTGTCAAGCTGATTACGGCGCTGCACATGAAGGATACGTTTATACCGCTGATTATTCCGGCCATTGCGGCACCCGCCTGTGTATTTTTTATGAAGCAGTATATGGAGAGTTCGCTGCCCAGAGAAATAGTAGAGGCTTCGAGAATTGACGGTTCCGGTGAATTTCATACCTTTAACTGTATTATTGCGCCGATTTTAAAGCCTGCGTTTGCGGTGCAGATGATTTTTGGCTTTACGGCAAGCTGGAACAATTATTTCTCCCCGTCTTTGGTACTGACAAAGGCGGAAAACAAGACGCTTCCGCTTTGGATCGCTTACTTAAGAAGCGCT